>CAZSVE010000010.1:0-53698 GCA_964610175.1 uncultured Thiotrichales bacterium
ATGCACAAGATCTCTCCCTCCGGTCGAGATGACATATCCTTCAAGGTATCGGAAAGACAAAAATCCCGAGAGAACCAGCGTGCCCGCCAAGACCCACCCCGCTTCAGTCTTGGCGCGAAGCGCTAACATGTCCTCCATGCGATGGAATTTTGGTTCCGGCTTTGCCGGGTCAGGTAACCATGTCACAAAAAATATTATCCACAAAAATATTATCCATTTCGGGCCCCCGTGCCCTGTCGTCTTTTCGCCTGCGCAAGCTGCTGGGCGAGATCCGGGAACAAACCTCGCGCGTTTCATCCCTCGACGCCCGTTTCGTGCATTTCGTGGATCTCGGCCAATCGCTGACGGACGAAGAACGGGAACACCTGACCGTGATCCTGGATTACGGTGCCCGCGATGATGAGGTCGGCGCTTCACTGGGCGGCGCGTCACGGGCAGGGATCTCCGATGGCGACGTACCCATGGCGAAGGCCATTTCTCCCCCTGTGTCTGGTCGATTGCCTGGCCAACCGCATGGCCAGTCGCATGGCCAATTGGTACTCGTCGCGCCGCGACCGGGAACCGTGTCTCCCTGGTCCAGCAAGGCCTCGGACATCGCCCGTCGTTGTGGGCTTTCCGTTATCCGGCGCATCGAGCGGGGCATTGCGTTTCGCGTGGGCCTCGACGCCGACGCGCCCCTTGCCGGACAGGCGTTGGAGAGTGTCGCGGCGCTGCTCCACGACCCCATGACGCAAACGGTCCTCTACGACCTTACCGGGATCGATGCATCGTTCACGCACCGAGCCCCGGCACCTATCGAGTACATTCCGTTGTCGAGGCACGGGAGGGAAGACCCGAACGCCCGGATCGCCACGCTGGAGGCCGCCAATCAGGAACTTGGCCTTGCCCTGGGCAGGGAAGAGATCGCCTATTTGGCCGAGGGCTTCGCGGAGTCGAAGCGCGACCCCAGTGACGTGGAATTGATGATGTTCGCCCAGGTGAATTCGGAGCATTGCCGCCACAAGGTCTTCAATTCCGCCTGGATTCTGGATGGGGTGGCCGAGGAGCATTCCCTGTTCGACATGATCAAGTCCACCCACGCGCCGGACAAGGGCCACATCCTGTCCGCCTATGCGGACAATGCCGCCGTGATGCGGGGCATGTCCATGGAAGAGGGTGGGACACGCTTCTATCCCCACCCCAGGTCACGGCGCTACAGTCACGTGCCGTGCGATGTGCACATCCTCATGAAGGTGGAGACCCACAACCACCCCACCGCCATCTCCCCCTATCCGGGGGCCGCTACCGGCTCCGGCGGAGAGATCCGTGATGAGGCGGCAACCGGGCGTGGTGCGCGCGCCAAGGCCGGGCTTACCGGGTTTTCGGTATCGAATCTGCGTATTCCGGGCTTCGTACAACCCTGGGAGCGGGATTTCGGCAGACCTCTCCGTATCGCGTCGAGCCTTGCCATCATGCTGGAAGGGCCTGTCGGGGCCGCCGGCTTCAACAATGAGTTCGGTCGTCCTGCCCTGCTCGGCTATTTCCGCACCTTCGAGACCTCGGTCACCGACAGCACGGGCGACACACGAATCCACGGCTACCACAAACCCATCATGGTGGCAGGTGGTCTCGGCAACATCGGCCCCGACCAGGTGAAAAAATGCCCTTTGCCTTTGGACGCCCCGATCCTGGTCCTGGGGGGACCGGCCATGCTCATCGGGCTCGGCGGTGGCGCGGCGTCGTCCCTGGCCTCGGGTACCACCAGGGAGGCCCTCGATTTCGCCTCCGTGCAGCGGGAAAACCCGGAGATGCAACGCCGTTGTCAGGAGGTCATCGACCGTTGTTGGCAAATGGGGAAAAACAACCCCATCCTGTCCATACACGACGTGGGGGCGGGGGGATTATCCAATGCCGTGCCGGAACTCATCCATGGTGGCGGCAAGGGCGGGCGTTTCGAGCTTCGCGCCATACCCAATGACGACCCTGGCATGTCGCCGCTGGCCCTTTGGTGCAACGAGAGCCAGGAGCGTTATGTGCTCGCCGTGGAGCCCCATCGCCTGGATGAATTTCTCTCTCTTTGCCGCAAGGAGCGCTGCCCGTGCGCCGTGCTCGGCAAGACCAGCGATGAATTGCGTCTTGTGTTGAGCGATGCGTCGGCAGCTTTTCCGACTACTTCCCAGGCCGCTTCTCAGGCTGCTCCCCCATCTGGTTCTCTGGCCGATTCTTCGGCTGATTTCTCTGCCGATTCTTCTGCTGATGCCCGGGGGGATGCCCTACACGCCGAGGATCGCCATCCCATCGACATTCCCCTGAGTTTTCTGTTCGGCGACCCGCCGCGCATGGTGCGAAATGCAACGCGGATACCGACGGAAAGGATAGGAATCGTAGGATGGGCAAAGGCGCGTAGCGCCGTGCCCATCATGGATGAAAACCGATCCGTTACCGACCGGGCCATACCCATTACCGAGGGAGCAGTGTCCATCCTCGATGAACCCGATGGGCACGGCGCTTCCCACCTTTGCCCATCCTACCGTGAGATATCCCTGAATACGGCGGCTTATCGGATATTGCGACTCCCCGCGGTGGCGAGCAAGGGGTTCCTGATCACCATCGGCGATCGCAGCGTCACCGGACTGGTCTCCCGAGACCAGATGGTGGGCCCCTGGCAGGTCCCGGTGGCCGACTGCGCGGTCACCGCGAGCGGCTTCGAGGCACACCGAGGCGAGGCCATGGCCATGGGCGAACGGGCCCCCGTCGCCCTGGCGGATGCGCCCGCCTCGGGGCGTCTCGCCGTGACCGAGGCCATCACCAATATCGCGTGCGCCCCCATCGAGGACATCGAAAAGATCGCCCTGTCCGCCAACTGGATGGCCGCCTGCGGTCATCCCGGTGAGGATGCCAAACTCTTCGATACGGTGCGTGCGGTAACGGAACTCTGTCATTCCCTCGGGATTACCATCCCGGTGGGCAAGGACTCCCTGTCCATGAAGACTGTGTGGCGGCAGGACGGCCAATCTCGCTCGGTGACCGCGCCGCTCTCCCTCATCGTCTCCAGCTTCGCACCGGTCCTCGACGTGCGCCGCACCCTGACGCCGCAACTTTGCAGCGACGAAGAGACGGACCTGATCCTCATCGACCTTGGACGAGGAAGGAATCGCCTGGGGGGATCGAGTCTTGCCCAGGTCTGCGGCGAGACCCGGGGAAAGCCGGCGGACCTCGACCATCCCGAGGACTTGCAAGCGTTCTTCAAGGCCATACAGATGCTAAATCGCGCGGATCGCCTGTTGGCCTATCACGACCGTTCCGATGGTGGCCTGTTCGCCACCCTGTGCGAGATGGCATTCGCCGCGCACACTGGGATCACGATCCATCTCGACGGCCCGAGAAACGATACCCTGGGAAATGACCGCCTGGGAGATGATCCTCCGAGCATCCTGTTCTCCGAAGAACCCGGGGTGATCGTGCAGGTGCGAAGAAGAGATGTCCCGGCAGTATACGAGACCATGAAATGGGCCGGGATGTCGAGCGAACACGTACACCGCATCGGCGGACCGAATCCCAGCGATACCGTGGAGTTTCGCATGGCGGGAGAAACAATCCTCAGCGAGCCCCGAATTTCCCTGCAACGGGCCTGGTCGGAGACCAGTTACCGTATGCAGGCCCTGCGCGACAATCCGCGCTGCGCCGAAGAAGAGTACCGAGGAATGCTGGACGCGGGTGATCCGGGGATCACCCCCCACGTCGGTTTCGAGCTGTCGGCAGGCGTCCCGGATGGGAATACCCCGGATGAGGACATCCTGGCGCCATTCCTCGGGGGCGCGCGCCCCAGGATGGCCATTCTGCGCGAACAGGGCGTGAACGGCCATGTGGAGATGGCCGCCGCCTTCCACCGCGCCGGTTTCGATTGTTTCGACGTGCATATGAGCGACATCATCGAAGGAGACGTTACCCTCGCCGATTACCATGGCCTGGCCGCCTGCGGTGGTTTCTCCTATGGAGACGTGCTGGGCGCCGGTGGTGGCTGGGCAAGTTCCATCTTGTACAACCCCCGCGCACGGGATGCCTTCGCGGCCTTCTTCTCTCGCCCCGATACCTTCTCCCTGGGTGTGTGCAACGGCTGCCAGATGCTCTCCCGGCTGACCAGCCTGATCCCGGGCGCGGAACACTGGCCGCGTTTCGTGCGCAATCTGTCCGAACAGTTCGAGGCCCGCCTCACGCTGTGCGAGGTCCTTCCCTCTCCCTCGCTGCTGCTCACTGGAATGGCGGGGGCAAGGCTCCCCATCGTGGTCGCTCACGGCGAAGGGCGGGCCGAATTCGCGGCATCGAACAGTGAAGCGGGGAACCAGGGATCAGCGGGTGAAGGGAAAGGCAATTTGGACGATCCGAGATCGGCGATACCCGGTGATCCACGGGGAACGTGCCTCCGTTACGTGGACAACCGGGGAAACGCCACGGAACGCTATCCCGCCAATCCCAACGGATCACCGGGTGGCATCACCGGTTTTGCCAGTTCGGACGGGCGCGTTACCATCATGATGCCGCACCCGGAACGCATGTTCCGCACCTGCCAGTACTCCTGGCACCCCGATGATTGGGGAGAAGACGGCCCCTGGCTGCGCATGTTTCGGAATGCCCGAAGGTGGGTGGGGGAAGCGACCGGAGGGTGATAGATCGAGAAAAAGGGCAAGGTGTCGAAACTGATTTTGACCAATAGGTTCAATCCTTCCCGTTTGGTTATTCGGACTCATGTATCATTGGTCCCCCTTTTTGCGGTCTATATTCGCCTTCGGCAGGAGTGCTCACTATCCTATTCGATCAGTCATTGCAGTAAATATGCAGTATGTTCGTATCACCTTTGTACCAGTCTACGCGGAGCATAAAAATGCCTATATTGACCCTTGACATACCAGATGACATCTATGAGAGCGTGTCGGATTTCGCGCGCAATCGAAATATCCCGGAGGGTGAAGCAATGAAGCGCGCTTTCGCTCTTCTTCGCGTCGCCGATCAAGAAATAGCCGAAGGTGAATCTCTAGGCATCGTTCGAGAGGACGAAAGTAACGAGTTACATGCCATTACTCGAATCGAGGGTTTGTAAATGAATCAGAGGAGAAAAAATATCGAACTAGGGGACTTTTCTTCGGCTAAGCAGATCAACACTATCAAGCCAAGTGATCGCCTTAAACTTGCTAAACAAGTATTACTCGGGCTTGGGGTAATTTGTACGGCCGTTTTTATTGGTTACGCCATAGACCCAGACAATAAAGCGCTAAAGGCTATCTTCGAGTTGATCAAGGTTGGAGTTTTTCCGTTAGTCACGCTGGTTGTGTCGTTTTATTTTCCTAAATCGCCAGAATGAATTCCTAGTAGAATCGACCCATGTGGAGGGCCAGATGATTGTGCAAGCAAAAAAGGTACTCGAAGGCGCCCTCGCGCTTCTTCCCAGCGAACGCGCGGTATTGGCCGGGGCGATCCTTGCGAGCTTCGATTCCCCGTCTTGCCAGGATGTGGATGCGTTTTGGGCCAGGGAAGCCGAGGAAAGAATCGATGCCTATGAGCGCGGTGAGATGCGCTCGATTCCTGCTCGAGAGGTTTTTGACCGTATTGGCAAAAAACGAAACCATCGACGATAGAATCGATGGATGTCGAATTCCTTTCCGCGGCAGAGATGGATCTCGCGGAAGTTGTCTCGTACTATAACGATCGAGATGATGGTTTGGGATACGCATCCGTGGCGGAGAACGAGCAAATCCTGGATCGAGTTGTCCGTTTTCCGTAGGCCTGGCATCCTCTTTCTCCACGAACCAGGCGGTGTCGCACCAAACGTTTTCCCTACGCCATCGTTTACCAACCCCGTGGCGATATCGTTCTTATCGTCGCCACCCTGCACTTGCACCGGTATCCGGATTCATGGAAGTGTCGGGTCGACCATGGTACCGGCATGACGTGAAAAGCCAGCGAGGCTTGTGCTCGAATCGAATCGACAAGCCACGATTCGTTGCGTGGGATGGGCAAAGGCGCGAAGCGCCGACATGCTGTCCACCGCCCCCGAAATGCCCATGGATTCCAGATAAATCCCATTTTCTCGCCCCCCGGTTCATTATCTACGGTGCCCCGCCATGAAACACAATCCAATCCTTGCATTTACCCTGGTCGTCATCGCCATGTTGGCCATCGACTTCGCGTCGGTCTCGGATGCTTTGGCCTCGCAGAAATATACATGCCCGATGCACCCGCACTATATTGCCGATGAAATGGGTAGCTGCCCTATCTGTGGTATGGATCTGGTGCCTCTTTCGGGTGATTCCGAGACGGAAGGGGATGAGCCCGCCCAGGATGGCGAGGCGGATACCGATGCGCGCGCCGCCATCACCATATCACCGGAAACCATTCAAAACATCGGCGTGCGCACCGAAGATGCCACCGTGGTCCGTTTCGGCACCAACGTTCGCAGCTATGGCCTGGTGAAGGAGAATGTACGCAATACCCATGTAATCTCCGGACGTGTCGCCGGTTGGATCGAAAAACTCGATATCACCGCCGTGGGGGACGAAGTAAGGAGGGGTGATTTACTTTTTACGCTTTACAGCCCCGACCTGATCTCCGCACAGCAGGACTATCTTGCCGCCATCGCCAGTGGTAGAAAACAGCGCGTTCATTCCAGCACGAAACGGCTGCAATCATTGGGGGTGGGACAAAAGGCGCTGAAGCGGATCGAGGCCGAGCGCCGCAAGTTGGAGCATTTACCGTTTTATGCCGAGACCGATGGTGTCGTTAGCCACCTCATGGTAAGTCAGGGCAGTTATCTCGAGCCCGGTATGCGGATTGCCACCATTCAGGATTATTCCAGCGTGTGGATCGAGGTCAGCGTGGCGGAAAAAGACCTGCAATTCCTGGAGAAGAACGGCAAGGCCACGGTGACATTCCCCAATCTGGGTAGCATGGCGCGTACCGCGCGTATCGATTATATCTACCCCACCATCAATCCGGACAGCCGTACCGGACAGGTGCGCCTGGTGCTGGATAATCCCAATGGCGCTCTGAAACCCGGTGCCTACGCCGATGTGGTATTCGAGACCAAACTCGACAAGCGCCTCGGCATTCCTTCCGAGGCCATTTTGAAGAGCTCCGAGGGCGATTTCGTGGTGGTGGCCCTCGGCGAAGGGAGATTTCAGCCCCGGAAGGTGGCAACCGGCATCCACAACAAGGGTCGCACCGAGATCGTGCGTGGTTTGCAAGATGGTGAGACCATCGTAGTCAGCAGCCAGTTCCTCATCGATTCCGAAAGTTCCCTGCGGGAATCCTTCCGAAAATTGCAAAAGGCGCAAACTCCACTGGCATCATTGAAGATCAGTCGAGACCAGCAGGCGATGCTCGACCATCTGGTGGATGCCGCGCTTTACCTGCATGAGGCCGCCACGGGCGAATATGAACCGGAGACCGAGATGCTCATGCCCGCCTTGCAGTCCAGTCAGCATCTGCTGACAAAATTCCGTGGCACCAAATTGCAATTCATCCTGCAGGATGCCGAAAAGGCATCGATGCTTGCAAAAGAGGCATTCACCGTTGGCGAACGGCGACAGGCGCTCGCCCGGCTCGTGCTGGCATTGAAACCGTGGATTACCCAGGGCAGGCCGGAATACTACAAGGATAATGGCGTAAAGCTCTATCTCGACCACGGCAGCGGTCATTACTGGCTGCAGTTGGAGGGTGAGATCGCTCACCCTTACGGCGGGGGCCACGTGGTGGAGGTGGAATTGTACGGTGATGTGGATGCCGGGGCACCAACGGTTGGCGTATCGGTGGAAGGCACCCATGCAGGAAATTGATCGAATCCATGCAAGGCATTGATGGAAAAGAACAAACAGTCCTGGAATGGCGATACTCGCCCACCAGCTCGGCTACACCCTCAACTCGGCATCGAGATCCATAACCTCGGAGTGGAAAAACAATCGTGAGAGACTACCACATCAATATTTTCTACAGCGAACAGGACGAGGGATATATCGCCGATATCCCGGATCTCGAGGTGTGTTGGCCATTCATTTCCTGAACAGGTCCGAGTGCGTACCCGTTCGTTCGAAGAACATCCGATCGGTATCGACACGGTAGATCAGCAACCAATCCGATTCCATATGACATTCCCGTCGGCCAACGAAATTACCGACGAGGCGATGGTTTCGGTGGATGGGGGATCGAGCGATTCGCCGGCAAGAAGACTGCGGGCAATAATCTTGAACTTTTCCAGGTTCTTGCCGCGCCTTTGGCAACGTTCCAGGTCCTTCGCGAACTGTTTCGTATAGATGGGCCGAACCATCCAAGCCCATCAAATCCCCAACTTGCGGAACATGTCATGTCGTCCGCGTCCTCGCAGACGACCACATCACGCCCGGCCTCGGAAGATTCGAATGTTCGTTTGGTCGCCTGCGTCGGAACGGCGATATCGAACGGGAGTTCGTCCCGAAGCTCGACCTGCCGGTAGAATAGGGTAATGGCCTGGGTCGCATTCAGCCCCAGACGGTGAAAAATGCGTTCGGCGCGTTCCTTTAGATCGGGCGTCAGCCTCGCCCGCACCATTGTAGTATTGCTCATCATGTTACCTCTATTTCTCGGATACACTGTGGCACGTTTTGATATATGCAATTATTCCTTTGGTCCCCGAACGTGGTTCGGCTTCGCTCACCAACCGCCGAGGGTGGTCCCCGAGCGTGGTTCGACTTCGCTCACCAACCGCCGAGGGTGGTCCCCGAGCGGAGTCGAGGGGCACCCCCATTCCCAATCAACATACCTGACCAATGAAAGGCTACATGTACATACTGGAATGCAGGAACGGTACATTCTATACCGGTAGCACCAGCAACCTGGAAATACGTTTAGCACAACATCAAGCCGGCGAAGGATCGAATTTCACGAAGAAACACTTGCCAGTCAGATTGGTTTATTGCGAAGAATTCGAACGAATCGATGAAGCATTTTGTCGGGAGAAGCAGGTGCAAAATTGGGGCCATAAAAAGAAGCTGGCGTTGATAAATGGCGAATTCGAAAAGCTTCCCAGGTTGGCGGAGTGTCAAAATGAAACGCATTATAGAAATGCGAACTCGACATAAAACTGGCCCCTCGACTCCGCTCGGGGACCGAGCTCCCGAGCACGGTGTAGCGTCCGAACCCGAATAGCGATCCTCGATCCCTGAGTGTAGTTCGACTTCGCTCACCAACCGTGGTTCGACTTCGCTCACCAACCGTCGAGGGCGGTCCCCGAGCGGAGTCGAGGGGCCCAGAACGAAATCGAGAGAATCGACACGAATATATTCTTCTT
Organism: uncultured Thiotrichales bacterium; assembly: GCA_964610175.1. Taxonomy (GTDB): domain Bacteria; phylum Pseudomonadota; class Gammaproteobacteria; order HK1; family HK1; genus CAZSVE01. The sequence goes on from CAZSVE010000010.1 coordinate 9,296, forward strand.
CGAATTCAATCCAAAAGCTATTATCATCCGATTGTCAGCAGCATATATTCAGGGAAGTACGATCTTCCGGTATCGACCCCTATTCTCCTTGAATACGCGGAGACTTTGCAGAGCGTTTTTCCGAAAGAGCTGTTGGAGCAGTTTTTGCTTTTTATCCTGACTTCGGAAAATGTGAGGTTCGTTAGTCCAACCTTCCATTTTCAACTTCCCCTTGCCGATGAAGACGACTGGAAGTTTGTCGACTGCGCAGTTTGCGGCAACGCCGACTTTCTGATTACCAACGACAAACATTACAACACGCTACAAAATGTTGGGTTTCCAAAAGTCAGTGTGATTAAGGCGAAAGAAATCATTGAAGAATTTTCAATGATTTTACGTAACGAAATCATTTTTGCAGTGAGCGCGAAAGAGGTCTGGCTGTGTGGGGAGAATGGGGATCGGCTTCGCATGACAGGGCAATAAACAGAAAGAATTCGAGAGGAATATACAATATGAAAAAAATCATCCTCCTATTGGCAGCGATCCTTTCCTTCGGCAATCTCCATGCCACCGGGGAAATCAGAGACGACACCATCATCATTCCCAATCGATATTTGGAAGACTATCCTAATACTTTCCTAGCACTACTTAGCGGAGGAGGTAAATGTTTAGATATACATGCTCCGGATCTGCACAATAATGGTGCCAAAGTACAAACATGGGAATGCAATAACTCTGTGCAGCAAAGCTGGGTACTTACTGAAAATGGAAGTGTTATTAATGAAGCGGGAAAATGTTTAGATGTCCACGCTCCTGATTTCAATCGCTATATCAATGGTGGAAAAGTACAAGCCTGGGATTGCCACGGTGGTTCTAATCAAAGATGGAGAATAGAGAATGGGAGTTTGGTGTTGGATAATGGTATGTGCCTTGATGTTCATGCCCCGGATTTACATAGCAACGGCGCAAAAGTGCAGATTTGGCAGTGCAATGGGGCTGTACAGCAGAAATGGTACTATTAACTTTTTGCCGATTCTCAATCTTAAACTTGGGAACTGAAATATCACTCTTTCATCCCGATATCTGAAAACGATCATGTTGATGGCTTTACTGCCCCCGAGAATGAAAGACTTCTCGCTACGTTCGAGATAACAACAATAGCCTGTTTTTGTTATCCCGAAGCGAAGCGAGGAGTCTTATGAGTCTCTTTCAAGCATGCACTTTCATGGCGACTAGAAAAAGACACCCATGAAAAATCAACATAATAATCCCATGTCGAAGTCAGAAGGATTAAAAGAACGAATCGACTACCTGAAGGGATTTTTGATCATACTTTTAGGCATTATTGTTTTGGTATGTGGTGGTTAGGCCAATTTATATCTAAAGGATCGAATCAATGAGATATTTTGGTTTGGTGTCGTGATTATTATTGCCATTCTGCTTTCCTGTTTCAGGCTTATGTCGAAAATCGAGCGTCATCTCAAAAAACTGGGAGAAACCTAATGGAGACAATTGCGCTTTTCGTTATCATGATGCTTTTTTGTGCTCTCATCTTGTATGGTGCACTCAAAGTGGGATAGGCCCGCTAAGAAAAACCAGAGCGATATAAGAATCCCCAAGAGGAATCGATCCAGAAACAGGTGGAAGAACACTAGCGAAGCTTCGCCTCGAACCGGCGAGGCGTGATTCGGTATTAGTAAAGCAAAATTGGTATTTTGTGAAACTTGATTCATCAGCGAAGCTGAGCGGGGAATAAACAAAATAATGCCGGAAATAGCGAGATTCTTGGGGATTGTTATCTCGATGTATTTCGATGAACCAATCCGTCTCACTTTCATGTCAGGTATAACGAATATCGGGCTGCTATGAACATAAAGAACCTGAACGTTATTTCAGGGTTTCTTCCTGCCGGCGCTCGCGGACTTGTGGCGGAATGGGTAGGGTTACACCAGGATGAACGCATGGAAATGTGGGAGACAAAAACATTTCATGCCATTGAACCTCTCGTCATAATCCGAAAGGGGAAACCATGCGTGAATGTATTTGTATACCGGAGGCGCGTTACATAAAGGGGTTCAGGATATTCTTGGGATTCAATACGGGAGAACCGGGGGAGGTCGATCGGAGGGGTATCGTCTATCGATAATAAAGTCGCGGAACCATTGCGCGACCCGGTTTGTTTCTGGCAATTTTATCTCGATTCCTGGCCCACGCTCGCCTGGGATTGCGGTTTCGATATTGCGCCGGAATCACTGTATTTCCGGGTAACAGGGAAAGAGATGATCTAAGGATTACCTGGCGAAGCTTCGCTAGTGATGACTACCCGTTTAGTTACGAGAACTGTCGGATAAGTGTCGATTACTCTCTGTTGAATGATAAACATTCATAGAGACGACGGATAAACGATAGGGATATTGCGGCTTGATTGCTCGAAAGCCTTTCCTACCTCGAATCGGGGAGTGCCCATGCAGGACATCGATGAAAAAACCAGACAGGCCTTTGACCCCACCGAATCCTTCGTCGCCAAAATCATCGAATGGTCGGTTGGCAATCAATTGCTGGTGCTGGTGGGGGTGATTGCCATGGCGGTTGCCGGGCTGCTGGCCATCAGGGCGACGCCGCTGGACGCCATCCCCGATCTTTCCGATACCCAAATCATCATCCGCACCGATTTCCCGGGCCAGTCTCCGCAAATCGTGGAGGATCTGGTGACCTATCCCCTGTCCACGACCATGCTGGGTCTACCGAAGACGAAGGATGTGCGTGGCTTTTCCATGTTCGGCACCTCTTTCGTCTATATCATCTTCGAAGACGATGTGGATCAATATTGGGCGCGAAGCCGTGTCATCGAGGCCCTGTCCAAGAGTCGGGGGGATCTGCCGGAGAATGCCACGCCCCGGATCGGACCGGATGCCACCGGTGTCGGCTGGGTGTATCAATACGCGCTGGTGGATAGGAGCGGCGAACATGATCTGGCGTATCTGCGCACCCTGCAGGACTGGTTTTTGAAATTCGAACTGGCCACGGTGGCGGGCGTGTCGGAAGTGGCCTCGGTGGGTGGGTTCGTCAAGGAATACCAGGTGTTGGTGGACCCCAACCGTCTGCGCGCCTATGACGTGCCCTTGAACCGCATCATCACCGCGGTCGGCGCCGCGAGCCAGGAAGTGGGTGGCCGGGTGATCGAACAGGGGGAGATGGAATTGATCATCCGTTCCAAGGGATACATCACCGATCTCGATGAATTACGGAAGGTGGTGGTGTATGCCAGGAATGGCGCGCCGGTGGTGCTCTCCGATATCGCCCGGGTGATCGAAGGGCCGGAGCTACGCCGGGGCGTCGTGGAACTCGATGGCCAGGGCGAAGTGGTCGGCGGCATCGTGGTCATGCGTTTTGGTGAGAATGCCCTTACCGTCATCGAGGGTGTGAAGAAAAAGCTGGAAGAGTTGCGGCACGGCCTGCCGAGCGGAGTCGAAATCGAACCGGTCTATGATCGGGCACCGCTTATCGAAGGGGCGGTGGATTACCTGGTCGGTACCCTGATCAAGGAGAGCATCGCGGTATCCCTGGTGGTGTTCCTGTTTCTCCTGCATGTGCGCTCGGCATTCGTGGCGGTGATCACCTTGCCGCTCGGCGTGTTGGGTGGCTTCATCATCATGTCCTGGCAGGGCATTACCGCCAATATCATCTCCCTTGGTGGCATTGCCATTACCATCGGCACCATGGTGGATGCCTCCATCGTGATGGTGGAAAATGCCCACCGCAAGCTGGCGGGAATGGAAGGCGCCTCTCGGCGGGAACGCCACCAGGCCATCCTGCAGGCCGCCAAGGAAGTCGGCCCGGGTCTGTTCTTTTCCTTATTGATCATCACCATCTCGTTTCTGCCGGTACTGGCATTGACCGGGCAATCCTACCGCCTGTTTTCACCGCTGGCATTCACCAAGACCTATGTCCTGGCGATTGCCTCCGTGCTCTCCATCACCGTGATTCCCATTTTGATGCTGTGGCTGGTACGTGGGCGCATCAAGGGCCCAAGGGACAATCCCATCGACGCCGGATTGTTGCGCCTGTATCGGCCGTTGCTGACCGGGGTATTGGCCCGACACCGCCTGACATTGCTGGTCACCATCCTTTTGCTCACCAGTATGGCGGTTCCCATGCTGCGCATCGGCTCCGAATTCATGCCGGCCCTGTACGAAGGGGAGCTGCTCTATATGCCGACCACCTTGCCCGGGGTCTCCATCACCAAGGCCAAGGAGATACTGGCCCAAACCAATCGGCTCATCAAAACCGTGCCGGAAGTCGATCGCGTCTTCGGCAAGGTAGGCCGCGCCGATACGGCCACCGACCCGGCGCCCATTTCCATGATCGAGACCTGGATAAAACTCAAGCCAAAGGGGCAGTGGCGCCACGGCATGACCGTGGATCGGCTCATCGACGAGCTTGATGACAGGGTGAAACTGCCCGGTCTCGTCAATAGCTGGGGTTACCCCATCAAGATCCGCATGGATATGATCTCCACCGGGATCCGTACACCGGTGGGCATCAAGATATCGGGGGCCGACCTGGATGAAATCAACCGCATCGCCCTCGATGTGGAAGCGGTGGTAAAGGAGGTAGCCGGGACACGCTCGGCCTTCGCCGACCGCGTCATCGGTGGTAAATATCTGGAAATCACGCCGAACCGGGATGAATTGGCGCGCCAGAATATCGACCTTGGCATGTTTCAGCGCATCATCCAGACCGCCTTGGGCGGCATGAAGATCTCCGAATCGGTGCAGGGACGCGAGCGCTACAACATCATGCTCCGTTACGAGCGGCGCTTCCGCGAACATCCCGATGCCCTGGCCGATATCCTGGTACCCACACCCCAGGGCCAGCATATCCCGCTCGGTGAGCTGGCAGGCATCGAATTCGTCGAAGGGCCCCCCATGATCAAATCGGAAAATGCGCGGCTCACCGGCTGGGTGTTCGTGGATATCGCCGAGCGCGACATCGGTTCCTACGTCGATGAGGCGCAGGAAATCGTCGCCGCAAAGGTAAGGCTACCTCCGGGATACGCCATCGAGTGGTCCGGCCAGTTCGAGCAGATGCTGGCGGCGAAGGCGCAGCTCGATATCGCCATCCCGGCCGCCATCCTCGCCATCTTCGTGCTACTCATGATCCATTTCGGCAGGATGGATCGCACCCTCATGGTAATGCTATCGTTGCCCGTGGCCCTGGTCGGCGGCATGTGGGCATTGTATCTCGCCGATTACCATCTCTCCGTGGCGGCTGGTGTCGGCTTTATTGCGTTGGGGGGACTCGCGGTGGAGACGGCCACTATCATGATGGTCTACATCGATCTTCGCGTCCGAGAGAGGAACCCCATCGACGCGGTGCAACTGGGCGAAGCGGTGCGCGAGGGTGCATCGATGCGAGTTCGCCCCGTGCTCATGACGGTGATCACTGGATTTTCCGGGTTGTTGCCCATCTTCATCTTCGACGGGCTGGGCGCCGATGTCATGCGCCGCATTGCGCTACCCATGGTCGGTGGCATGATTACCACGACCATCTTGACCCTTATCGTCATCCCGGTCCTCTATTATTTGTGGGAGGTCCGGCGGCTCGATAACCCAAGAGAAATCTCGTGAAACAGGCCGTCATGGTCTCACTCGGTGCCCCATTCACAGGTTTTGCCGTCCGGTGAAATCCATCGTTGTTTCCAACTCTTTTGGTCGAGGTTCGATTCTTCCGACTCGTCCTTGTAAGCTCGCATCCATGCTCTGACGAGTCGAAGGTACCATGCTGCTGCCAGCCGTACGGCAAGGAACTGGAATTCTGCGTGGTGGCCGTGAACAAGGCCGGCGATGGAATGGCGAGCAATACGGTAACGGCGGTGCTTTGATGACCTTCGTCCGTTTTTGGCGTTTGGACAGAGTAGAGTAGAGCGGGAATTAAAGAGATGCCGTCGATATCCATGTTTTATGGGCTGATTGTCTATATGCAATTCCTCTTCAACAATTGACATGAGCGCGCGAATGTTTGGGGCTGGCAATGCTCTGCTGGGAGCGCCGCCTTCCAGGCGGCATCAATAAAGCCAGCAAGATGCTGGCGCTCCCAGGGTTGCCTCGAACTATTGATAATCCACCGGCAAGCAGCTTTGGTTGCGGCCACTGGCCGCGCTATGTATTTCAGAGACAGCCGCCAACACAAACTGCCGCACATCCATGTAAGGTACCAGGACGACGAGGTTATCGTATCGATTCCCGATGGCAATGTCCTCGAAGGCAGGATACCGCCCGCGAAAATGAAGCTCCCGCAGGCATGGATTGAACTACACAAGGAAGAGCTTGTCGCGGATTGGGCGCTTGCCGCAACGGGCGAGCAGCCATACAAGATCGAACCATCGAGGTAGCGGACATGAATCTCAGGGTAAGAAAGGTCGTACCGCTGTCGGATTACCGGCTTCTCATCGAATTCACCAACGACGAGCAAGGTATCTATGACTGTGAACCGCTGCTCGGCTTTGGCGTATTCAGGGAATTGAAAGACAAATCCTACTTTGGAAGGGTGTACGCGCGGGATGGCGCGGTGGCGTGGCCTCACGAGCAGGATATTTGTCCCGATACGCTGTACCTCGATTCGACGAAACACACGGAACCCACATCCCCTCGGAATGTGTAGTAGGAACAGCGTATGAAAAAACGCTTCTTCGGCAGAATCCGTGGGTAGATATCCGGCCAGTTCGAGCAGATGCTGGCGGCGAAGGCGCAGCTCGATATCGCCATCCCGGCCGCCATCCTCGCCATCTTCGTGCTACTCATGATCCATTTCGGCAGGATGGACCGCACCCTGATGGTAATGCTTCAGTGCCCTATTCACAGGTTCTGCCGTCCGGTGGAATCCATCGTTGTTTCCAACTCTTTTGGTCGAGCGTCGATTCTTTTGATTCGTCCTTGTAAGCTCGCAGCCATACTCCGACGGGCTGAAGGTACCATGCTGCTACTACACATCTCGGATATTCACTTTCGCGCGCCGGATTGCACGACGCCGGACCTGGACCCGGAGCGTCCATTTCGGATCCATCTGCTCCGGGATGCACGGAACAGGATAGCCACTCTTGGCCCGGTCGGGGCCATCCTGGTTACCGGCGACATCGCGTACAAAGGCGCTCCTGAAGAATACGAAGCCGCTTTCCATTGGCTGAAGGGACTGGCCGACGCATGCAAGTGCCCATTGCAACGGGTATACGTTGTTCCCGGGAATCATGACCTAGCGAGGCTTCGCCTCGGACCAATGAACCATAATCCTGCGCTAGTAAATAGCTGTTAAAACCTAGCGAGGCTCCGCTTCAGACCAATGAACCATAATCCCGCGCTAGTAAAGGACCGTTAAAACTTGATCCATTTGTAAAGCTGAGCGAGAAATAAACAAATTAATCCATTCGCAAAGCCGAGCGGGAAATAAACAAAGTAGACCGCAACATCGCACAGGAACCGGCGGTGCGAAAGGCTCAACATGCCATCGAGGCCGCTGAGTCCCGCCATCGCGAGCGGGCGTTACGAGATCGATTCAGCAGTCCGGACTCCTCGCATGCGCTGCTGAAACCGCTAACCGCCTACAACGATTTCGCGAAACGATTCAATTGCCAAGTCTACCCACCGGAACGGCTTTACTGGAAGCAGGATCTCGCGCTGGATAATTGCGTCGCGCTTCGAATACATGGTTTGACATCTACCCTGCTGTCCGGTGCGGGTGGTGATGACGACACACGTGTAGATCTCTATTTAAGCCCACTACGGTGCTCGATCCGGTGGACTCAATGGGCCGGCGCATAACTTCCACGGGTTTTGGGTACCGTGACCGGTATCGTTTTTGTTGTGTGTGGGGCTTCATACCCCGCACGGGCCGCAATACAAAAGAAAGGCAGGATTGGAATTATGAGCCCTATAAATGCTCAGGCTTCAAACCAGTGTGTTTCGAGATGCGCGCCAGCATCCTGGGGCCGATTTCTTCGCTGTCATGAAAAGCGAACACGAAATCTGGATATCCTGGCTTGGCGAGGGTTCTGTGAGGGCCCGATGTCCGCTTTATTTTCCAGCCGTCTCGAAAGCGCGGATAGAACGCGCCTTGCCTTCGCGCTTGGCCAGCGATTCATGCAGCGGCAAAGAGAATGTGGATGGGCTCGACCGGTTGTTCGCCGGTCTCGATACGCTCGGCTATCGCTCGAAGGGCCAACGCCTCGGTGCCGGCAATGGCTTCATCCCTGGTTCTTCCGTATTTCATCGCGCCCGGTCAGCACTAGGGAGCTCGAAAAGATGCTCGATACGTATATCGATTCCTTCGAGACCGCCAAGGACAAGCAGGCGGTGGCCAGCTACGCCATCGACATCAAAAACGAGAATTCAGAGGCGGCAGTGGACGCGGCCAAGCGCCCCCCGTGTGCAACTTTTTCCGTTGCTTGGTGAAAAACCGGAAAAGGCAGATTTCAGGAAAAATTGCGCACGGAATCGTTACAGATATGGCGCTACGCGGAGAATGCCACCGGTTCCGATGATTCCAAGCTCAAATACCTGGGCTGGGGCGCACGCCTCCCCGCCAGCGCCATGAAGCCCCCCGGCCAAACCCGGACCCTGGAATCTCCCCGTCGGGGCGCGGGCTGGATCTTTCTCGACTGGAAGGCCCCGGACGAGGGCGGCGACGAAGGGAGAGGATTGCCGGTGAGTGCTCTGCGCGAACCGCGTCCCGTGCACTATGCCGATTAGCGAGAAACAGTTTGACTGTTCGACGATTCTTGCCCGATCATCCGAGTTGGACGGAGGGAGGAATATGGTTTTGGGATGCGAGTCGCATCCGCCACTTAAGGTAATCACATTGTACCTATTCGCCGTCCGTCCATTTTTCTATTTTACTGATGGCGAGAGATCCAGTGGCCCCCTTCATTGTCGATTTCAGGAAAGCAAAAGATACCAATCATCTTGCAACGTTGATTGGGTGTCATGCTGAAATGCTGGATAGGATAAGAAATTCAGCAACCCACCAGGAATTCTACCGCGAGCACCGTATCCCGAAACGCAATCGTCGCCGAAGAGGCGAGTATCGAGTCGTGTGGCAAGCGGTATCTGAACTCGCGCAGATACAGAAGGCTCTACTCCGTAAATTCGAAAACTTTGCCCGTGATACCGTCGATGATTACCCGCATTCCGCCGTTCATGGTTATGTGACGGGACGTAGCACTCTCACAAATGCGAGATGTCATGCTGGTGCGAAGATTATTGCCAGAGCCGACATAAAAGATTTCTTTCCCTCTATCTCACGCGCACGACTTGAAGCTCTTTTAACCGAGCTGGGTATTTATCAGTCCGTTGCAGAGGTAATCGGTGGGCTGGCAACCATCGACGATGGGCTTGGGCAGGGAATACACACAAGCCCATTCTTTGCAAATCTTGTTTGCATACCGCTAGATCAAGAGCTATCTGATTTAGCAGGAAAATATCAGGCAATCTACACCCGATATGCGGATGACTTGACGTTTTCTAGCGATACCCGCGTTCCCGATAGAATTGCAATTGAAACCGTGCTCCAAACACATGGATTTCCGTTAGCCAAAGACAAGTTTAGAACAACGAAAATAGGACAGGCCCATTTTGTAACGGGTCTCAGCGTTTCGGAGTTGGATAGACCGCGAATACCTTACAAGTTCAAGCATAAGTTGAGGCAGGAACTCTACTATTCGGATCGGTTCGGCATCATGAATCATGCAGAGAGGGCCGGTTACAGATTCCCCCACCATTGCATAAATAGCATTGATGGCCGGATAAGTTACCTGCAAGGAATTGAACCAGAGCTCGGCGTGGAAATGCGTCAACTCTGGAAAAGTCTTCTTAAGCGCGATGGACTTTTCTCCACATATCTTCCGACATATAAGGAGGGAATGCGTCAAATATTCAAAGAGGTAGAGGGAGTATCGTATTTTATTGACGAAACAGAAACGCATTTTAGAGGTGACGTCTATTTGGGATTGGCGTTAGTGGCGGTAGCTACGGGAGACGTAAGTACCATTGAAGAGGCCATTGCCCAAACCCTGGATCGGTTTCTACACGATCCATATGCCTCTGGGCGAAAAGAAAAGTTGCAGAAAAAAGGCCTGCATTTTACCGATGATTCCGAAGAGATTCGTACTGATTTCATCAAGACTATTGCCCGCTTCCCAATTCGCGCTTTCGTCGCATATCGAAAGCTAAGCGGAATCACAAGAAAGGATGCTTATTTATCTCTTTTGAGGATTCTCGTTACAGACAGGTTGTCAGACCCGTTGCTAACTCTTAACAGCACTATAATTTACGAACAGCTATCTGAAGTACCTCATAAATATTTTGAACTGACAATTCACGAAGTCATGGGAAAGATCAAGGAACGTGGAGGCAAATTCTACCAAGAACCCCGTATTGTATGCTGCGGCAAGCGCGACCAACCATGCATAGCGATAGCAGACTACTTGCTGGGAGTATTTTCCCATTACGCCACGTCTGAACCACCAAATGAAACACCGCGCAAAAGGTTCGAGCGGTTGCGCGATAAAATACGCCTCATAGTCGATGCCGACGAAAAAAGACGTTTCTGGAGAAACAATCCTTTTCCCGGATTTTCTGCTATGGATGGCACAGAAAATAATCTCGCGTAGTCAGCCAAGGAGATTAGTGCAACCAAAATATTGTCACTCACGATTCTCTCCTTTTATATCATAATAGTTGGACGGATCCACATACCGCAGCTATAACAGAGATTCGCTGGGGGATTTCCTTATTATTGTACTTCCAATCATGCGTAATCGTTTACTCCCCCTGTAGGATGGGCAAAGGCGCGAGGCGCCGCGCCAATCACAAGACAAAGGTGTGAAGCGCCGTGCCCATCGCGGCCTGTTATGATGGGCACGCTTTCGAGACTGTGAAAGTATTCCAGCTTGCGGATTCCGGGAGGATTTTATGCCTGTTCCGGGTACGTTGAAAAATCGCGTGTACCCGAAAACAACGAATACTTTCACAGTCTCTTTCGCTTTGCCCATCCTACGAAAATCGTCGTTTCGGGAGGGGGGAGTGAACGATTACCATGGGATATCCTGTTCTCGGCTATGGAAGGAGTCCATACATCCAGCAAATGCAAACAAACGCCGATCTGATGGGGGTTCACGCTGACGCCATGCAAACTCACGACGGAAAAATGCAAACCAACATCCATGCGGCGCGAACCCGCAAAAGCAGAACGCAAGCCCGTATTCCTTCGATGATGGTCTGTATTTCATCGATGTAAACGCACATCCTGTCCGTGCAAGTTTGCATTCATCCGATGGTTTTCGACAAAATCCGCCTGAAACGACGCATCCAAGCGCCGTTTCCCCACAAAATACCGAACAAATACCAACAAAACCAGGAGATTACCGCCATGGCCCAATTCCCGAGAGACGAAACCGGCGTCCTTGGCCTCGCCCAGGAGATCGCGGATGGCCTTGCCGCCAATACGGATATCTATCCCGCCCCACCGGTCAGCACCGAAGACATCGACGCCGCGACTGCCGATTGTGCTGCGGCCCGGGATGCCGTACAGGCCGCCAAGTCCGCCCTGGAGCAGGCCGTCTCTCGATGCGCTGGAAGACAAGATGAAGAAAGATATCCGCTACGCCGAGAATACGGTGGATCACGACAATGCGAAATTGAAGCTCATCGGCTGGGGTGGACGCAAGACCGCCACCCCGCTGGAGGCGCCGGGTCAGGTGGGGAATCTCGTCATCCGAAGCCAGGGAGAGGGTCGCATCGAGCTTGCCTGGGGAAAACCCGCCGACGGCGGCAAGGTGGCGGCTTACAAAGTGAAATGCCGCCCACGTATCATAGAGGGTACCACGGGCGCGGCCTGGGCCAACGCCGATACCGCCATGGAGACCGAGATCACCCTCGCGGGCCAAATACAGGGCAAGGAACTGGAATTCTGCGTGGTGGCCGTGAACAAGGCCGGCGAGGGCGTGGCGAGCAATACGGTGACGGCGGTGCTTTGAGCCGTGGCCACGCGCGCCACTGATGGGGCTCCTGCCCGCAAAGCGCGTGGGATCCATAGAAGCATCGAAATGCGATAGTGTGCTAATAAGCGGTTAGCTTTTAAAAAAACACGGAGAACTGAATGGATTTCGCAGCAATACAAGGTGCTATTTCTAGTCTGAAAGCAGCAACTGAAATATCCAGGTCAATTATGGATATGAAAACCATGTCTGAAGTTCAAGGAAAAGTTATAGAACTTCAATCCGCTCTACTAGAGGCGCAGAATTCCGCCCTCTCAGCATCTCGGTAACCGGATATGCCTAGTACACGAAAGATCATCCGCGCATTTCTGGCCTCGCCTGGCGATCTTCGAGAAGAGCGGCAAGCCATTCGAGGCGTGGTTGATGAATTCAACGAGTCTTGGGCGAACGAGCTTGGCTATCAAGTCGAACTGATTGGCTGGGAAGACACCGTCTCCCGATTCGGGCGACCACAACATCTCATCAATCAAGAGCTCGATCAGTGCGATCTATTTCTTGGAATGATCTGGAAGAGGTGGGGCACCCCGCCAAACCACGACGGAGAATTCTCCTCCGGGTTCGAGGAGGAATTCGAACGGTCGATGGTAAGGCGCGAGAAGACCGGAAGCCCAGAGATTTCGCTCTTTTTCAAGCAGATCCTGGACGACCTCATGGCGGATCGGGGCGATGATCTGAAAAAGGTTCTAAGGTTTCGGAAAAAGATTATTGACGACAAGAAAATTCTATTCCAGGACTTCTCGACGGTGCGGGGCATGGAAACGCTGGCCAGGAAAAGCGTTACCGACTATGTAAAGCGCGTCAGGGCTGAAGATGAACCATCCGAGCCCGACGAGCTGCGGTCGAAACGGACGCCATCGGATTCCGGGGAGTCAAGAAAGAACGATAAGGGACGCGAGTCATCTCCGCTATCTACCGAAGGCATTGGATTTCTCGATAACCTTGTCGAAAGAATCAGGCAGCCGGATTCCCTGGATGCGCTCAGGGCGAGTGATGTCGCACGGTTCAGATTGCTGGCCAATTCCATATCGAAGCCGGGCAACGCGGAAATGAATCTGGGCGTCCATGACATCAATATCCTCTTCACGGCGCGCACCGAAGGAGTGAAACTGGGTGATACGGAAATACGCTTTTTAACCCGTTTGGGTTTTCAGCATCTCGCCAACGAGAATGTGCCACTGTGGTGTTGGTATTCGGCCCTGGCGGATTCATGGTTCGACCCTGCGGTCTTCTCCTCGTTCGCCGGAGCCAACGAGAACGAGAAGATTGGGGCGATTTCCGTATTGACCGCGCTGGTCCTTGATCTCCCTACGAATGACCCCGTGATCAACCGAAGCTGGATCATCAATGTCTGGTTCTCGGATAACTCACCGTCTAAAGTGCGGACGGTGGCCCTGGGATATCTCGCCAAATGTGGTACTGCGACGGATCTGGAGATCGCCAGGAAGGAATACGACCGGAGCGACCACGGGACATCCCGCAGCGCGCTTGAGTGCATGATCGGAATTTTGCTTCGAACCGGTCAGGTAAATTCAGCCCAGAAACTGGTCCTGGAGTCACAGTTCGAGACGCTCGATGCCGATCTGCTGAAGTCTGTGCTAGCGGGATTCGAGGGTCAGAAAACCTTCGCGCTGCTGCTTGGCCTTGAACACCGCAACCCGCAGGTTCGACTGCGCGCAACGGAGGCGTTGCATAGCCGGGGCGCGCTGGGTGTCGGTATGGCCGAGCGGCTAACTGGGGATAGTGATGCCTTGGTGCGCAATGAGGCTGTTAAGGCGCTATTGCAACTTGGAAAGCCGCTTGATGAAAAGGAAATCGAGAAGATCCTCGTTCAGCCACGGAAGCAACCTGGGTTATGGGGACAGGGTTTGATCAGTCCGGTAACATCAGACAAGGCGGGAGAGGAACTCTTTCAGCAGTACCAGTTGGATGTGTTGAAGCGTCTCTCCGAGGCGGAGTTGGAGGAGAGAGTAGGGGCGAGCCTCATGCACAACGATGCCGCGTACTTCGCACTCGTGGAAAAGTACTTCAGAAATCATGGCGACGGGCTGCGCCGCAACGTGGACGACAGGTTTGGTGCGTACTTCGAGGAGCGGATTCAAAGGACGAAAGCTGCATTCGGTGACAGCTCCGCCAGTCAGGATCTCGTCAAGAAAACGAGAGACATGGAAGAGTTTTGGCGCAAAACGCTCACAAGACGAGGGTTGAATGTGCTGTGTGCGGCGCAAAAGCCCGAGGATCTGCAAAGGATAAGGGCCAACCTCCGCGACGGCTACGCAGGGGCGTCGAAGCTTGATGCCGCGTATTTGGGCAAACACGGAGAGTGGACGGATATTCCCATGCTTGCGAATGCAGAGGGGCCAAAGCTCGGTGGGACACTGCTAACGATGTCGGTTGATAAGGAGTTTCAGGCCGAAGTCGCGAAAGCCATCACTGCAATCGGCAAAAAACACCCGGTCTCGTATCTGCTCTCTCTCGAAATGCCAGCGGCCATCTTGAAGAAGACAATTGAACTCTGCGCGGAATCACGGTTTGCAAAAATATCACAGGATGCCTTGCTCGCCCTTTTCAATCACGAGTCAGGTGAGGTGCGTAAAGCTGCCGCTGTTCTGGCTGTCCGGGCGCTCCCCGCGAAGCGGATAAAATCAATTCTTCGCGAATACGTCGGTAGCGAAAATTATCGCTACTACAACGTCATTCATTGGCTGGATCTGGGGGCGTCGATGAGCCGGGATGACGCCAGAAAGGTGGCACGGGCAGTCGGCAATTAACAATTTCTCCGTCATCAATCTGCGTATTCCGAGGGAAAATGGGCGCTGATTACGACGGAAAGTGACCCACTTTTGCACCTTCGTCGGAATCGGTGCGACTTTGTCGGAATAGCTTTGTAAAAAGTGCTGGAATATCTCAAAGCCGTCAGGCGTTCTCCCCACTTTACACTGGAGAGAACACAATGCCGAACAAGAGAATTCCGATGCGCAAAATAAAAGAAGTATTACGCCTGCATTTCGAATCAGGCTTAGGGCACAGGAAGATTGCCCAAGTCTTGAATATCTCCAAAGGAGCGGTAGGTAACTACCTGGGTTTAGCCAAGGCCAAAGGGATAAGTTGGCCGCTTCCGGAAGGCATGGATTTGGTGATTATCACTGTATACGAACCCGATTCCTTGAGATGGATGAAAGGGTTTTCCAGGAGAAGAACATGAAGTGCGTCATCTGCCGAAACGGCAATACCGAAGAAGGTTCCGCTACCGTCCTGCTGGAACGGGAAGGAACGACGCTGGTATTCAAGCATGTTCCCGCCAAGGTCTGCGACAACTGCGGCGAGGAATATATTTCATCTGATGTGAACCGCGCATTGCTCTGGAAGGCCAGGAAAGAATTGCATCGGGGCGCGGCGCTGGAAATGCTGGATTTTGCCGCCTGAACCGATGAAGCTGCTTTTCTTCATCCAGCCTCGCTTGCTGTGGACTTGTGGACGAGTCCTTCGGACCGGCCTTCGCCCTTCGGGACGTGTGGACAGCCCGTGGACAACATCCCTGTTGTCCACCGCCTGCCCACACTCTTCGGCCTCTCGCCCAGATTTTCTACTGGAGTTGGCCATCGAAACCAGCGCCGAGTTCATCATCAGCTTCAACAAGAAGGACTTTCCCGATACGGAAAAATTCGATATACGAGTCCTGACACCCAGGGAGTTTCTGCAACTGGCGGGAGGACTGGCCATGACCCAATTGAATATCGAGATCCCGAACAGGATTTATCGAGGCATTTGTGATTTATCGCAACGGGAAAACATTTCCCTCGACCGTCTGGTCGCCCAGGCTCTCGGCGAAAAGCTGTCCGCTGGCGCGAGTGAAGACTATCTGGCGAGACGCGCGGAAAGGGGAAATCGCGAAAAATTCCTGGCGGTGCTGAATAAAGCGCCCGATGTTCAGCCGGAAGATAATGATCGGTAATAGTCACTTTCCCGGAAAATCCTGAACAAAACGATCAAGAAATCCAAGAATCTCAAGAAGCGACGTTTTATCGACCTTTTTGGTTCCGGATTTTCCGGGTTGGGTGATAACGGTGAACCCGGTCCATCCGTGCCGTTCACGATACCACTCGATCACCTTATCGGAAATTGGCTTGCCGCCTCGATGCATCAAAGCACCGCCGTCACCATATTACTCGCCATCCCCCCGCCTGCCTTGTTCACGGCTACCACGCACTAGCGAAGCTTTGCCTCGAACCGACAAAAGCGTGAGTCAGTAGATTTCAGGCAAAACCGATGCCATTGAAACCCGATCTATCCGCGAAGCTGAGCGGGAAATAAACAAAATGCTCCAGCTCCTTGCCCCGTGGCTTTCCCGTCAGGGTGATCTCGGTTTCCATGGCAGTGGCGGACCGGTCGACTGAAGGAAAACGCTTCGATTTGCAGATCCTGCCATCGGCGGACCGGAGTGTCAGGGCGCGATTTTCGAATGTAATCGATGCCGAGGCGGTGGAACCCCTAAAAAGTTCCTGGCTTGATGAGGCAACCGATGACCTGATAACCCCAGATCATACGGGATTGAGGGTTTTCCTCCGCCGCGTGGGTGGCGATATAAAGAGGGGGCGTGAGGGGTTTCGGCCACTTTGCGATCTTCATCGGCTATCCAAGGCATTCAACACACGGCCCGAGGCAATCGGTGAGGCGGTTGAATTGCTTCGAACGGAACTCGGGTCCATGCAGGCCCGCACCGCCCATGGGCTTGTCGCGAACGCAGGTATTGAACAGGCCGGGAAACTTGAGAATGCCTCGCTTGATTTCGTAATTGGACACTTGGACCTCGTCAATGACGGGACGCTGTCCGACAATGCCGATTCGCTTGGCCGCGCCATATGGAACCGCGATCCCGGAAAGTTGATTCCATTGTTTGAAACCGGCGGACCGCGCCGAATGATAGCGGAGCACGCGTTGGGTTTGTTGCGCATGGACGAGCTAGTTTGTTTATTTCCCGCTCGGCTTTGCACATGAGTCAAGTTTTAACGGCGCTTTACTAGCGCAGAATTATGGTTCATTGGTCTGGGGAGAAGCCTCGCTAGCAGAAGGATTGCGTCGATGTCCTCCTCTCACGCCGTATGCATTGGCGCATCGGCCGGAACTTGTTGCGGAGCCGATCTTCTGGTCAACGGATGTTGCAATTGCCGATGATGTCTTTACCACGATCTCTCGCTCACCCCAGCTTCGGTTACCCGCTCTCGCGGCCATGATCCGCGCCCGGCGTGACGATCTTTCCATGAGAGCCACACGGGAATTCGGGGCAGATCAAATCCTTTTGGCGGTTGCACACGAGATTTGCAGTGACGGGGAACCTCGGGGAGGGCTCGATCAATGGATCAAGGCAGCGGTCTCCGACTTGCCCGCGGTGGCCCGGTTTCTTGGTGGCGGTACGGCATTCCCGCGCTTTTTGCTCGTGCGAATCGCCCACGAAATAGCGCCTGATGCTTTACCAAACGATAACGGAACCGATCCCTGGTTGATTGCCGCAAGAAATGCGACAGGGTCGGTTTCCGAAGACAACAGCCTTTTTCTCGGTGCTTATTTATTGAGCCGCGCCCTCGGCTCGCGCTCGCTCAGCCCAGCAGAACTCGTTCAACTTACCTTCGATTCAATACATCGTGCGGCGGCGGGCAGTCTCTTACCGGAACGGGCCTGGCATGTGTTGGAACACCGGCTTCCTTCATTTTGGTTCTGGCTTAATTGGGATCGTTGCCTTCGGATTCGAACTGCGGTTGTCCGTTTATTTGTAGATCATGACCTCGCTCCTGAAATTTTTGCCCGTATCACGAAAGACGACGCTTTGTTCGAGACCTTGGTAAGATCCGCCGGCAATACCAACCGGGGCCGGGATTTTCTAGTGCGTGTCAAGCAGGCAATGAAGAATGAAATGGAGAGTGATTCCCGCTCCCGGTATACGGATGATAAATAGCGTTCTCGATAAATAGTCCGAGCTGACAACGGAAACTACGATGTAGTCTGAAAGTTTGCTTCTTCGGCAGAATCCGTGGGTAGATATCCGGCCAGTTCGAGCAGATGCTGGCGGCGAAGGCGCAGCTCGATATCGCCATCCCGGCCGCCATCCTCGCCATCTTCGTGCTACTCATGATCCATTTCGGCAGGATGGACCGCACCCTCATGGTAATGCTATCGTTGCCCGTAGCCTTGGTCGGGGGCATGTGGGTGTTGTATCTTGCCGGTTACCATCTCTCCGTGGCGGCCGGGGTCGGCTTTATCGCGTTGGGGGGGCTCGCCGTGGAGACGGCCACCATCATGATGGTCTACATCGATCTCCGTGTGCGGGAGAGGAACCCCATGGACGCGGTGCAACTGGGCGAAGCGGTGCGCGAGGGTGCATCGATGCGAGTTCGCCCCGTGCTCATGACGGTGATCACTGGATTTGCCGGGTTGTTGCCCATCTTCATCTTCGACGGGCTGGGCACCGATGTCATGCGTCATGCGCCGCATTGCGCTGCCGATGGTTGGCGGCATGATTACCACCACCATCTTGACTCTCATCGCCATCCCGGTTCTCTATTATTTGTGGGAGATTCGTCACTTCAACCAAAAGGAACGAAATCATGCATAAAATACTTGCTACTATCGCCATCGTCGGTATGGCCTTTTCACAAACCGCTTTTGCCGAATGTAAGGATGGGCATGAGAGCCGTAGCGATCATGGCGCTCATGAAGTCGTAAAAAATGCCGCGTCCGGAATCGGCACAATCCATCGAGTAAGCCGTTTTACCCGTAAAATCAACCTGACGCATGCCCCGATTCCGGCCCTGAATTGGCCGGAGATGCGGATGGATCTCGACGTCGCCGAGGGGGTCGATCTGACAGGGCTCGAGCCCGGTGACGAGATCTCATTCCATCTCGAGCTCGGCGATGACAAGGTCTATCGTATTACCCGCATCGAAAAGGCCGACGCCCGGGGAAAGAACAGCGACGGGAAGAACGAAAACACGACGAGTCACCGGGGCATGGGGTCCATCACTCCTCCGAACGCGGTGCCCACCGTTCGCTGGAACACGGCGCCCGTGCCCGTCATTCCGTGAAGCCATCTCGAAACGGCAACCCATGAATACCTCTTCTTCCAAGCTACCGCCCCTTACCTATCGGGACGCCGGGGTCGACATCGACCGCGGCAACCGTCTGGTAGAGCGCATCGAAACCCTCACCCGGCGGACCACGAGACCCGAAGTACTCGCCGGTGTCGGTGGTTTCGGGGCACTGTTCCAATTGCCGTCCGGGGTCTATGAGGTCCCGGTACTGGTTTCCGGTGCCGATGGCGTTGGCACGAAACTAAAACTTGCCGTGCAAAGCGGTATTCACGACACCATCGGCATCGATCTTGTCGCCATGTGCGCCAACGACATCCTCACCCACGGCGCGCAACCACTGTTTTTTCTCGACTATTTCGCTACCGGGCACTTGGATCTCGCGGTGGCCGAGCAGGTAATGACGGGTATCTCCCAGGGTTGCCAGGAGGCCGGTGCAGCCCTCATCGGCGGCGAGACCGCCGAGATGCCGGGCGTCTACCGGGGGGGAGACTATGATCTCGCCGGTTTCTGTGTCGGTATCGTGGAAAAGGCGCGCATTATCGACGGGCGGGCCGTCGCGGTGGGGGACGCGATCATCGGCCTTGCCGCAAGTGGCGCGCACGCCAATGGCTATTCCTTGATTCGCAAGATCCTGGAACGGACCGGTGCCGATCTTGACCAGGAATTCCACGGGCAAACCCTGGGCGCGGCCCTGCTGACACCGACGCGCATTTACGTGCGCGCCGTGCTCGATCTGATCCAAAAGATACCTGTCCACGCCGTGGCGCACATCACCGGCGGGGGATTCCTGGAAAACCTGCCGCGCGTCCTGCCCGCCGGGATGCGGGCCCGCATCGACAGCAAGGCATGGCCCCGTCCGCCCATATTCGGGTGGCTGCAAGCGGCTGGGGGAATCGTCGACGAGGAAATGTACCGCACATTCAATTGTGGCATCGGCATGGTGGTCTGTGTTCCGCCCTCCGAGGCGGCGGCGGCTATCCATCTCCTCGACGAAGCCGGGCAACTGGCCTGGGAGATCGGCGTCATCGAGTCGGTCCCCGAGTCGGCTTCCCCCCAATCGGCCATCGATCCGGCCATTCGGTCAGCCTCCGGGTCCGATGTTTCCGACTCGCTACCAGCAAAGCTTGACTTTGATCCGATAAAGCATGATTTCGTGTTGCTAGAGTAGAATCGGCACATTTGGAACAATGTTGGCGCTTTGCGCCAAGACGGAAGCGAGGTGGAGCTTGGTGTACGCAGTTCCGTCGGGATTTTTTTCGATACCACGGCGAAGTTTCGCTTTGAGTCGATGAAACATCGATTTGGTGTGAGTAGAACAAAATCAGCATCTTGTAAAACTCGACTTATTTGCGATGAGCCGGAAATCGATAAAACATTCGCCTCTTCCCAGGTACTCTTCCCATGACGGATACCCCATTCCCCATTGTCGTTCTCATCTCCGGGCGCGGTAGTAACCTTCAGGCAATCATCGACGCCGCTCGCCGAGATCTGCCTGTTACGATCCGCGCCGTGATCAGCAATGAGCGCGATGCCCTAGGACTTGCGCGGGCGCGGCAGGCAGGCATCGCAACGGCAGTACTCGAACATCGTTCGTTCCCGACCCGGGATGCCTTCGATGAAAAGCTTACCGCCATGATCGAGGGGTTCGCGCCGCGTCTCGTGGTGTTGGCCGGCTTCATGCGCGTATTGACCCCGGCCTTCGTGCAGCACTTCCGGGGTCGACTCATCAACATTCACCCCTCGCTTCTCCCGCAACTCCCCGGGCTCCATACCCACGAACGGGCCATCGAACAGGGTCGAAAGGAACATGGTGCCACGGTGCATTTCGTCACCGAGGAGGTGGATGGCGGTCCTGTCATCATTCAGGCGCGCGTGCCCGTCCTTCCCGGCGATACCCCCGCGCTGCTTGCCGAGCGCGTCCTGGAGCAGGAGCATCGTATCTTCCCCCAGGCCATCCAATGGTTCGTGGCGGGGAGACTACGGGTTCGCGAGGGACGGGTATGGCTGGATGGGGTACCGGTGTAGCGGATCGTTCTCTTCGGCAAAGGCGGGCCAGATGACCTACCTCATGCCCCGGAAGGCACAGCGCGGCGAAGCTGCGACCGAATCTTATTGTCGTTCACGGGCATCCGGGTTTCGCAATCCGTGACGGAAACGGGACTAGCGAAGCTTCGCCTCGAACCGACATGACCAACATTGGTAAGGGAAAATCGGTGTTTTGTAAAACCTGACTCTTTTGCGAAGCTGAGCGGGAAATAAACAAAATATGGTAATGAAATATTGTGGTAACTGTGGCGCGCCGTTATCCATACGGGTACTCGCGCACGATGACCGGGCCCGTCATGTATGCGATGCATGCGACACCGTCCATTATGTAAATCCGAAGATCGTGGCCGGTTGCATTCCGGAGTCGGGTAACAGGATACTGCTCTGTCGGCGAGCCATCGAGCCCCGTTACGGATTTTGGACGCTACCTGCCGGATTCATGGAGATAGGAGAAACCACGGTGGAGGCTGCCATGCGCGAGACCTGGGAAGAGGCGGGAACCACTGTTGATGTCGATTCACTATTCGCCGTGTTCAGCATTCCCCATATCAGTCAAGTCTATATGATATTCCGCGCCGCGCTGTCGCGCGACGAATATTATCCTGGCCCCGAGAGTTTGGAGGTAGCCCTGTTCCGCGAGGAGGAGATCCCTTGGTCCCGATTGGCGTTCCCCGTTATCTCCCGAACACTGCAATGCTACTTTTCCGACAAACATAACGGCATATTCCAGGTACACCTCGAAGATATCCGGGATCGCATGCCGCAACGGATTTCTCCAATCTCCAAGTGAATCTCCCGGATAGCCCCCGAATAGCCCCCCGGATAGCCATAATAAGTAGTCATCATATTGGTCCTTCGTTAACCGCTGATTACCCGGTCACCCCTGTTTCACCTGAACAGCCAGCCACATCGGGGAAAATATATGTATCCGGTAGCGTTGCCGGATTGTGAGGTTCGATATGCCCCAATCAAGGCGATCCTCGACCTTTTCCCGTGTCGGGACACGCCGGAGCATTTCATCGACTGTATTGTTTCTTCTGCCATTGTTTCCCCTTTTTGGGATGAAAGGGGACATTTCATATACATCGATGGTCGAGTATAATGATTGCCTTCTAAAGGGGGGATCTCCCCAAATCACATCCAGTAAAACGACATCTACAGACGGAATTAAGGCTATGGGATTTCTTTCCGGAAAACGCGCATTGATCGTCGGGGTTGCCAGTAGTCGCTCCATCGCCTGGGGTATTGCCAAGGCGATGCATCGTGAAGGCGCGGAATTGGCATTTACCTACCAGACCGAAAAGTTGGGTGGACGGATTCGGGACTTGGCTGCCGAACTCGACTCCAATATCGCCTTGCGTTGCGATGTCGGTGAGGATAGCCAAATAAGCGGGGTGTTCACGCAACTGAATCAGGACTGGAAGAATCTCGATATCATCGTGCATTCCGTTGCCTTCGCGAATCGTGATGAGCTGCATGGCGATTACCTGGATAATCTTACACGGGAAGGTTTCATGATTGCCCAGGAGATCAGTTCCTATAGTTTTGCCGCGCTGGCCAAGATGGGGCGTGACATGTTGACCAAGGGAAGCGGCGCCTTGCTGACACTCAGCTTTTTGGGCGGATTGCGCGTCATACCCAATTACAATGTCATGGGACCCGCGAAGGCGAGCCTGGAATCGAATGTTCGTTATATAGGGAATAGCCTTGGTAAGGATGGAATCCGCGTGAACGGCATTTCTGCGGGCCCGATTCGGACCCTTGCCGCCGCGGGTATTTCGGATTTTCGACGATTGATGGACTATGCGGCCATGAATTCAGCGCTTGGCCGAAATGTCACTATCGAAGAAGTAGGCAATGTCGCGGCCTTTCTGTGTTCGGACCTGGCATCGGGGATCGCTAACGAAATTATCTACGTGGATGCCGGTTTCAGGGATTCGTATAGTGATCGGTTGTTTCATGAAGTGGAATTCGTGAAGAGGAAATAGACATCCCGGAAAGGTCTGCGCGAAAGGATTTCTTCCCTAGCTTGTTTATTTCTTGCTCATCGCAAGTGAGCCAAGTTCTATAAAATATACCAGCTCTCTTTTATCAATGCGAAATCATGCTTTGTCGGTTCGAGGCAAAGCTTCCCCAGGTGAAAGGATCCCCGTTGGCATTTTCCTTATTTGAATGTCAACGGGGATTTTGTTATTCGTTTTCTTACCTCTTTGGTTTATTCTTCCTCTTGCCCCGGTTTGAAATCTGCCATTAGCTGTTGCTGAGTGTGGGCGGGCACGGGATCGTAATGGCTGGGCGCGATGGTGTACATGCCTGCACCACCGGTTATCGATTTCAATTCCGACTGGTACATTTCCAATTCACTCAACGGAACCTGCCCCGAAACGGTAACCATGCCGTCGCCAAGTGGGTTGGTGCCACTTATCTTGCCGCGTTTTCCGGAGATCCCGCCGGCGATATCTCCCATATTGTCCTGAGGAACGGTGACATCGATGTTTACGATGGGTTCCAATACGATGGGTTTTGCCTTTGAAATAGCGTCCATGAACGCCTTTTTACCGGCCGAGACGAATGCAATTTCCTTGGAGTCCACGGGATGGTATTTTCCATCGTGTACAGTTACTTTGATGTCTTCCACGGTATAACCGGCGATTGAGCCGGACTCCAGAACCTGCCTGATTCCTTTTTCCACTGCAGGGATGAATTGTTGCGGTATTACCCCACCGACGATGGCGTCCACGAATTCGAAGCCGGTCCCTCGAGGAAGCGGTTCGACCCGCAGGAATACTTCACCGAACTGGCCGGCTCCACCGGTTTGTTTTTTGTGGCGGTGGTGACCTTCCGCGGACATCGTGATGGTTTCTAGATATGCGATCCGTGGCGGTCGTGTATCGACCTCGACATGGTAGCGTTCTTTCATCCGTTCGAGCATGATGCGCAAATGGAGTTCCCCCAGTCCCCGTATTACCGTCTCGTGAGTGGTGGTGTTTTGCTCGATCAGGAAGGATGGGTCTTCGGCGTCGAGTTTGTGTAATGTGTCGGAGAGCTTCTGTTCGTCGCCTCGCGTTTTGGCTCGAATAGCGAGTCCGAACATGGGGGTAGGCGCCTCGATGACCGGTGGTCCAAGTTCATCCTCGTCATGAGAATCGTGCAGAACGGTATCGAAGCGCACCTCATCGACCTTGGTGACGGCACAGAGATCGCCCGGAATCCCAACCTCGATCTCTATGTGATCCTTTCCCTGTAATTTGAATAGATGACCGACTTTGAAGGGTTTGCGCCCGTCGCCTACGAATAGCTGACTATCCTTGGTGATGGTTCCCTGATGTATGCGGAAGGTGCCGATCCTACCGACGAACGGATCGATGAACACCTTGAATACATGGGCGATGACGTTTGCCTCGGCATCGGGGGTCGGCGTGAATTTTTCATCGCCGTCCGTATTTTTTTGGAAGGTAATGGGATTCCCTTCCAGGGGGTTCGGCATGAACTTGCTGAAAATATCGAGCAGCGCCGAAACACCGACATCGGCCTCCGCCGACGCGAAACACACCGGCACCAAATGTCCCTCGCGCAGGGCCTTCTTGAAGGCACCTTGCAGCAGGGCCGGATCCACATCGTCTCCTTTTTCCAGATAGAGTTCCATCAGCTCCTCGTCCATTTCCACGATCTGCTCGATGACCTGGGTGTGGGCATCGGATACCGAAGAAAAGTCCGTATCCTTTTGCTCGCTGGCGAAGAGGCAGTCCACGACACCGGTGCCTTTGCCGGTGGGAAGGTTCAAGGGCAGACACTCCGGGCCGAAGACGTCGTTTATCTGCTGCAATACTCCCTCGAGATCGGTTTCCTCGGCATCGATCTTGTTGATGATCACCATGCGGCACAGATTGGACTTGGCGGCGGACTCCATCATCCTTCGCCCACTCATCTCGACCCCTACGCGCGCATCCAGGACCAACACCGCGGTTTCGACAGCGGGCAATGTGCTAATGGCGCGTCCCATGAAATCCGGATAGCCGGGGGTGTCGACGAGGTTGATATGTTTGTTATCGAAATCGAAGCTTACGAGCGCCGAATGCAATGATCGTTGGTGTTCTTTTTCCTGCGCGTCGAAATCGCAAACAGTGGTCCCTTTTGTTACGTGTCCCGGTGTGGGAATAACCCCTGCTTTGTGCAGCAGGGCTTCTATCAGCGTAGTCTTGCCCGTGCCCCCCTGTCCTATGAGGGCGATGTTGCGAATATCGGGGGTTGTGTAATTGGGCATCGAGTGTATTCCTCCTCAGGTGGAAATTCAGGGATTTGGAAATGTAACTTTTTTATATACTTCCTTGAGCGTCACGGTGCAACCGATCGAGTTCAATTGAATTTCCTGGTCGACATCATGGAACCACGAATAGGACCAGGAGTCATCCATCTTGCGCGTGAATTTTTCCAGATGGTGTTTTTTTCGAGATACCAGAATGTATTCGATTTTGAAAAGAGATAATGTCTCTGGCAAACTTAAAATTTCATGATCCGCCGTTCAATTTCAAACAAGCGATAATCGAGAAACATCATAACAACTAGCCAGGCAAGGAAAATACTCCAATCCAACCAAGTAACATAATCACTATTGATCAACAAATTAATAAATGCCATTAATATGGTTGCAGAAAATATAGTTGTTGTTACGATAAAACGATTCATATTGGTAAATTGTTTTGGTTTTTCACTAACGAACTTACCCCATAATTCTTCGCTTGATCCTGTCAAATCATGTTTTTGTAAAAAAGATCGAATACGATTAACCGCAAATTCTCCTCCAAGTATGTATAAATCAAAAAGAATCGCAACGATAGGAATTAGATATAAAAAAGCGTTGATATGGCCAATTCCAAACTGATTGGATTCAGCAACATTGGTACTACTAAATCTATGGAGTAGTGCAGTAAAACTGAATAATACAATTATGAAAGAAAATTTTACTCTAATATAAGCAGCGCGTCTGTCCTGTTGGCGCAATTTTTCTTGCCGCAGGTGATCGATAAAAGAAGGAGAAACATATGTCATAATTGGACCTCATTACCTGAAACCCTAAAAGATATGAGATCGGAGTTGTATTCCATGACAGGAAAAACGGAATGTTTGAAGTTCGCTACAATTTCTCGGAGATCACCATCATATTTACCAGACATATAAGCTCTAAGACACTTTGATATTTTCTTATTGTCGAATTCTCTGCCAACGATCTTCAGGTAAGGATCAAAGCTGGTATACCTGGAAATATTTCCAGGATGAATAAAATTGGATTTTCGTATCCCATTCTTGTTCATATAACTTCGGCAAGGTTGCGTCAAAGTCCTCATCTCAAGAGGATTATTGATAAAATCTTCGATAGTCGACGAAATTGTATACGACTCGCTAGCCAATTGATCACTTCTACGATACGGACAAAATCTAATGCATCCCTCATTAACCATAATTTTAAAGGTAATGTTATTCTGTTTTGTTATCGACCAAAATTCGTATATCTTGACAAAATCATCATTGAAGTCGGGTGGCAGTAGAAAGATGGAGATCCCCATTCTGATGAGTAGCTTCAAATCTTCCTTGGTACGGATTCGAATATAAACTGAATTTTGTATTTTTATATCTTTTGGGAAGTATTTTCTCAATTGTTCTAAAAGAGGGATATTCCCTACAGTCAACGTGTCGACCCCCATATCCAGAAGACGAAACACGTATCGAAGACCATCTTTACCCAGGATACCACTAAAATTCAGCAGAAGATTTGTGGAAATAGAATTTACCGATGAGAAACCGATTAATTCGCGTAGTTGCCGATGATATATATGCCGATCGAAGTAGTAGTGACCGTTTTTCTTCCTAACGGATCCCTTTATCTTGGGACGACGGCCCGAAGGCAAAATGGCTGGGTCTCCGGCAAAATATATCTCTTTTACATGCCCGATTACATCGGGCCGCAAGACTTCTTGTAGAAAGTGATCTTCGCCATTGTAGGGGATTGAGACCTGCATTTTTAACGTTCAGCTACGCTCCCAATCTAGAAAAGCAAGGTAATGGCGGAATTGATGGCTTTTGTAAAAAAACAACATAAAGACTATCTCAAGGCAAATGCTTCTTCGCCAGATATGCATGGGAACGCATCTCTTCCAGACGGCTTTTGGTCCGCTTGAACTGGAACGCCAGCCGACCTTCCGGATAATACAAACCAGCGGGAGGCGCAGCAGCGGATATGATCAGATTGACATTACGATCGTAGAATTCATCCACCAGGTGAATGAAACGCAACGCCTTCTCGTTGTCTTCCGGCCCCAGCAACGGGACATTGGCCAGCAGCACGGTGTGAAAATAGCGAGCGATTTCGATGTAGTCGGCGGTCCCCCGGGGTCCATCGCAAAGATCCTCGAAGTCGAACCAAACCATCCCATCGGAAACCCGCACCGTGGGGATGAAGCGTCCCTCGATAGCCAATGCCTCCCCCACCTTTACGTTTTCCGGACCAAGTCCGAGAAAGCTCTTCATCAGACTCTCATCGCCCTTGTCGTCCAGGGGACAGTGGTATATTTCCGCCTGTTCCAGGGCGCGCAGGCGATAATCCAGTTCGCCCGCCAGATGAATCACCCGGGTATGCCGCTTGATGAGATCGATGGCGGGCAGAAAACGCGCTCGCTGCAAGCCATCCTTGTATAGATCGTCCGGTTGAATATTCGAAGTGGTAACCAATACTACCCTGCGATCCATGAGGGCACCCATCAGTCGGCCCAGCACCATGGCGTCGGCGATATCGGAGACATGAAATTCATCGAAACACAGAACGCGCGCTTCCCCCGCAATGCGGTCGGCCACGATTTGCAGGGGATCGGGAATTTCGGGCAGTGTCTTCAATTCGGCGTGGATCTGTTGCATGAAACGGTGAAAATGCCGTCTCATTTTGTCTTCGAAGGGCAGGGTATCGTAGAAAAGGTTCATCAAGTGGGTTTTACCCCTGCCGACACCACTCCAGACGTAAAGCCCGAGAATGTCATTGGCACGGGTTCGGGCGCGTCCTTCCTTGAGTCTTTTCCATAGCCCGGATGGTGTTGCTTGCGCCGCCGATAATTCCTCGTAGATACGCTGCAACTCCTGGACGACGATCTCCTGGGCCGTATCATACCGGAATGTGCCTCCCTCCACGTCCGATCGATATCTTTCCATTGGTGTCATGATGATACCCGTTTTTCAATGTTCGAAATCGAACCCCACGAAGATCCACTTTGGGCTGAACGCAAAGATTCCCCTCTCGACTACACTCGATTACGTTATTTATTTCCCGCTTGGCTTCGCAAATGAGTCGTAACGCATTGGCTTCGCGCCAAGACTGAAATAGGGTGAGTCTTGGCACACGGACCGATTCTCTCGGGATCTTTGTTTTTCCGATACCTGAATTTTATAGAACACCGATTTTGCTTTACCGATGCCGGATCATGTCCTTGTCGGTTCGAGCGTAAACTTCGCCAGGGACCGACCCGGATGGCACATGGGGAATATAGTCGAAATAATTGCCTGGTTCTTTAGTATCTGTACACAAACAGTCCACATGCGAGTATCATCCAAGCTGCACTTTCGTGCGATCCAACCGAAGTACTTCCCACAATCCGAGCAGGATAGCCACTTTACCCTTAGACTGTAACAAGCTTTATCCGCGAAAACCAATGAACGAAGTTCGGGCTCGAACCGATGAAGCATGATTCGATACTAGCGGAGCTTGTGCCCGAACCGACAAAGCATGTTCGAGTACTGGTAAGGCGGAATTGGTGCCTTATAAGGCTTGATCCAATCGTGAAGCCGAGCGGGAAATAAACAAATCATCATGAAACCATACAATAGATAATACGTTCATGAGCGACAATACATCGACATTCGAAGAACGCCTCCTGCAGGTCTTTCGGGGGACATTGATAGACATCATCCGGGATACCACCACAAAGCCGGGTTCCAGTCACCCCCTATCGGAACGCACGCGCGAGGAGATATGCCACTGCCTCGATCTTATCACAGCACGTCAAAGGGAAATGGCGGAAGCAGCGGGCAGGCCCCTCGATGAAAGGCCCGTCTTCCCCGAACAAACACCGTGCAAAAAAAACGATCACGATCCCGAATAGAGCTCTCGACCAGGATTCATCGACCCAAAGAAACCTACATCATGCGTACCGCCTATATCTCGCACCCCGACTGTCTGCGCCATGAAATGATCCAAGGTCATCCGGAATGTCCCAAGCGGATTGGCGCAATCGAAGATCGCCTGCTTGCCGCCGGCATCCTCGATTTCCTGCAATATTACAACGCTCCCGCCGCCAGCATCTGGCAACTAAGGCGTGTCCATCGAAGGAGACACGTGTGGAAGATCCTATCCGGTTCACCCAAGGAAGGACTTACCCACATCGATCCGGATACCTACATGAATCCCCACACCACACACGCCGCTCGGCGTGCCGCGGGCGCCGTGGTGTTGGGTACCAACCTCGTCATCGACAAAAAGGTCGATAACGCCTTTTGTTGTGTTCGCCCCCCGGGGCATCACGCCGAACGTAGCGAGGCCATGGGATTTTGTTTCTTCAACAACATCGCCGTGGGGGCGGCGCATGCCATCGCCAGGCATCACCTGAAACGGGTCGCCATCCTCGATTTCGACGTGCACCACGGGAACGGCACCGAAGATATCTTCGAAAATGACCAGCGGGTAATGGTCTGCTCCGCATACCAGCACCCATTCTACCCATACAGCGGACGGCCTACCGTGGATGGCCGGCTCATCAACGTGGAACTCCCGTCCGGCACCACAGGAGAGGAATTCCGTCGCGCGATCACCGAGAAATGGTTTCCCCAGCTCCATGCCTTCCGACCCCAGATGATCTTCATCTCCGCCGGTTTCGATGCCCATGCCGAAGACGACATGGCCGATCTCCGTCTCCTCGAAGACGATTACACCTGGATAACCCGGGAAATCATGGCCCTGGCCGAGCAATACGCCGAAAATCGCATCGTCTCCACCCTGGAAGGCGGGTACAACCTACATGCCTTGGGAAGAAGCGTTGCCGCCCATATCAAGACATTGATGCGTTTGTAGGCAAAAGTGTAGGTAAAAGTCGGAAATCGCAGAACATGCCGGGAATTTACCGTCCCAGAAAACGAGAAATTTCTCCCATGGGTCGAAATAGCAGGTTCAATGGTATGGTCTGCCTCGCTCCTGTTTTTCGACCTTGCGATTGGATTGAAATCCAACCGACCGGTAGCGAAAATCTCGGCCTCCTCCGAATTCCAAAAATCCGAAGAGATACCCAAAACCGAGAAACGCCCGATGATCCCTACTCTGTTGCATGATCAACAGATGGTTCGAATCCCGGTTTCCCCCTGCGACAATACGGTGAAAGCGTGCGCATCCGTGATCGACGTGTTCTACGGTGTCGGTGATCTCACCCACGGGTTCAAGATCGAAGGTTTTCCCGTGGTGCGCGGCATCGACGTGGACGAAGCCTGCCGTTATCCATTCGAGACCAACAACGATGCGCCTTTCATATGCCGGGATGTAGCCAAGCTTTCCAGCAAGGAGTGATTGCGTTCGAAACTCTCCGCTACAAGGAAAAACTGGATGCGCTGGAAACTGTTTCAGCGGATAATCTGGACGTGGTGATGGATATTTTCTCCGAACTCGATGACATCGAGGCGACACTCTATCACCAGATTATACGCGAACGTATCCGGCTCATACGTACACTTCAAAAGAAAGCACATGAGGACAATGCGCTCGATAAAGTTATCCAACAACGCATATTCGAACATCTATGGTTGCTCGACCCTTCCTGGGAACGCGCCGCCACTTCCGAATATATGGAGCAGCAGGTCAGAACCGAATTCGGTAAGATCGAGGCCGGTCTCACGGAAGAGGAAAAACTGGCTCGGTTGGACCTCGGGTACCGAACCGCTTCCGGAAAACATATCCTCGTCGAATTGAAACGTGCAGACCGCCGAGTGAGCGTTTACGAATTAGCTATACAAATCAATAAATATAAAGAGGCAATAGTCAAACTGCTAAAGGCTCAACAACGCGATCACGAACCCTTTGAATTTGTTTGTATCATAGGGGTAGATATCAGGGAGTGGGAGCAAACGGATGGTCGTAAATTGGTCGAAGATACGCTGCGTCCCTTGAACGCACGAGTTGTTATGTATCCGGAACTTCTAAGCCGAGCCTATGATTCATACAAGGCATTCATGGAACAGCACGAAAAGGCCGGTCGCATAAACCGTTTACTGGATGCGATCGACGCGAGCTGATGGGCCAAAAGAAAAATCCCCTTGTCATTGTTGTCCCCTGATCCCCCGCCCACACCCGAACGTAGTCGCCTGATGTCCCGCGTCAAGGGCGCAAACACAAAGCCGGAATGGATTGTTCGTCGCCTGCTCCATGGAATGGGTTACCGGTATCGCCTGTACCGAAAAGACCTGCCGGGAACTCCCGATATCGTATTTCTGGGACGACGCAAGGCCATCTTCGTCCACGGTTGCTTCTGGCACCGACACCAGGGATGCAGGCTGACCACCACGCCCAAAACCAGAGCCGCTTTCTGGAAGGAAAAGTTCGAGGCCAATGAGGAACGGGATCGACGCAAATTCCGGGAACTCGACACCATGGGCTGGAGATATCTCGTCATATGGCAGTGCGAAACCCGCGACGAAAAGGACTCGAAACGCAGATTATCGGAGTTCCTCGGCCCAACTCGAATTCGATTACCGTCGAACCAAAAATAACCCTGCGATCTTCCGCTGCATCCCAAGACTGAATCCCTCGACAATCATTCCAACCGCTCGACCTGTATCCTTGCCGCCGCTGTCGCCAGGGAGGTCGGATCGAGACGGCATGGCAACAAGCGGCGGACATTTTGCGCGGCGGCGGCAATCCCCCAGCGGACCGCTTCCACCACGGATGCTCCGTTTTCGATTGCCTCGTTTTCGATTGTCCCGCTTCCCGTTATCCCGCTTCCCGTTATCCCGCTTCCCGTTGTCCCGTCTCCCATCCCCCAGGTCGCTATCCGCAAGGCCATGGCCCCGGCCATGGCGTCGCCCGAACCGATAGGATTGACCACCTGCTCCCTGGCAATGCGGGGAGGCTCGATACGATATATTTCCGTGGCCGAACTCAGCCAAACCGACGCCGCGCCTTCCGTTATCACCACCCACCGGGCACCCTTCCCGTTCAGCAGGCGCATGGCATCACACAGCGCCTGTTCCCCCTTCAAGGGATGGCCCACCGTGTCTTCAAGCTCCTCCCGATTCGGTTTCACCACCAAAGGGGCGAGATCCAGCACCGACAGCAACCCATCGCCCCGAAAGTCCAGTACCATGGGGCATCGGGTCCCTTCCAGCAATTCCCGATAAAAGGACACCGGCGTGCCCTGGGGCAGGGAACCCATCATGACCACGACCCTGGCCCGCCGCGACTCTTCCCGATAGGCGTTGCGAAACCTCGAAAGCTCCTCCGCCGACAGGGGCTGCCCTTCTTCCACCAGCTCCGTGATGTCCCCGGTGGCCTCCTCGACAATGGTAGTGCACACCCGCGTCGCGGCCTCGGTTTCGATAAATCGGTACGCCATTCCCAGGGCGCGCAGCTCCTCCTCCATGGGGCGCAGTGCCGGACCACCCACGGGGGCCATGGTCAAACCCCGTCCGCCCAGGGTGTGAATTGCCATGCCCGCATTCAAGACCTTGCCGGATGCGCACCACATGGCGATGCGGGCCCGATTCACCTCGCCACCTCGCACGCTGTCGAACACCAGGATCTTCTGCCATGCCGGGGATAGACCAACGGATAGAATCATCGGGGGTGACCTCCAGCGAGGCTTGTGCTCGGACCGACATGGCGGGTTGCCCTGCCGGGTATTGCTTTGTCGGGTTGCCCTACGGGGACGTCATGCTGGAAAATCCGCACTGAATCCCCCGGCAAAGCTTCGCCTCGAACCAAAACATGGTCGAGTATCGGTAAAGAGAAATTGGTGCCTCGTAACACTCGATCTATCGGAAAAACGAAGATTCCGAGAGAATCGGTGCGGCTGCCAAGACCTACCCCGCTTCGGTCTTGGCGCGAAGCACCAATATGTTCATCCAATTGTCAAGATGAGCGGAAAATCAACAAAATACTTCCGAAGGTAAACCCATGACCATGAAACCCATCGATTCCCCCCTGGGCAACGCCCCATCCGTGACGCTTCTGGAAACGTTCGACAATCCCTATCCGGAGCGGGAATACACGATCCGCATTCGCGTGCCGGAATTCACCTGCGTCTGTCCCAAGACCGGCCAGCCGGATTTCGCTACGCTGCATATGGAATACAGCCCGAAGCACTCCTGTATCGAACTGAAATCCCTCAAGACCTACGTCTGGTCCTATCGCCAGGAAGGCGCCTTCCACGAGGCGGTGACCAATCGCATTCTCGATGACCTGGTGTCGGTTTCCGAGCCTCGGTTCATGCGGATTACCGCCGAATTCAATGTTCGCGGTGGGATCTATACCACCATCATCGCCGAACACCACGCCGAGGATTGCAAACCCAATCCCTAGATTCTCCCCGGCTTGATTTTACGGGCTCAGCCTGGGAGCCTCCTTTTGGAAGCCTCGGTTTCCAGGGATCCACGCTTCCAGGTCCCCGCTCGGGAACGAGCGAAGACTATTTTCGCCCGGCGGGAACTCGGTTGCGCGGCGTTGCTTCGATCCGGTTCCTAGGCGACAAGGAGCGCCAGGTTGGCGAAGTTGGCGATTTGGCCGTCGATGTATTGGGGAAGGTAATCGTCGAGCTCGGAGGCCCCCTTTTCCAGGGGCTTGCCATCCACATGCATGGTCAATTCCCCATTTTCGATATGCGTCTTGACCAATTCGACGATCTGCTCCCTGGTGTTCTCGCCGGTAAGATACTGAAGCACCAATCGCTGGTCGTCCGTGAGCACGGCGGTTTCATGGCGGAGATTGGGCACCTTGTCCATGGTCTGGCCCTGTAGACGGGCGACGGCAAAGGCCCGGGGCCTTTCCGATGGGGTCTTTACGTGTGCCGGTGTGTCGGCCGTTACCGACACGATGCCCTTGAATATCAGATTGAGGAGAAAATCACCGAAAGCCTCGCGAATGGTCTTTTCATCGATATCGGGCAAGGCAGCAGCGGCGCTCGCCGCGATCTCGTCCAGGGACCGAGGGAGCGGCGCGGCCTTCAGGAGCGCCAGATAACAGCCGCAGGCGATCTTCCCGGTCATATTGGCCGTCTGCTCCTGGTCCTGTGGCATAACCAGATCGAGCCTTTCCACGGCGCTTCCGGAATTCTCGTCGAGGGGTTTTCCGAGGGCGTAGTTGGGGATGAAACGGAGATCACCGAGCACATCGGGCGTCAGGTTGCGGTTCAGCGAGTGTCCTTTCCCGACGAGAAGCGTCATGCGGAAACGGCGATTGGTGATGAAATCGAGATACTGCTCCTGGCGTACCGTATCGTCGATCTGGCGGAGTGTGTCGTTTACCTCATCCGTGTGGTTGCCCAGGAACATGGAGGGCAGATGGGCATCGCCGAGGTACGTCAGCCCATGTTTCCCGGCCTTGGCCATGAACTCGTGAAAATAACAGGGGTCGTTGATGGCCTCCAGGTGGTCATGGAGAAGGTAATTATCGTCGGCATCCTTCAGTGCATTGATCTCCTGATCCAGGATCTGTTTATAGGGTCCGGTGGCGGTACCCAGGCCCTCGGAGACGAAATTCAGCATACGGCGCGCTTCGAGGACCTGTTGGCTCGGTGTGGTGAAGTTTTGGCCATGATAGCGCATCATGTCGCGGATGGTCTTGACGGCATTCCAACCGGGGAGGGTATTGTAACTGACGAAGGCGACACCGTTTTCGGACAGATGATTGCCGCAGATCGAAAGGATGCGATCCTGGACGTCGGCGGGGACCCATGAGTAGACGCGGTGGACGATGATGTAATCGAACCTTTGCGTCGCTATGTCGAAATCCACGATGGATTCGGCCTCGAAGGTGATATTTTCGATGCCGAGCGCCTCCGCATGACGCTTGGCCTCATGGATTTGGTTCCCGGACGGATCCACGCCCAGGAATGTCGCCCGCGGGTAACGGGCGGCCAACGGCAACAGATTACCGCCCGAGGCGCAACCGATCTCCAGGACACGGGCCGTGGTGATATCGGCAGGTTTCATGCCGAAGATCCGGGCAATGGCGTTCAGGGTGCCGGGGGCGGATTGTGGATAGCAATGGCTGGGATAGGGAACGGTGTCGTAAGTCGTCATATCCGGGAATACCTCTCTTTACTTTTGAATCCCCATGGAAAGTTCGTGTTCGGTCTTTCGGAAAAATCACGCGGCCACAATGGGATTTGGCATCCTGCCAGCGAAGCTCGTGCTCGAACCGACAAGGCATGACCTGCCCCGAGCCTACCCCGAACCCTGCCAGAATACCAGCCACTGCCCTGCCTGCGTTGCGGAAAATGACGGATCCACGACGCTGGCCACCCAGCGCGCCCAGTCGAGCAGCCACCCGCCGATCATGCCGTGGTGCGTCGTGATCAGATGATACAGTCCCCAGAGCAGCGCTGCGGGGGCCACAAAAGCCAGGGGCGGTACGAAAGACACATACAGAAAGGCCCACCAGCGGGCATCGTCGGATCGGTCGAAATTGGCCAGGATGCGATCCCGCCAGCCATCGGGCAGGATGAGCACTGCCGCCGACCCGGCAATAAAAAAATGCACCAGGGTGGGCACCAGGGTGGACAGCATCATGAAATGGACCCAGGCCACATCCAGGGACCAGGGGCTCGATTCCAGTTTCCCGAACAACGCCCCGAGATCCAGCAGGTCACGCCCGCCCCAGGCCAGGGTAATGGCATCGAGCCCGGCGACCACGAAGGTAGTCAGGGACGCGATGCCGAACAGGAAAAGGAGCGCAAGCACGATATCGAGCGCCGCACCGCCCAGGGCCAGGAGACCGGAATGATGGCCACGGTGGATGGCATACAACAGGCCCCGGGTCACCCCCAGGGACAGCCAGTCCAGGGCGGCATTGGCGAGTGGCAGGAGGGTCAGGAATACCGGCAGCAGAAAAATCATCACATTGGATGGGTCTACATAGTGAAACGCCCAGGCGAGGATCACGGATATGTACACGATAAAAAACAGGTTGAAACCGATCCAATAGCCCGCTACGCCCTTTCGCGAACGCAGGTATTTCCGTGGCCAATCGATAAAAAAGGCTACGGCAAAGGCGCCAATGCCGACAAAGGCGCTGATGCCGACCCCCGTGCCGGTGGTGTCGACTCCCGTGACAATGATGGCAATCACAACGGTGCCAGTGACGGCAACGGCAACGGCGACAGTGAAACGGAGGGCGAAGGCGATGGCGCAGGCAACAATGGCGACGACAACCACGGCCTCGATGCCAGCCGAGGCGGCAGTGCCAATACCGAGAATAACAGCAACAATAGCGCCAATGAGGTATGCCCGGTTACTTCGACCTCCCGTCCGAAGGGAGTTGAAGTATAGCCAGCCGAACAGTAGTACGCTCCCCAACAGCAACCAACGTCGCCATTGCGCCTCCAGGGGCGCCAGCAATTCCACGCCGGCGACCTCGCCCGTGCTACCCAATGCCCAAGCGACAAAAAATCCCGCCAGGGGATAGGCGAACGCCAGGCGCAGGCACAACTTATAACTATCCTCGGTAAAGGGGTCGATGCCGAAGAGGCGCACGACGCCGGAATCCCGCGCCGCGGAGCTTTCGATGCTCTCGGTGTCGCGGGTAAGGCGAGCGAGCCCGTCCAGGAAGCGGCCCAGGAAGTGGCGATAGCGTTCCTCGAAGCTGCGATTTGCAATCCAGGAGGCCCGCCGGTCATTGGCGAGGCGCCGGTCCTTTTCCTCGTCGCCAGTCTTGGCCGCCAACAAGATCTTGTAGTTGTGGTGCAACCAGAAGATGAGGGGTACGGCCAGTGGACCGAGAATGGAAAACAGAACGGGGGAAAGTTGCATTGCTTATCCTTTTCGCTCGCGGAAAGCTCCCCAAACTGGAGCTTGGGAACCAGCGGAAATTTTGGGATTTATTTTGTTTATTTCCCGCTCAGCTTCACAAATGAGTTTTGCAAAACAGTAATTTTGCTTTACCAATGCCGGGTCATGCTTTGTCGGTTCGAGTACGAGCTTCGCTAGTTTGTTTATTTCCCGCTCAGCTTGACAATTGGATCAAGTTTTACAAGGCGCCAATTTTGCTTTACTAACGGGGTCATGCTTTGTCGGCTCGAGGCAGCGCTTCGCCGCGAAGTCGAATAGATAAAATCCCGGATTTTTGATCGTTTTATTCGAGATTCGGAGGGCGGGTGGAATAGGCTCGAAGCGCCGTATTCTATCTCTTTACTGCCGAGTACAACTCGGCGATCCCAGGCGGCATTCTGCCGCGAAGTCGAATAGATAAATCCCGAATTTTTGATCGTTTTATTCGAGATTTGTAGGGTGGAATAGGCGCGAAGCGCCGTATTCCACGAGCGAACCACGAGTGAAAAAGCGCCTGGAGAGGCCGGGCGAGAAATAGACGAACTACTCGCTCACTCCTTCGCCCTTCTGTCGTAGCCGTGTCTTTTCACGAGCCTCCGGGCCTCGGCCTCGAGCGCCGCCCGTTCCGGATCACTCGGGAAGAGACGCACCCGAGCCAGGAGGATATCCACCTCGAGGAGCGGCATGGGGCCGCGCTCGGCGATGTCCAGGGCCTCGGCCAGATCCACCCGTGCCCCGGTGTTATCGCCGCTGACTGCCCGGAATGCGGCGCGGGTCACGAGGCCCCCGGGGAGAAATTCCATCCGGCCCGCGGCACGCAGGCCATCGACGGCGGTATCGAGGTGAGACTCGATGTCGGCGTACTCTCGGGGAGACAGGGCGGCCTGGAAGGCGGTACCCTCGGCGGGTGCGCCGCCAGCATCCCCATGCCCCGCTACGGGCGCCACGGCAGCAAGCAATGCCCGATACAGCGCCGCCCGGCCCAGGGTGAGGCGATTGAGGGCGATGTCGAGGATCCGGTTCCGTGGAAGCGCGAACTCCATGGCTTGCGCCGCCCGCTCGGTGACCTGGTGGCAGTCGACAGTGAGGGCGTCGCGTTGTTGGCCTGTGGGGGATCGGGGGGACAGACGCCCCTGTTGTGTATCCTCCAGGGGGGGCGTGCCCGTCTCCACCCCCACGGGCGATGCCGCCCCTGTCCATTCCCCCACGCACCGCCACGCGGCGCGCTCCGCCTCCGCCAATAACAACTCGCAGTACAAAAAGCCTCGCACCGAATAGAGCCAGGAATATTGGGGTTGTTGTTCCGTCTGGAGTCTCTCGGCATCCATGAACAGGCGCCGGGCCTCCTCCGTTTTCCCCGCCTGGTGCAGGGCATCGGCGTGGGTTACTTTCCCATCACGGATTAGTAGCCAATCCTCGCTGCGCTCGGCGAATTGCACCGAGCGCTCACCATCGGCCACGGCCTGTTCCAGGTCGCCCAGGATGACCGCCAGTTGACCGATGTTGCCGGCACCGATGGCGGCATTCTTCCAGTCCTCCTGCTCGACGGTCATCCGCAGCGCTGCCTGCAGGGGTTCCATGGCCTCCTGGAGGCGACCCAGGGCGCGCAGCAGGAGAGACGCATCGTTGAGCAGCCAAGCCCGGTCCCGGGCGGCGAGCCTTGCGGCGGGTTGCCGCCAGGGATGCTCGAAAAAACAGGCCCCCGCGCCAAGATCGGCGCCCATGGCCCCGAGCTCCGTCCGGCTGTAGAAGCCGTCCGGCCCCGTGCCGCGCAGGATGCGGTCCATGTAGACATCGTGGAGCGCCTCTCGATGCAGCCCGGCATGACAGCCGTGGACGATGGCCTGGTAGAGGGGGGCCAGGCCGACGAGGGTATCGGGACGTTCGGGGGTCGTGGTGGTGAGGTGCTCGTAGAGGCGGCGGTGGCCGGAAACCCAGGGGGAAGGTGGGTATTCACGGTCCACCTTTTTGGTCGCCTTCGGGGGGGCGGGATCGGCCTTGACCTGGGCATCGGCGAGACGGAGGAGATTGGCGATGTCGTTGGTTTGCCTCTGGAGTCGCTCGGCGAAATAGGCCCGCACCAGGGGATGGGCGTCCAGGGCGTCGCCCTGCTGGGAGATCAGATCCAGATCCTGCAAGGAATGCACGGCGCCGTTCCAGTCCTCCTCGGCGAGCCCCACCAGGGGATCGGTGAGGCCGCGGATGGGTGGTTCGCGACAGAGGGTGGCGAGGAGGTCTTTGTGGGCGGGCCGGTCGAAGAGCCCCAGGAGGCGCAGGATGGCCAACATGCGCTGGCGGTTGGTCATGTCCCGACGCTGTTCGGGGGTGATGGGGCGCGGTTCTCCCGAACCGGCAGGGCCCGGGCGCCGCGGCGCGCCTTGTCGGGGGCGCTCGATGCCATGGAGCCGGGCATCGAGGCCGCCGATCCAGTTCCCCGCGGTGCGAAGCGCGATGGCGATGTCCCGGATGCGTTTTGCCATGGGCAGGAACCAGCGTTCCTTGCCGATGCGCTCGCCGTCTTCCAGCACGACGAGGCTGGCCTTGTTGAAGAGCAGGCTGGTCTTGAGGAACAGGATGCCTGTCCTGAGCAGGAGTTGCCCCAGTATGGCGAGGAACAGGCCTTTTTCCGGAAGAAGATACCCGTTTCCGGGCAGGGATGGGTCTTCCTGGAGCCAGTTCTCGTAGGCCGCGATGACCCGGAAGACGTGTCCGCCCTGGTCGCTATTGGCGTCCTGGAAAGGCACGCGGTCGCGGCGGCTGATGTCGCCGCCATGGGCGCGCCCGAGATAGCTGCCCAATAGATGCAGTGTCAGGGCATGGCCACGGACCTCGCGGCTGGCGTGCTTGAGTTCCCCATCGTCGGGGTGGATGGTGGCGGCGCCGCGGCGGGTGGCCCCGGCGTGGTGCAGGAGCGCGGCCCCGGCACGGGGATGGAGGTGTTCGAGCCCATGGGCGATGACGGTGTGCTTCTCGAAGGCGGCGAGATCGGTGAGCCGTCGCCGGCTGGTGATGACACAAAGCCCTCCGGCGCCGGGGCGCTGTGCCAGGGATTCGACCAGGGCGAGGAGAGCGGGGTCCTCGATCTGGCCCTGGAGGGGGCCGCTGCCGTACTGGAGGGGTTCGACGCCATCGAGGATGAGGATGGCGGGTTCTCGGGCGACGAGTTCGGCGAGCCGTGCGCCGCGGTCGTGGGGGGAACCGCGTTGTGGGTCCGGGTCGCCGAAGAATTCCAGTGCGGCGGCGATGAAGGCGTCGGCGGAGGGACTGCCCCGGTCCCGGGCGCCCTGGCTGTAGAAGGACCAGTCGAAGTAGCGCCGTGCGCGGCGGGGTACGTCGTTTTGCTCTGTCGGGGATGGCGAGGGGTGGTTGTCGGTTCGTGGCGTCCTCGAGTGATCCGGGGGGTGGCCTGGGGAGTCGTCCGAAGGGCCGTCCGGGGCCTGCCAGCACCAATCCCGCGCGGCGAGGCGCGCCATCCAATGGACGACGAGGGCGGTCTTGCCCACCCCGCCCCAGGCGATGAGTTGGATGACGTGGATGGCCGGGTCGCGAAGGGCACGGTCGAGTCGTGCCAGTTCCTTTTGGCGTCCGAAGAGTTCCCCGGTGCTGCTGGGGAGACGGGTCGAGGCGATATGGGGGTCGAAGGTCGAGGAGGGCGATTGGGGCGATCGAGGGGGTTGGGACAATCGAGGCGACGGGGGCGATTGGGTGTTGTCGAGGACGAGGGGGGATGTCCGGCGGCGTTTCCCTGGCGGTCGCTCGGCCACGGGTCCCGGCTCGACCCCGGCGACGCCGTCGAGGAAGTCGAGGAGTTTGCCGTAGCCGGTGTCGGAATCGAGAAGGTAACGGCTGCGAGGGCGCAGCGGCTCGGGGATGAATCGGGCATGGCTGGCATCGAAGAGCACCGGGACGAATCTGGTGGCGCGGCTGCCATGGTCGTAGAGGTCCTGGGTGATGATGGCTCCTTCCCAGTTGGTGCCCTTGCCGCGGGTTCGTTCATGGCGGGGGTGCCCATCCTGGGTTTGCCCATGGCCGCGAAATCGCCGGTAGTAGGTTTCGGTGCAGATGACGAGTACGAATGCCGCCTCATCCAATCGATTCAGCATCCAACGCGGCCAGCCCTCTTCGGGGGTGCCGGGGACGTAGCGGTCGAGTTGGGTGAAAAAGCCATCCGAACGGAGGCGTTGGGAGAGGCCGAGGACGCGCTCGCGATGGGCGTCGTTGTCATGGCTGTAACTGATGAAGAGGGTCTTGTTGGTCACGTGTCTGGGAAGGCTTTGCTTTGATTCGATGAGGGATGATTCGGTGTGAGGAGAGCAAAATCGGCGTTTTGTAAAACTTGCTCATTTCCCACGTATGTTATGCAAGCATAGCATACGTGTACTACTCTGGGTTTGTCTCGATCCCGGGCGCTATGACACTCTGGCCGAGGCCTGGAAAATACTGCCCTTGCCACGCGCCTTTGTCCATCTTTCCACGCGGAGAGGTTTTCTCGGTTACGCCGCTTTCCAAAACTTGATCCATTTGTAAGGATTTCGGGTACTCGAACCTTTTCGTATTGGCAAAGAAAAACCGGCGTTTCGTAAAACTCGACCATTTGTGGAGCCAAGTGGGAAGTAAAAGATAACCTCCCCGGGCGAGTACTCGCCAAGATCTCTCGGGGGTGTCCTGTTTTGGACGGCATTTCTCGATATGGAAATCCGTGAGGAGGATCGAGAGGCGTCGCGACGGAGGCGCCAAGATTACGACCATGTCACGATAACCTTGTAATCTTTCCACAAACTGGATAATTTACAAGGATGATACCGAGACAAGTCACCGCTGACGTTGGAAAAGCGCTTGCCCGTCAGGCCGCTGTCGCCTTGATTGGGCCGCGTCAAGTTGGAAAGACGACCCTGGCGCTTGCCATCGAGGAAAACCGCAATGCCCTTTATTTGGACCTGGAGGATCGGGACGACCGCAATCGCCTGGATAATCCCGTGCTGTTTTTCGAAAGTGTCGAGGACAAGCTGGTTATCCTCGATGAGATTCATCGCATGCCTGAACTATTCGATACGCTGCGCGGCGTCATCGATAAAGGGCGCAGAAAGAACAAAGGGAAAGGTCGGTTTCTCATTCTGGGGTCGGCAGTCATCGATCTGTTGCGGCAATCCGAAAGCCTGGCCGGTCGAATCGCCTATATGGAGATGACCACGCTCACGGCCAATGAAATAGAGGACAACCGAGAGGCACGCAACCGCTTGTGGTTGCGCGGTGGTTTCCCCGATGCCTATCTGGCTGGGAGCGATGCCGAAAGCCTGGCATTGCGAGATGATTTTGTCCGGACCTATCTCGAACGCGACGTGCCCCTGTTCGGCCCTCGTATCCCCGCCACCACCATGGAACGGCTCTGGACGATGCTTGCCCATTTACAAGGGACGCTTCTGAATGCCTCGCAAATCGGTAAGGCATTGGAAATCAGCACGCAATCCGTCACCCGCTATATCGATCTGCTGTGCGACCTTTTCCTGGTGCGTCGCTTACCACCATTCCATGGCAATATAGGCAAACGGCTTGTAAAAACCCCCAAGGTCTATATCCGCGATAGCGGCCTCGTCCATGCGCTACTCGGGATCGGGACCTTGCACGAATTAAGCGGTCATCCAGTGATCGGCACGAGCTGGGAAGGTTTCGTCATGGAGAACCTTCTGGCAGCGATACCGCCCAGGACGAAGGCCAGCTTTTACAGAACGTCGGCGGGAGCGGAAATCGATTTGGTGCTCGAACATCGGGACGGGATGCTTTGGGCCATAGAAATCAAGCGCGGTCTTTCGGCAAAACCCGGGCGAGGATTCTATCAGGCAATCGAAGACATCGAGCCGGCAAAATCATTTGCTGTTCATGGTGCCGATGATCGGTACCCGATTGCCGAGAACGTGGAGGCAATCGGCATCATCGAGTTGATCGATGAACTGGGGAAGCTTGTGCTCGAACCGACGAGGCATGATTCGGTGCCGGCAACACAAGTTAGTGTTTTGTAGAACCTGGCTCATTTGGGAATGCCGAGCGGGAAATAAACAAAATAATGGAAGTTCATTTTCGTATCAGCTTGCCGATGAAACGTCCTGATGAAATATCGGAGTTGAAAATATGAGCGGTTTGGCTGTCGTTACGGGTGGTGGGCGTGGTATCGGCGCGGCTATTTCGCGCAGGCTCGCGGCCGATGGTTATCGTGTTTTGTTGACATACCGCACGGATTCACGATCGGCGGAGAACCTGATTACCGATCTTCGAGCAAATGGGACCACCTGTATTGCGCTGAAGGTCGATTGTAGCCGTCTGGACAATGTGCATTCCTTGGCCGGTCACCCGTGGATAAACGATGGTATCGATGTGCTGGTCCTGAATCACGGTATATATGAGCGCTCGCCAGCCGAGGAACTGGATCTCGATGCCTTGTCCCACACGATGGAAGTAAACTTCCACGGCGCGGTTGCCGTCTGGAAGATGCTCTCATCGAGTCTGCGTTCCAATGCGCGCACTATCGTCATCGGGAGCCAGGTCGGTATCAAGGGTAATCCGCAAGGTGCCGACTACGCGGCATCGAAAGGTGCCCTGCATGCCTGGGCGCGCAGTCTGGCAATGCGCGTGGCGCGCACCGGCCAGCGGGTAAATGTAATTGCCCCTGGCACCATCGAAACCGATTTTATTGCCATGGATACCCCGGAGAAACGTCGGCAACGCGAGAGAGACATCTCCATGGGGCGGCTTGGGCAGCCAGCGGAAGTGGCAGCGGTCGTATCCTTTTTGGCAGGTGCCGATTCGTCGTATATCACGGGCGCCGTACTCCACGTAAATGGTGGATCATATCTTCCGTGATG
This sequence comes from uncultured Thiotrichales bacterium, assembly GCA_964610175.1. Lineage (GTDB taxonomy): Bacteria > Pseudomonadota > Gammaproteobacteria > HK1 > HK1 > CAZSVE01. The sequence goes on from CAZSVE010000010.1 coordinate 53,371, forward strand.
GAGGTGATGCGTCGGCGCTTGCTTGGTGCGGTTTCCCGATGATGGCGCGAGGTTGGCATCGGGGGGCTGCGATTCCCGGACCCGGGCAAACTTCCGGATTACGGCAGGGCATGTCGGCGCTTCGCGCCAGGACCGAAAGAGGGCAGATGTCAGCGCGCGCCGCGGTACGACCCTGCCGCCGAGGAGGTTGCCCGCAATACCGACATCGTGTTTACCATGGTCGGTCCCTCCGAAGATGTGGAGGAGGTCTGCTTCTGCAAGGCCAAGGCCAAGGCAGTCCTTTCCAATTGAGAGATGAGCCTGAAGGGGTGTTGGAGAGGGTGAGCCG
>CAZSVE010000011.1:0-52646 GCA_964610175.1 uncultured Thiotrichales bacterium
TCGAAGGTGACAATCTTTCGAGCCGGTTTTTTTTTCATGATGTTGCTCCATATCGATAGATCTTTACGATGGCCTCGAATGTGCCCGCGAGCTCCCTCTGAGCGCTCCCTTATAAAAGCAAGCACTATCACTGCCCCACATGATTCTTTCCTTTTTGCGGCAAATAGCATCCCTCGGCCTCTCGTAGTTCTTGCATTCCCTGAATACGAAATATCTCGGATAGCGGACTGATTCGATCTTCCACAGACAATAGGTTTTGATCTCGATACAGTTGCCTAGCTATCTTTTGCATGGCTTCGATAGAAGAACGAAGGATCTGATTGGCCCAGATCACAATGGAAAACCCGTATTCATGGAATAATTTCGTAGGGGTAGCATAGTATTTGGTTGGCACGATGATTACCGGACAACGCTCGCCCCATTCCTTTTTAAAGGCCAGCACTTCATCCGGGACATGCAGCGCCGAATGGATCAGAATGGCGTCTGCGCCGGCCCGATCATAGGCCTCGGCCCGTTTTAGCGCTTCCTCCAGTCCCCAACCGGTGATAAAGGCCTCGATCCGCGCTATGATAGCGAAATCGTCATCCCGTTGGACGTCCTTGCCCGCCTTGATCTTGCCGCAAAACTCATCTATGTCGACCAAAGATTGGGCCTTCCCGTCGATAAAGCTGTTTGCCTTTGGGAATGATTTATCTTCTATGCAGACGGCAGCGACATCCCGTTGTTCGAGTTTACGCACCAGGCGCTGCATATTATTGAAATTGCCATAGCCGGTATCCCCATCCAGCATAATAGGAATGCTTGTAGCATCGGACATGAATTCCAAGGTATCCACGACCTGGCTCCAGCTGGCTTCGTTGCTGTCTCGTACCCCGTATTGAGCCGATAGGGCGAGGCTGCTGGCCCAAATACCCTTGAAACCGGCCTCCTCGACGATTTTCGCGCTCAGACCATTGTGAGCCTCACAGAGAAACTCCAGCGTGTCGGAATGTAACAGGGCTTGGATTTTTTTTGTCTTTTTCACACTTTTTGTCTTAGAGAAGATGTCTGGTTAACAAAACGAATAAGATTGGATTGTGCGAGGAACGAGCCACAATCCGAGCCGTTTGTTGGACAAGCCCATCGGTTGGGGGGTTGAGTGACTTTATATGGAAGGTATCTTTTTGGAACCTATCTGTTCCGGTGACCTGCCTGGGTCTGCAAATCCCGGAAACAAGCGTTCACGACTGCCATTGCGGCAACATAAAGTCCGAAAGCGATGTTATTACGTTCATTTACCAAAATTCCAGCCGGGCACGACTCTCGGCTTGTGGAAACCGATTCTCCCCTTCCCTTGGATCGTCGACGGCACTTACATCACCAATGCTCCTGTTGCCATATTTTTAACGGATCCCGGAAACCATCGTGGAAATACGAAAGGTATCCGCGTTTCTACAATCATCATTTTAGCGCCGCAGAGAGGACGACATCCGGGAAACGTTGGATTTTCGGCAGTTCGATCAGCCCGGTATTCATTCGGCGCTTATGCAATTCCTCCTCGACAATTGGCATGACCGCGCGAATGTTCGGGCGTGGTCGAAGAGGTTTTTTGCAGATTTTGGTTGCGGCCAGTGGTCTCGCTAAGCAGTACATGAGCGTAGTAGCACTTCAGGCCACAGGTCCTGTTCGACAGCGCTCCAGGAATACGAATCAAGCAGATCGATGAAATAATCGGTCAACTGCCCCTCGGACAGATCGTCGATCCGACAGTGGAAATACGCACCGATGCGGCGGATAGCACGAGCGTGGGCCTCGATGGTTTTCGGTTGTAGACCCTCGAGCCTGGGGTGCTCGAGATGAGTGCGATAATCGTGGTTGAATTTTCCTCCGGATACTGATGTCATGGCGTCGTAATCTCATCATTCGCGATGGAATTTCCCCTCGCGTGCGAAGGGGGCGGGGTTACATTCTAGATTTTATCGGATGGTGCCCTTTCTCCTCGTGGCGGCTTCGTCCAACCTTATTCGTTGGGGTTCGCAAGCTCACCCCAACCTTTTTCGCGCTGGCGAGGCTTCGCTGGATATCCTTGACAAGCAAGCCCAAAGCCAAACCGATCTCGTGCAAGGCCGTCATGAAAGACAATGGTTTTACGCTCATCGAGGTGTTGGTGGCACTGGGTATCCTTACCATCGCGCTTGGTGCCTTGGTAAAAGGAATGGTCGAAAACACGCGCAATGCCACATACCTCGAGGAGCGCACCATTGCCCACTGGGTCGCGGCAAACGCCGTCACCGAAATCCAGCTCCGGAGAGACTGGCCCTCTCTCGGCACCCAACAAGGCAGCGCCACCATGGCCGGGCGGGAATGGGATTGGACGGCGCGAATCACGGAAACCGACGATGAGGACCTCAGGCGTATCGATATGGAGGTAAGAAACCCCGACATGGAGCACCGAATTCTGGAAAAACTGGTTTCTTATGTGGGGAGACCATTCCCATCCCAGGGCCGCTGACGGCAGGGTAGAAAATCCCATTCGTCGATGTTGCACCTGCGGAATCGAAAACGATTGCTTGCCTTCGCCAGCGAAGCTTCGCTGGCACTTTCATGGCAACGATTGGACGTATCGAAAAAATAAAGACCTTGGGGAATCGGTGCGTGTACCGGGAACCCACCCCCTATCGGTCTTGGCGCGAAGCGCCAACATGTTCGCCATTGAAAATGGTGCAAGAGATCGCATTTTTCCGATTTCGTGAGTGAGAAAGCCAGGGAACGGATTTCTTCACCGTCTATCGGATCTCGCCGGTCCCCGACGGAATGCCCAAAAACATATCCCTGGCAAAGCTTGCGCTCGAACCGGGGAAGCATGATTTGGTATCGAGAACAAAATCAGTGTTTTGTAAAACTCTCATTTGTGAAGATGAGCGGGAAATAAACGAAGTATCGAGAGGACAACACACCATGACCGAACGTATTACCCATAGTAACCTGCAAATTGCCAAGCCACTCTTCGATCTCGTCGTCGAAGAAATCATACCGGGCACCGATATCGATCCCGATGCATTCTGGCAGTCCCTGGCCGAGATCGTGCGCGACCTCGGCCCCGAGAACGAGGCGTTGCTGAAAAAGCGCGATGAATTGCAGACCAGGATCGATGCCTGGCACCGGGACAACAGGGGAAAACCCACGGACCGCAAGGCCTACGAGCAATTCCTGAGGGGCATCGGCTATCTGGTTCCCGAGGGCACGGATTTTCAGGTGACCACGGAAAACGTCGACCCGGAGATCGCCATCGTGGCCGGCCCGCAACTCGTGGTTCCCGTAAACAACGCGCGCTATGCCCTGAACGCCGCCAATGCCCGTTGGGGGAGTCTCTACGACGCCCTCTATGGTACCGACGTGCTTTCCGAGGAAGATGGAGCGGAGCGTGGCGTGGGATATAACCCGGCGCGCGGGAGAAAGGTCATCGAATACGCCAACGCCTTCCTGGACCAGGCCGTACCGCTTGCCTGGGGGAGCTATGGCGACGTCCACGCCTTTGCCCGTGAAGACCAATTGATGATGACCCTCGCCGATGGCACCGAGACCGGGCTCTCCGAACCCAAGGCATTCGTCGGATACCGCGAAGACAACGGAGAACTCACCGCCATCCTGCTGAGACACCATAATCTCCATATCGAGATCCAAATCGACAGGAATCATCCCATCGGCAAGCAAAGCCCCGCCGGCATCGAGGATATCGTGCTGGAATCCGCGGTTACCGCCATCCAGGATTGCGAAGATTCCGTGTCCGCCGTGGACGCCGACGACAAGACCCTCGTCTACCGCAACTGGCTCGGCCTCATGAAAGGGGATCTCGAGGAGAGCTTCCAAAAAAATGGCAAAGCGGTGACCCGAACCCTGAATGGAGATCGTCGCTACGAGACCCCCGATGGCGCCACATTGACCCTACCGGGACGGAGCCTGCTCTTGAACCGCAATGTAGGCCACCTCATGACCACCGATACCGTATTGACCAGCGATGGAAAAGAGATCCATGAGGGCATCCTCGACGGCATGGTGACCACATTGGCCGCCTTGCACGACCTCGAGGGAAAGGCCCCTGTGCGCAACAGCAAGACGGGCAGCATCTACATCGTCAAGCCCAAGATGCATGGCCCCGAAGAAGTCGCCTTTGCCGTGAAACTGTTCTCCCGTATCGAGGATGCCTTGGGGCTTGCCGAAAATACCCTCAAGATCGGCATCATGGACGAAGAACGGCGCACCACCGTCAACCTCAAGGAGTGCATCCGCGTCGCCAGGGAACGCGTCATTTTCATCAACACCGGTTTTCTGGATCGCACCGGAGACGAGATCCATACCGCCATGGAGGCCGGTCCCATGTTGCGCAAGGGCGAAATGAAGACAGCGCCATGGCTATTGGCCTACGAGGACTGGAATGTCGATGTGGGGCTCGCCTGCGGATTGCCCGGAAAGGCCCAGATCGGAAAGGGCATGTGGACCATGCCCGACGAGATGCGCGCCATGATGGACACCAAGGCAGGTCATCCCAAGGCTGGCGCCAGCACCGCCTGGGTGCCTTCCCCGACCGCCGCCACCCTCCATGCCATGCACTATCATCGGATATCCGTCAGCGAACGCCAACGGGAACTCGCCACCCGAAAACCGGCAAGCCTCGACGATATCCTGTGCTTTCCGCTTGCCGAGCACACCAACTGGCCGCCCGATGACGTCAAGACCGAACTCGACAACAACGTTCAGGGGATCCTCGGCTATGTGGTGCGCTGGATCGACCAGGGCATCGGATGTTCCAAGGTACCCGATATCGGCGACATCGGTCTCATGGAAGACCGTGCCACCCTGCGCATCTCCAGCCAGCACATCGCCAATTGGTTGCACCATGGGATCGTTACCGGGGACGATGTCATGGAAGCCCTGCGGCGCATGGCCAAGGTCGTGGATCGCCAGAATGCCGGGGACCCCGATTATCACCCCATGGCGCCCACCTATGACGGCATTGCCTTCCAGGCGGCCCGTGATCTTGTTTTCCGTGGCCGCGAGGTAGCTAACGGATACACGGAACCCGTGCTTCACCGGCGACGCAGGGAACGCAAGGCTAAAACGGGTTAACGAAACAATGGACCGATGACTGGCGAAGCTTGTGCTCGATCCGGAAAAGCATGACCCGGTATTGGTAAAGCGAAATCGGCGCCTCATGAAACTCGATTCTAATTGTGAAGCCGAGCGGGAAATAAACAACTAGCGAGGCTTCGCCTCAGACCAATGAACCATAATCCCGCGCTAGTAGAGAGCCGTTAAAACCAGACTCATTTGTGAAGCCGAGCGGGAAATAAACAAACCGAAGCGGGGTGGATTCTGGCGCACGCATCGGTTTTCTCGGGATCTTTTCCGATACCTTCGGATGAAAAAACCGGTATTGGGAACCGGTACCGAAAATGGCCATCGGGAACCGAGACCAGACCTCGCCAGTGACTGCGGGATCGGTATGATTTTCGGGTAACATATTTTTTCAGGAATGATTATTATTTCTCTATCCCCTCGCATGCAACGATATCGTGTTCCTTTCACGGAAAACGAATAAAATAGCTACATTGATTGAACACGCTGGCGCTTCGCGCCAAGGCCGAAACGGGATGGGTCTTGGCGTACGCACCGCTTCTCTCGATAGCTTTGTTTTTCCGATACCTCGAGGATAACGCACAAGCCAACGGCAACGCACAACAATCATGTCCAACCGAATCATTAGCTTCATCGGCGGCGGTAATATGACCACCAGCCTCATCGGCGGTATCATCAAGACCGGCCACGACCCGAAATGTCTACGGGTGTCGGATCCCGATGCCGTAAGGCGCAAGGCATTGCAGGACCATTTCGGCATTGCAACGGACGAAACCAATCTCCGGGTTATCGAGGGCGCCGAGACCGTGGTGTTTGCCGTCAAGCCGCAATTCATGCGTCAGGTGGTCATGGAATCGGCGGATGCCATCCGAAACCACCGGCCACTTATCGTCTCCGTCGCGGCGGGGATACGCGAACCCAACATGCGGCGCTGGTTGGGATTCGATACTGCCATCGTGCGCGCCATGCCGAATACTCCGGCACTGGTGATGAGTGGGGCGAGCGCCCTTTTCGCCAATTCCGAGGTAAGCCCACGGCAACGCGACCAAGCCGAGTCCCTGCTTCGGGCGGTGGGCATCACGATCTGGGTGGACGCCGAAGCGCAAATGGATACCGTGACGGCCCTGTCGGGATCGGGACCTGCGTATTTTTTCCTGGTGATGGAAATCCTGGAGGCCATTGGTCGCAATATGGGCCTGCCCCGGGATCAGGCACGCATATTGACGTTGGAAACCGCCTTTGGCGCGGCCAAGATGGCCCTGGAAAGTCCCGATGAGTTGCATACGCTGCGGACACGGGTCACCTCGCCCGGTGGAACCACGGAGCGCGCGCTTGCTGTTCTCGAACAAGGTAATATCGCCGAATTGTTCGGTCGCGCCGTTCGGGCCGCCCGCGATCGTTCTGTCGAACTCGGAGATCGGTTTGGAGACGATCATGGATAATCCATACATCGGTAACGCGGGGACGTTTCTCGTCGAGACGCTGATCGGGATCTATATCATGGCCGTGATGTTGCGTTTCATCTTCCAGGTGGTGGGGGCGGATTTCTATAACCCGGTAAGCCAGTTTCTGGTGAGAGTAACCGATCCCCCATTACAGCGCCTGCGGCTCTTTATTCCCGGATTGTGGGGGTTGGATCTGGCGTCGGTGATATTGTTGCTGATTCTGCAATCGGTGGAAGTCTGGATCGTCTTCGCCATTCTTGGCAAAGGAGCGAATCCATTCGGTATCCTGATTGTGTCGGTAGCCCGGCTGCTCGGGCTCGCAATCCACATCTTCATGTTTTCCACCATCGCCCATGTCATCATGAGCTGGCTGAATCCCCACGTCTACAACCCCATGATCGGTCTCCTTTATAGCCTGACCGAACCACTGCTTGGGCCTGTCCGCAGGGTCATAGCGCCCATTGGCGGCCTGGATGTTTCCCCGATTGTGGTCATTGTCGGCCTGCAACTTCTGCTCATGGTTTTCATTGCCCCCATTGCGGATCTGGGCAGGGGAATCCTGATGACCGGCTAGCGAAGCTCGTGATCGAGCCGACAAGGCATGATTCGTTTGCTCCCAGGCTTTCAGCCTGGGAACATGGATCGCGGAAACGCCGGCTCCGGAAAAGGTTCCTACGCTTGCACTTGGGAACCAGTGGAACCGGCGTTTCATGAAACCGACCCATCCGGGAATGCCGAGCGGAAAATAAACAAAGGAATCCTGGCAAGCCCCCTGGATTACCGCCAGCATTTTGCCAAGGATCGGGAGCCCTCCGCGAGGGCAACTGCTCGTTGATTTCCGGGCAGTGAAATCCTGACCAGGATGTCGCGGACATTTCCGGTATCCCAGATACGGATCATAAAAATACAAGCGTTTTTCGGAACGCCATTTTCAACCCCCTCTTTGGTTCCGGCTGTGCCGGGTTAGGAAACAGCAATGGAAATACTACGAAATAAGATCCGCGGGCTTCGATGGTTATTGGTTGCGTTGCTCCTTCCCATCGGGCTGCAGGCCGGATGTGGCCAGAAGGGCCCTTTGTATTTTCCCGACGAGGCGAAAAAGGCCTTCGGCAAAACCAAGGGAGGCCCCGAGGAAACAGAGAAAAAGGCCTTGAATGATGATTCGAGGTCATGATTGGAGGTTGGAGTGCTGTTCTCCGAGGTTACGGGCACCGGGGCCCGAAGACGCCGGGTAGCGCGCTTTCGACACAACCTGATATCGAGGATATCAGGTTGTGTCGCGCCGGTATCGTCGCCGTCACGAACCCGGTGGCATGGGCGAGAAGCGCTGTGATCCGAGTATGTTGAACGACGAATTATCTATCGCTACTACCACGGATCGCCTCGTCCTTGCGGTCTTTTTCGCTATCGTTGTTCATGCGATCATCGTATTCGGTATCGATTTCTCCCCAATGGAGAGACCCTCCTCGCACGTAAATACCCTCGATATCATTCTCGTGCAGACTCATGCCGACAAGGCGCCGGATGAGGCCAGCTATCTGGCGCAGGCCAACCAGGAAGGGGGGGGGAACAGCCCCGAGAAGAGGCGGCCCACGGCCCCGCTGCCGGCACCCATCGTCAGCCGGGAACCTGCCGAGATAACGACATCGCTGCCCTTATCCGCCTCCAGATTCCTGGAGAGTAAATCGTCATCCAAGACGGTCCCCGAGTCGGAACCCGCGCAATCCATCTCGAAACCGGTACTTGCGCAAACCACGGTTTCCACGCAACAAAAGGTCCGAAAACAACCACCCCCCAAGCCAAAACCCGTCCTCGAACCGAAACCCACGCGACCGGTGAAGGCAAGGAACGCACCACGGGTTCGGACCGAAAACATCAGCGCGGCCTCTTTGATCAGCCGTAGTCTTGCCGTGGCCAGCCTGAACGCGGAGATTCAGCAACGGCTTCGGGCCTACGCGGAACGCCCCAGGCGCAAATGGATCACGGCGAGAACCCGTGAGTATAAATACGCAAGCTATATGGAGGCCTGGCGCGCCAAGGTGGAGCAGGTCGGAAACCTCAACTATCCGGGCGAAGCGATGCGCCGAAAGCTATCGGGAAATCTGCTGTTGGGTGTGGCCATCAATGCAGATGGCACCATCGACGAAATCATGTTGCACCGCTCGTCGGGTTTCAAGGTCCTGGATGATGCGGCGATACGCATCGTCGAACTTGCCTCCCCCTTCGCGCCATTGCCGAAAAGTATCCGCAAGGATGTCGATATCCTGCACATCGAGCGAACCTGGCAGTTTTTGGCGGCCAATAGGCTTTCCGCCCGTTGAATCCGGGGATATCCTGGACACGGATAACCGTTTACCCCCATCATCATGAAAACTTTAGGAGTAACAAAAATGTCTGAAGAAATAGGTCGTTTCACGATACGGATGGAACACTTGGAAGGATTCGAATACAAGGTGAAATTCGATTGGCCCCAGCCGGATGAATTGTTGATGGATGAACCGGCCCCTTTGGGACAGCAAAAAGGTCCGAACGCCTCCCGCTTGCTGGCGGCCGCGGTGGGGAATTGTCTCACGGCGAGCCTCATGTATTGCACTGGCAAGCACGAACCACCCGATCAGGGAGCAAAAACCGAAATTACCTGCAAGATGATCCGCAACGAGAAGAAGCTCATGCGCGTCGGCGGTATGGAGGTAAATATCACCGTGAACGGCGGGGTGGAAAAATCGGAACGCCTCAAACGTTGTCTCGAACTCTTCGAGGATTTCTGCGTGGTGACCGACAGCGTCAAGAAAGGAATCCCGATACAGGTCACCGTGCGCAACGAGTCCGGAGATATCTTGAAGCAATCGGCATAGATCCGACTCGAGGTATCGGAAAAACGAAGCTGGGGCTGGGAGTCCGCACCAATCAAGACCCATCCCCTTGCAGTCCTGGCGCGAAGCACCGACATGTTCAAGTCTCGGAAAAACAAAAATTCCGAAAGAACCGGTGCCTACGCAAGGAACACCCCGTTTGGATCCTGGCGCGAAGCGCTAACATGTTCCACCGAGATGATTTCGATATTCCCTTCCGGGACCGCCTCTCGGAATCCCCTGTCGAAGCCTCGCGCCGATTCGGAGATTTTTCCGGAACATTTTCGGATGTCGAGGTCCCTTCCCCCTCGAAGGATCCGAGTTTCATCGGAGACACTCATTCCAGGGCGCGCGACCATGGGGCGGTCCCCCCTGGCGGCTTGTCTGGGACTGGAACCACGGGGAGCGTAAGGAGCCGAAGTTGCTATGCAACAGATGATAAGGAATTGGCTAAAATTCTCACGAAGGCCGAAAACATGCATTGGGGTATGTTTGTCCAGCGAAGCTTCGCCTCGAACCGACAAAGAAGACCTAAGCATCGGTAAAACAAGGATTTGGTGTTCATGAAAACCTTCAGTACCGCGGGTCCCGTCAGATCGGATAAACATTACAATATCCCTGCGCTATCACGTTGGGACACCGATGAAATCCATCGTTTGATTCAGGAAGAACGCTACTTCGTCCTCCATGCCCCGCGCCAGACCGGCAAGACGACCTGTCTGCTGGCCTTGATGGAGAAACTCGATGCGGAGAAAAACCATACGGCCCTGTATGTCAATGTGGAGCCCGCCCAGTCGGCCCGCGGGGATGTGGAAGCGGGGATGCGCACGATCGTCGGTGGCGTTGCCGAAAACGCCTATCTTTACCTCGGCGATAGGCGTCCGAAGAAATGGGTAGATGGCGCATTTCATGAATTTAGTCCTCACGGTGCCTTGAAAGGTCTGCTTTCCCGTTGGTCACGAGAAAACCATCGGCCCATCGTCCTGCTATTGGACGAGGTGGATTCCCTGGTGGGAGACACCCTGATCTCGCTGCTGCGCCAGATCCGCGCCGGTTATCCGGATCGCCCCCATGGCTTCCCGCAGACGGTCCTCTTGTGTGGGGTGCGGGATGTGCGGGATTATCGCATCCATTACAGCGATGATCAGGGCAATAATCAGATCATCACCGGCGGCAGCGCCTTCAATATCAAATCGAAATCCCTTCGGTTGGGGAACTTCAGCCACGGGGATGTCGCCACGCTCTACGGCCAACATACCGAGGAAACCGGACAGCCCTTCGACGGGGGGGTTATCGATTATATCTTCGAACAAACAAGCGGCCAGCCCTGGCTGGTGAATGCCCTGGCCAATGAAGCCTGCTTCGAGATGAAAGCAGGGCGCGACCGTACCCGGCCCATCACCCTGACAATGATGGAGCAGGCACGCGAGCGTCTCATCGAACGGCGAGATACCCACCTCGACCAGTTGGCGGACAAACTCAAGGAGCCCCGGGTCCATCGCGTCATCAAAGGATTGTTGAGCGACGACACCGGATTCGGCATGGACAGCCCCAGTGAAGACGACCAGCTCTATGTGCGGGATCTGGGCCTCATCCGCACCCGTCCCCAGATCGCCATCGCCAATCCCATCTACCGGGAGGTGATTCCCCGCACCCTCACCTGGATCGCCCAGACCCGGATCCCCCAGGAGACCACCTGGTATGTCATGGAGAACAAGCGTCTCGATCTCCCCGAACTCCTGAATGCCTTCCAACAGTTCTTCCGGGAAAACAGCGAGATCTGGATCGAGCAGTTCGACTACAAGGAAGCCGGACCACAACTGCTGATGCAGGCCTTCCTGCAGCGCATCGTGAACGGCGGCGGGCGCATCGACCGGGAATATGGCTTGGGACGTCGCCGTACCGATCTTTTGATTCAGTGGCCATTGGATCAGGGGCCACTGGATCAGGAACCCCCGGATGGGGCGCAAGGCTTCCATGGTCCCGTGCAGCGGGCGGTCATCGAACTCAAGATCCTGCGCAAGTCCCTGGAGGCGACCCTCGAGGAGGGGCTTGCCCAGACTGCCGATTATATGGATCGGGTCGGTACCGATGAGGGCTACCTGGTCATTTTCGATCGTGCGCCGAACAAGCCCTGGGAGGAGAAGTGCTTTGCCAGGGATGAGCAGCATGAGGAACACCGCATCGGCGTGTGGGGGATGTAACGCCAGTTCCGGTATACCCGCGAAATGCGCTGCGACTCGACCCGAATAGCCACTCTTCGGAGGAGCTGAGCTATATACCGGAAAGGAGTGAGCAAATATCGGTTCCTTTCCTTCCTCAGTAACAGCTTTCTATCTACAGTACTATGAGGGCTCTGACTCCTACCCGGCATCACCATGCCCGACAGGTCTCCCCGCTTCCCTTGATTTACCTTCTTGACATTCCGATCCCAAGCATAAAGTGCACCCCTTCCGTCGTTTTAACCGCCACAACAACGCGAGAGGTAAGTTTCAGACTTCACCATCTTCATGGAGGTTCGTCACGACATCCCGCCGAATCGGGTTCGTCATCTTTGGCCCGCCAATTCGCTTCCAGTTGCTCTCCACCCCACCTCGCAGTGACGCAGTTACCCTCAAGCGAGGAGCCATGGCATACTCCGACAGGGGCTTTCACCCCTCTGATGAATCGCCCCCGCGGGCGCACGGATTTCTCGCGCAGCGAAAAATGACAATCGGTTTTTTAATCGTTTTGTCGAAGATTCTCTCCGTGAGGGACTAAATTGGTGTTTTGTGAAATTCGACATGGGTCGGCTAAATGGCGACTCATTTGCGAAGCCGAGCGGGAAATAAACAAAAATAGTTTCATCGATAATTTCATCCAGGGAGAAAAACCATGGGTTTCTCGATTTCGGAGATCGATCTTTCCATCATCGTCGGATACCTGGCGGTGGTCATGATCATCGGTTTATGGGTATCGGGGAAGACCCGTAATGGCGATGATCTGTTCCTGGCGGGGAGAAGGCTCGGCTGGCCCGCTATCGGCTTTTCGCTGTTTGCCTCCAATATCTCGAGCACCACCCTGATCGGCCTTGCCGGGGCCGCCTATCTGTGGGGCATCGCCGTGTCCAATTACGAATGGATGGCGGCAGTCGTTCTGGGGCTTGGCTGCATCATCATCATTCCGCTGTATCTGCGCGCCGGGGTGACCACGGTGCCGGAATTCCTGGAGTACCGATTCGACAGAAGGTCCCGCTATTATTTTTCCGGGCTTACCTTGGTCGCCAATGTGTTCATCGATACCGCAGGCGCTCTGTTCGCGGGGGCGATGGTGCTGAAGGTATTCTTTCCCGAGATAGACCTTTTCACGGCATGCGTTATGCTTGCCCTTTTCGCGGGCATCTATACCGCGGCTGGCGGACTCGCCGCAGTGGTCTATACCGACGTAATCCAGGCGGTGATCCTGCTCCTCGGTTCCTCTCTCGTTACCTGGTACACATTTGCCGAAGTGGGCTTTTCCTGGAGCACCGTGGTCTCCCAGGTAGAACCCGGCCAGCTATCGCTATTCCTGCCCAACAGCGACCCGAATCTGCCCTGGCTCGGCGCATTGACCGGGGTCCCTATTCTGGGGTTCTATTTTTGGTGCACCAACCAATTCATCACCCAAAGGATGCTCGGGGCGAAAGACCTGCAAAACGCCCGATGGGGTGCCATTTTCGCCGGTTTCCTGAAACTCACGGTCCTCTTCATCATGGTCATCCCCGGGGTAATCGCGTCCGTTTCCATGCCGGGTCTCGAGAATAGCGACATGGTGTTTCCCTCCCTGATCAAGGAGCTGCTTCCCATAGGTGTTACGGGGATCGTCCTCGCGGCCCTGTTGGCGGCCATCATGTCCAGTATCGATTCGACGTTGAATTCCGCCGCGACGCTGATGACCATGGACTTCATCAAGCCGAACACCAGGGGGCTCGGCGATGTGGCGATTCTGTGGCTGGGAAGGGGCGCGATCATCGTATTCATGATCATCGCGGTATCGTTCGCCCCGATGATTGCCAACTTCGAGGGCCTGTTCAATTATCTGCAGGTAGTGCTTTCGTACCTCATGCCACCCATGGCGGTGCTGTTCAGCGTTGGCGTCCTCTGGAAGCGTGGGACCCCCAGCGGTGCGTTCATGAGCCTGATCATCACCCATGCGATCTCCATCGCCATATTCCTTTCCAATGTGGTATTCGAGATCATCGAAATCCATTTCACCCTGATTGCCGCTATCCTGTTCCTTACGGGTTCCATGGCCTTTGTGATAGTCAGCGAGCTCACAAGGCCTGCCGATGGAAAATATGACAACCGATATACCTTCGACAAGGGCATGTTGAAAGACCTCCCGGGTACCCCCTTGTGGAAGAATTATCTTTTCTTGATTGCCGTGATGTCGGTGGCGACGCTGGGGGTCGTAGTTCCGTTTTGTTGTTAGTCTCGAGAGGTTTTTATGTCAGTCAAAGGAAAAAACGGGAATCCGGTAGAAGAAGTCAAAAACATCATATGGGTGCTATTGACCAGGTGGTTTGGGGTATTGTTCGGGAGGGGGATTGGAAGTCGCCTTTTGATAACCATCGCGGCAGTGTCGGTCGCTATCGGGTGGGCCCTTGAAATCAAGGGACATACCCTGACGGTGTGGCATTACTTTTCGACGTTGTTCGCGGAACGCACCTCCGTGCTTTCTGGAGAAGAACTGGAGATCGCCAATGAATGGGTGATTTACGTGGACTCGGGGGCGGAATTCGTTCAAGTCGATGCGCATCGGAACATTCTGTTCGATGCGGCCTTGCAAAACGGAGGCGCTCCATGGCAGCACTTCACGCGCAATCTCCGTACCGTCCGAGACCCGAGGAGCCACGGTAATTGGCTGTTGGTCGCCGATCTCAACCTCGGTGTAAGCACGAAGGCACAGGTCACGAAAACCATCGACTGTGTAAAGGCCAAGGTGGAGAACTGGGCGGAGCTGGATACATTCGGTTCATCCATCGAACACTCCTATGCGATTCGGTATCGGATAGACGATTTCATTAAAACCTATGGTCGGCCAAAAAACATAAAATACGTGCGATCCCCGAAAGGACCCGATCCAAAAGACGTCGATCCAAGGGAACTATCATGCCCTGCGCCGTACAACTAGCGAAGCTTTCGTCTCTTCCAATATGAAATGATACCGTAGGCCCCCCCCAACACCCCCCGGCATACCCCCCGAAAATCAATCTCCAATCCAACTTCCCCGCCCCGGCCATGCCTCCCCGTTCTCCTGTGTTTCAACGGAACAAACGCTCTAGTCGCCGTTGAGGTAAGCGCCCCGCGCGAACCCCTGCGCCAGGATGACGGAGTCGATCGGAATGCCGAGGGGCGAAGTTCCCCCCCAATCAGCATCTTCCAACCTACACTGCGACCCGCGCGCCGCGCTATACTTTCGTCCCCCATCGAATTATCCAACCGAGGTCGATGCCAATGGGCGCCATCACATTCGAAGAAGTACTATCCTTGTTCAAGGAAACCAGGGAAATGATGGAAAAACAATCCAGGGAAGCCGATCGCCGCTCCGAGGAAGCTGATCGCCGCTCCGAAGAAACCGCCCACCGGTTCCGGGAACTCGAACGCATCATCAAGGAACAGGGCCGTCGGATCGGTGGCCTGGGCGATAAATTCGGCTATTTCACCGAGGGCATGGCGTTGCCCTCCATGGAGCGGATTCTGACCGAGCGATTCGGGATGACCACAGTGATGCCCCGGGTGCGGACCCGCAAGAATGGCGAGGAGATCGAGCTGGATGTATTGGCCTACGCCAATGACGAGCGCAATACGGCGATGGTGGTAGAGGTAAAAAGCCGGGTAAAGCGGGAGGCCATCGAACAGTTGCGTGGAATCATGGCGCGGTTTCGCGAGCTTTATCCCGAACACAAGGACAAGAGCCTGATGGCCATCCTGGCTGGTGTGGACTGGGATCGGGGCGTGGAAGAAAGTGCGCGGGAGGCGGGTTTTCTGACGGCAGCCATCCACGACGAGATCTTCGAACTCACCGCCCCGGCCACTTTCCAGGCGCGGCGGTGGTAAGCGCGTAGAAGGGTGGAATCGGCGTGCGCCACGACACCTGAACTCGATACGAACCCTCTCCCACGCCGTATTCCACGCGAAAAGATCCCGAGAGGATTACGAGATCTGGCGGGAGATGCCGGGCATCGGGTCGGTGGCGCGTGCCGAATGGCTCCCGGACCTATCTCTATCGCGTGGAATACGGCGCGCCCGAAATCCCATGCAAGTCCAAAACGCTTGTGGAGCGCGCGCCGATTCCACCCTACGGGTTTCGGGCAGATGTTCGATGTGGGTTGGGGGAAAGTATGAGCTATTATCGTCGTGCTTATGTACCGGGTGGGTGTTATTTTTTTACTGCGGTGACATGGAAACGCAAGCCGTTGTTGGTAAGACATATCGATCGATTGCGCGAGGCGTTCCGCAAGGCGAAAACGGCATAACCTTTCGAGATAGACGCAATTGTGGTGTTTCCGGATCATCTGCATTGTATCTGGCAACTGCCGTTCGATGATGCCGATTATTCGACCCGCTGGAAACGAATCAAGCAAGAATTTTCCAAAAATATTCCAGCCAGGTTCCGGACAGGTATTCGGGGAAATAGTGGATCGCAGCCCTCCCAAATGGCCTAATCCATCCAAGCCGGGGATGCGATGGATTTTCTCATCTCCAATGGGAAACCGGGAGATGAACCTTCTCGAAGGTAACTCGATAAAGAGACGGTGAACGATGACAAGACAATTCAATGTCGTGATCGAAAAAGATGCCGATGGTTTCTTCGTGGCCTCCGTCCCGGCGCTGCCGGGCTGTCATACCCAGGCAAGATCACTGGATGTGCTGATGGGGCAAATTCGGGAGGCCATCGAGCTTTGTATCGAGGTCCAGGGACAGAAACTCATCGACGACGAACCATGATATGTCGGTTCGAGGCAAGGCTTTGCTGGTTTTGCATGGCCTGCAAGTCGATGGTGGCCGTAGTCAGTGGGCAAGCCCTGAACCGTATCGACTGTAGATGCAGATTTATCCTCTAATTTCCACCGTTCGGCGAAACGGTTATCCAGGAATAACTTCTTTATGTCCGAATACCCCGTATTTCAGGCTTCATTGCAACAACGGTCCCTTCCACAACGCCATGTTACCCCAACGGTAATCGTCGGCACGGTCGCCATGGGGAGCACCTCGCCCATCGTGGTGCAGTCCATGACCAACACCGATACCGCGAACGTCGATGAGACCACGCGCCAGGTGCGTCAACTGGCAGAAGCTGGCTCCG
Organism: uncultured Thiotrichales bacterium; assembly: GCA_964610175.1. Lineage (GTDB taxonomy): Bacteria > Pseudomonadota > Gammaproteobacteria > HK1 > HK1 > CAZSVE01. The sequence continues at coordinate 16,739 of CAZSVE010000011.1, forward strand.
AGCTGGTCCGCGTCACCGTGAATACCCCGGAGGCGGCACGTGCAGTACCGAGGATCCGCGAGCGATTGGATGCCAGCGGCTGCGAGGTACCACTCATTGGGGATTTTCACTATAACGGCCATCGTCTGCTCCACGATTATCCCGACTGTGCGCAGGCTCTCGCCAAGTACCGCATCAATCCCGGCAATGTGGGGTTTGGGGAGCGGCACGACACGCAATTCGCCAGCATGATCGAGATGGCGCTCCGATACCACCGGCCCGTGCGCATCGGCGTCAATTGGGGCAGTCTGGATCAGGCGTTACTGGCGCGGCTCTTGGACGATAATGCGAAACGGGTCAATCCCAAGGATCTCCAGGAGATCACCCGCGAGGCCTTGGTTGCATCGGCCTTGAATAGTGCCCGGCGCGCCCGCGAACTCGGGCTCGGGGGCGATCGCATCGTGCTTTCCTGCAAGGTGAGCGATGTTCAGGAACTGATCGAGGTCTATCGGCTGCTGGCCGAGGGCGATGAAGATGGCGAATACTACGCCTTGCATCTTGGCCTGACGGAGGCTGGCATGGGTTCCAAGGGCATCGTTGCCTCGGCCATCGCCATGGGAGTCCTGCTTCAGGCCGGGATCGGAGATACCATCCGGGTGTCTCTTACCCCGGAACCCAATGGGGATCGCACCCGCGAGGTGACTGTCGCTCAGGAGATCCTGCAAACCATGGGTCTGCGCTCCTTCGCGCCGCTGGTGACTTCGTGTCCGGGGTGCGGACGTACCACCAGCACTCGGTTTCAGGAATTGGCCGAGCATGTCCAGGAATATCTCCGTGCTCGCATCGCCGTTTGGCGTACCCGTTATGTGGGTGTCGAGAACCTCTCGGTGGCCGTCATGGGATGCGTGGTGAATGGTCCCGGGGAGAGTCGGCATGCCAATGTGGGCATCAGCCTGCCCGGTACCGGGGAATCCCCGGTAGCGCCGGTATTCGTCGATGGCCGCAAGATGAAGACCCTGCGAGGAGAGAATATTGCTGCTGAGTTCGAGGCGATCCTGGAGGAATATGTTGCCCGAAGTTATCCGTGTATCGATGAGGCCGAAAAGTGATCTTTTCAGCGGAAAAGGCAGATGGTGTCCCGAAGTAAAAAACTTGGAGTGGATCTCTTTTTGGGCAAAGTACATAATGCCAGCGTAATATTTTCGGTGTTTATTGTACGGTTTGCTCGGATACTGAAGGCCAGGACACAGTGAGTGACTATTTTACCGGGGACCCTCATTCCGAGTGTGATGGAGATAGGTTTCCGGAGTCTTGCAGGTATCGAGTGCTACAACGTGCAGAAGCGATGATGGGAGCGTAGATCGCAAATACCAACCCGGCATACCCGGAACCGGAAAGGCAACCCGAAAAAGTCGTATTTTTGAAAAACGTGTGTATCTTTTTGATTATAAAGATGTATTTCTCTTGTTCATGTATTGGAATTTTATCGGCATTTTGTTCAAGATTTCACGGGTAACGGGCCAAGAACCTGGAGAAGGGTCTATGACCCGTTGAGTCAGGCCTTGTTTCGATTGGATTCCCTCGTCGCGATATTGGCTACCCTTGGCTACCAGGGCCTTGGGTAGGGCGGCTATTAAGGGATTTTATTGGGTACCTTGGTTCATGAAATATATTCGGGCTGGAATCGATGACAGCATATTGACATTCGTAAATCATAGATTGGAGGTGATTGCTTTACGTAGCTCCGGTAAGGTTTCCGTGGTTATCTTGTTTTTCCAGGGAGGTTTCGCCGGAAGGATAAATAGAGGGGGGCGTTGCCAATGACTCGGGAAGGAAAATCGGCCACAGAAATATCAACAGGCGAGAGAAGGGGAAATCGGAAAGCCACGGAAACCAGTCCTGCTCAGGGGATAGTTGCCGTCGATGCCTCCGAGGCAACCCCCGTGAAGGGCAATCCGTTCGATAATGGGCCGGTAACCAGGGTACCGAATCGACAAATGCCTATCAGTAGCGATATCACGCCGGAAGAACGCTGGAACATGATTGCGGTGGCCGCTTATTATCGTGCAGAGCAACGCGGTTTTATGGGTGGAAATCCGGCGGAGGACTGGGTTGCTGCAGAAGAAGAAATCGATATATTGCTCAGTGGTAACAAATAATGAAAGCGCTTTTCCTTACTAACGAATACCCGCCCAATATCTATGGGGGCGCGGGTGTACACGTGGATTATCTTACCCGTGAATTGGCCAAACTGGTAAATGTAGAGGTTCGTTGTTTCGGCGATCAGAAATCGGAGTCCCAACATCTGAAAGTAACAGGGCATGGTATCGACGTCCGGATGTTCGCGCATACCGATGGCCAACTCAAGAGTCCGCTGCAATCCATGAACCGCTGCATCGGGTTCAACGCAGATCCCGTTGATGCCGACTTAGTGCATTGCCATACCTGGTATACCCATTTTGGTGGAATTCTGGCAAAACAGACCTACGGAATTCCGCTGATCATCACCACTCATTCCCTGGAGCCCCTTCGCCCGTGGAAGCGTGAGCAATTGGGTAGAGGTTACGATTTATCCTGCTGGATCGAAAAGACCGCCATGGAAATGGCAGATTGCATCGTCGCCGTTTCCCAGGGCATGAAAGATGATGTGCTTCGCTTGTTCGACGTGGATCCGGAGAAAATCAAGGTTATCTATAACGGCATCGATACCGATGAGTATCAGCCGGTAACCACCCGTGAGAGTCTGTTCCGATACGGCATCGATCCCGCGATTCCGTATGTTCTGTTTGTTGGGCGTATCACACGTCAAAAAGGGATTATCCACCTCGTTAACGCCATTTCCTATTTGGATCCCGGCATTCAGGTCGTTTTGTGTGCGGGTGCTCCCGATACCGATGAGATCGCGCGAGAAATGCGCGAAGGCGTTGCCGCCGTGCAGGAAAAACGGGACCATGTGGTTTGGATCGATGAAATGGTCCCGAAAAAGACGGCCATCGAGCTATATGCCAACGCGGCGGTATTCTGTTGTCCTTCCATCTACGAGCCTTTCGGCATCATCAATCTGGAGGCGATGGCCTGTGCCACGCCTGTCGTAGCGAGCGCGGTTGGTGGCATCAAGGAGGTGGTCATCCATGAAGAGACCGGTTTCCTGGTGCATCTGGATCAGTATCAGGAAAGTCCGTTCGAGGCGCGCAATCCCGATGAATTCGCGCGAGAGCTTGCCGACCCCATCAATCGGTTGATGCGTGATGGGAATCTACGCAGGCGAATGGGCGAGGCCGGTCGGAAGCGGGCGACCGAGGTGTTCAGTTGGCGAACTATCGCTCGCGAGGTAAGGGATCTGTATCAGGCTTTGGTAGAGCCTTGGGAGCATGAAAAGACAAGACCATGACATCTACCGGCGTGGGGAGACCCGGACGGTCCCTGGAAAACCCGGATTCGTGTAAAATCTGGTTTGTGCAGAATACCGGAAAGGCCCGATCAGAGATGAGTTGTATCAAGGGCATAAAGAAAGGCTTTCGCAACAAGCGGGGATATACAATGGATTTGATTTGTTTGCTTCCCGCCCACCTTTGCAAATAAGCCGAATTTCACGAAATGCCGGTTTTGCTTTACCGATGCTAAATCGTGCTTAGTCGATTCGAGGCGAAGCTTGCCCAGATATCAGGAAAGTAAAAATATCCGAGAGAGCTCTGATGCGTGCGCCAGGCCCATCCCGCTTCGGTCTTGGCGTGAGGCACTGACATGTTCTTGAGATGCTATCACCTCGATCCATGAATAACTGATGTCGCTAGTAATCGGCAATAATATAATTGTTCGTAAAACCATAATCGGGAAGTAGTTACCGCGGTACTGCCCGATTCCAGACCAGGCCAGGGGCTGACGAGAGATGACTATTCAATCCGTAATCATAGAAAACATAATACCGCGCGTCGATGGGGGTCGCTATGCGATAAAGCGGGAACTAGGCGATGTCATAACCGTATCCGCGGGTATCTACAGGGATGGACATGATAAGTTGACGGCGGTTCTGCGTTACCGGAAAAAAGGTGGCAAATGGACCACGGTACCCATGATGCAAGGAGAGAATTTCGAGTGGACCACTTCCTTTGCCCCGGAAGAGATTGGGCGCTATGAATATACCATCGAGGCTTGGCCGAACGTATTCCGAACCTGGCTGGATGAAGTCACCAAAAAGCATGCCGCCGGTGTGGATGTTTCCAGTGAATTGTTGGAAGGTCGACGGTTTATCTTGGAGGCGCAGAAACGCGCGCCCAAGGCGGAACATGAGCGCTTCAAGGAATTTATAGAACGGGTCAACGCCAGTCAGATCATTGGCGGGGATGTTGCAGTGAAAGCGGTTACCGAACCGCATTACGCCGAGATGATGGACAAGTTCCCGGATAAGCGGCTTGCCACCGAATACAAGCCTTATTTGGAGCTTGTGATCGATCGGATCCGCGCGCGGTTCGCGAATTGGTATGAAATGTTTCCGCGCTCCCAGGGGAGAATACCGGGGCAAAGCGGCACTTTTGCCGATTGTGAGGCAAGGCTTCCTGAAATCGAGGGTATGGGGTTCAATGTAGTCTATTTCCCGCCTATCCATCCCATTGGAAAAACCAACCGTAAGGGACCCAACAATTCCCTTCACGCCAGCCCTACCGATCCGGGGTGTCCCTATGCCATAGGCAATGAGTTGGGTGGACATAAGGCCGTAGATCCCGATCTTGGAACCCTGGCCGATTTCGAGTGGTTCGTCGGAGCGTGTCGTGCCATGGGGATGGAGGTGGCGCTCGATTTTGCCATCAATTGCTCACCCGATCATCCCTACGTGAAGGAACACCCGGAGTGGTTCTACAAGCGCCCTGATGGCACCATCAAGTATGCCGAAAATCCCCCCAAGAAATATGAGGATATCTATTCCCTCGATTTTCATTGCGAAGATCGGAAGGGATTATGGAACGAGATGAAGAGCATTATCGAGTTCTGGATCGACCACGGCGTCGACATCTTTCGCGTGGACAACCCTCACACGAAGCCAGTGGCTTTTTGGGCGTGGATGATCCCCGAAATACAAAAGAAGCATCCTCAGGCGATCTTTTTATCCGAGGCCTTCACGCACCCGAAGATGATGCAGATGCTGGCAAAAGTGGGTTTTACCCAATCCTATACCTATTTCACTTGGCGTAACTACAAGAAAGAAATCATCGAGTACCTGACAGAGCTTACGCAAGGCCCCATGAAGGAGTATTACCGCGGTAACTTCTTCACCAATACCCCCGATATTTTGCCGACCTTTCTTCAGCAGGGGGGGCGACCTGCGTTCAAGATACGCATGTTGCTTGCCGCTACCTTGAGTTCCGTCTACGGCATCTACAGTGGATTCGAGCTTTGTGAAAATACCCCGGTTCCGGGACGTGAAGAATACCTGAATTCCGAAAAGTATGATTACAAGGTCTGGGATTGGGACCGCCCGGGTAACATCAAGGACTATATCGCTAAATTGAATTGGATTCGTGGCGCGCACTCGGCACTCCAGGAATACGACAATCTCGAGTTTTATCCCGCCGACAGTGATTATATTCTTGCCTACGGAAAGACAATGGAAGATGACAAGGATCGCGGTAGAAAGGACATTATCGTTGTGGTTGTCAACCTGGATCCCCACCATGCCCATGAATCCCACGTTTCCATACCCATCGATGAATTCGGTATCCATCCTGGAGAAGGTTACGAGGTTCACGATCTCCTCACCGAGGCGCGCTATCAATGGCGAGGGGAGACCAATTGGGTACGCCTTGACCCCCATGTGGAACCCGCCCATATTTTCCATATCCGACGATAAACCGGCGACGATATCTGGTTAATGGATCTTTATCTGTTTTGTTCAAAATGTTTTGAGTAATACACTAATGATGCTGAAACGTCTCATCGAAAATACGCTCTATTCCGCTCGTTGGCTATTGGCCCCCATCTACCTCGGGCTTAGCTTGATCCTGTTTGTGTTGGCTATCAAGTTCTTTCAGGAGACCATACATATCTTTGCGGTGATCCTATCGACCACTGAAAAGGATTTGGTGCTCTTAACGCTGTCTTTGATCGATCTCGCCATGCTTGGGGGGCTTATCGTGATGGTCATGTTCAGCGGCTATGAGCTTTTCGTTGCTCGTCTGGACGTCGGTTCCGACGAAGACAGGTTAAGCTGGCTAGGGAAACTGGATGCCGGTTCGCTAAAACTGAAGATCGCCGCCTCCATCGTCGCAATCTCCTCCATCCATCTGCTGCGCGCCTTCATGAACGTGGAGCAAATTCCCAATGACAAGCTAATCTGGTATGTAACTATTCACATGACCTTCGTCGCGTCGGCAGTAGCCATGGGGTGGCTGGGCAAGATGATGAGTCACCGCTGACACGGTTCTTCGTTGGCCACTCCAAACAAGTAATCATTTCGAACAATCATTAGAAACAGTCACAGAAATCGACAATGCCGGAAACCGGATCGATGATGGTGGAGGGCAAGTGCTGATCTTGAAACGCTTCATCGAAAATACACTGTATTCCGCTCGCTGGTCGCTAGTCCCTATCTACCTCGGACTTGGCCTTATCCTATTGGCCTTGCCATTCAAGTTCTTCCAAAAGATCTTGTGTCTCTTCACGGTGATCCTGGCGATCACGGAAAAAGATCTGGTGCTTGTGTTTGCAGCACTGGATGCGGCTGGCTTCGCTATGCTGGGAGGCCTTGTCATGTCGGTGGTGTTCAGTAGCTATGAAATCTCCATTTCCCGCCTGGACACCGATCCAGAACGGAAACCGAATTGCCTCGGCAAGGTGAGTGCGCCCATATCGAGATCGAAGATCACCACTTCCATCGTTACATCCCATTATCACGACTTCTCCCGTTTACCTTGCTGCGTGCCTTTGTGAACGTGAAACACACCCCAACAAACAATAAGCTCGTATGGTGCGCAACTATTCACATGATCCTCGTAGTGTCGACGATAGCCATGGAAGATTCGACCAAGATACCAACCCACTGCCGATTCGGGATTCCTCGTTAGTCGATACCAGCTGTGGGAAATCAACGAATTCGATGATGATTTTACTAAGAAAAATCATTGATACCTCCGACACGGTTTCCGGAAAGGCATTCAATCTTTTTATCCAAATCATTATCGTGTTATCCGTCATTTCGTTTTCCGTAGAAACGCTTCCTGGATTACCCCCATCCGTTGTTCAAGGGCTTGTCGTCTTTGAAATAATTGCCGTAACAATCTTCACTGGGGAATATGTGCTCAGGATTCTCGTGGCGGAAAGCAAACGGCGGTTCATCTTCAGTTTCTTTGGCATCGTGGACTTGTTGGCCATACTACCTTTCTATTTAACGGCAATGGGGGTCGATCTTCGCCCGATCAGGGCGTTGAGGCTGGTCCAGCTGGTACGGATATTGAAGCTGGCGAGATACAGTGAATCCACGAGGAGGATTCATTTAGCCTTCAAGCTAATCAGAGAAGATCTCGTCTTATTCTTCCTCGTTTCGGTTATTGTTCTGTATTTATCTGCCGTCGGTATCTATTATTTCGAGAGGCTTGCCCAACCCGAGGTGTTCCAATCCGTGTTCCATAGCCTATGGTGGGCGGTTGCTACGTTGACGACCGTAGGGTACGGTGATGCGTATCCGATTACGGTGGGTGGTAAGATATTTACTTTTTTTGTGTTGGTGATTGGCCTTGGGATCGTTGCCGTTCCATCCGGATTAGTGGCATCCGCTTTGTCCAAGGCTAGGGAGATAGAGTAGGGAAGGGCGACGATGCCTGGCTTTAAGGTATCGGAAGGGCAGGGTTTCCGAAACTTTCCTGCTTCCCGCTACGTTGAAAGTGCACGCTGATAGTTGTTTTGGTTGCGCCAAAGCGCAGCTTTCACCTAATTTTGATTGCTTACCCCGGTATTTTATCTATGGGTACAATCAAAATCTTGAGTTTGTACCTGCACTCAATATTCTTCGGAAGGTTGTATCATATTGATTAATTATAGTTAATAGGAGTTTTACTATGATTCGAGCAAAATCTTTATCCGGGTTAGCCGGATTCTTGATACTTTCCCTTGTATTTCCAGGACTCGCTTTGGCTGCTGGCGATGCACACGGGGAAACACTGAATCTCACCGCGCATGGGGTAGGGTACTTCGCCCTGGCCATATTCGGTATCGCTTATTTATTCGTCATGGCCGAAGAATTTACCCATCTTCGCAAATCCAAACCGGTCATTCTTGCCGCCGGTATCATCTGGGCTGCGATTGCCTGGGTCTATGTCCAAAATGGCATGCCCCATGCCGCGGAAGAGGCCTTCCGCCATAACCTGCTGGAATACGTCGAGCTGTTCCTGTTCCTGTTGGCGGCCATGACCTACATCAACGCCATGGATGAACGCCAGGTGTTCGAGGCCCTGCGCTCCTGGCTGGTGCGCAAGGGATTCGGGTTCCGGCAGTTGTTCTGGACGACCGGTATCCTGGCGTTTTTCATTTCGCCAGTGGCCGATAACCTGACGACAGCGCTCCTCATGTGCGCGGTGATCATGGCGGTGGGCGGAAGCAACACGCGTTTTGTGGGTCTGGCCTGCATCAACATCGTGGTGGCCGCCAATGCCGGCGGCGCCTTCAGTCCCTTCGGAGATATCACCACCCTGATGGTGTGGCAGAAAGGCATCGTGGACTTCACGACCTTCTTTCTGCTGTTTATCCCGTCCGTGGTCAACTTCCTGGTGCCTGCCTCCATCATGCATTTCGCCGTACCCGACGAAAGGCCGGAAGCGAACGCCGAAGTGATTCAGATGCGCCGGGGCGCCATCACTATCATGTTCCTCTTCCTGCTCACCATCGCGACGGCCGTCAGCTTCCACAACTTCCTGCATATGCCGCCGGTGCTCGGCATGATGACGGGACTCGCGTATCTCAAGTTCTTCGGTTTCTATCTCAAGAAAACCCACGCCAAATACTATCCCGACGTGCCCTATGACGCGGATCAGGCCGACCATGAATTGGGCGACACCTTGAACGTGGCCGCCTTCCCGAGAGAGGTCAAATTCGATGTCTTCAAGAAGGTCGAACGGGCCGAGTGGGATACCCTGCTCTTCTTCTACGGGGTTATCGCCAGTGTCGGGGGGCTCGGTTTCATCGGGTATCTCGCCATGACATCGGAGTTGATGTATGTCCAGTGGGGCGAGCTGGTTCAGCAATGGGGATGGGGCGCCGAATGGGCCGCCACGCCCGCCAACGTCATGGTGGGAATCCTCTCGGCCATCGTGGATAACATCCCGGTCATGTTCGCGGTGCTCACCATGATGCCGGATATGTCCCAGGGGCAGTGGTTATTGGTGACATTGACGGCCGGTGTTGGCGGCAGCATGCTTTCCATTGGTTCGGCCGCCGGGGTCGCGCTCATGGGGCAAGCGCGGGGGATGTATACCTTCTTCGGGCATCTTAAATGGGCTTGGGCCATTGCCCTCGGATACATCGCCAGTATTATCACGCACATCTGGATCAACAGTGGATCATTCTTAATACCCTAATCAGGAAAGGCCGCACAGTGCATTGGATGGCCGAATGCTATTCGAGGTACATCTGTCCTAGGGGTGCAAAACCGAGCTGACCGGATGGACAAAGCGTGAATTTTCTTCGGAACGTGTGGACAACATCCCTGTTGTCCACACTAATTTACCCTTTCCCTCAAAAGTGATCTCAGTGGTCGATAAGTTCGTATAATACATATTATGTTAAATTTACCGCCACGTAAGTTAATTTCGTGGGTAGATTTTGGGACAGGTAGACGCCATGGGATGGTAAAACTTCTACCCACGGATTTTTTTGAAGAGCCAGGAGATTTTAGTTAGCAGTGGGGTTTTCTACGCACCGCATAATAAAGCGGCATCACGGTCGAGATGGCTTTTCGCAGGTTACGAATTCTTGTTTTCGAGGAAGGATGAGTAGACAGAAATTCCGGCGGTCCCGATCCACCCAGTTTCGCCATGTTTTGCCAAAGCGTGACGCTTTGTTTCGGATCGAAGCCGGCTCGTGCTATCAGATCGAGACCAATCAGATCGGCTTCGCTCTCATGACTACGGCTATAGGGCAATAAGACACCATATTCGATACCAATTCCAATAGCACTTAATATTCTCGGATCCAGCCCCCCTTTCGAGGCGGATCCTCCAACCATTCGTATTGCCTTCAACGCCACGCTGCCTACAGTCGAAGCCGACATTCTCTCATTGCCATGACGGGCCTGCACATGACCGATTTCGTGGCCGATAACTGCAGCCAACATGTGTTGGTTAGTAGCTGCCTTCATAAGGCCTTCATATACACCAATCTTTTTGCCAGGTAGCGCAAAGGCATTAAGTTGTTCATCGGCGAACACCACCACCTCCCACTGAGATGGATCCTCGCCTATGGTTTCGAGCAGAGTATTTGCCACACAGGCAACGTATCGCCGAGTTCCAACATTAGTGGATATGGGTATTCTGCCCTTCATCTCGGTAAATGCCGAAATGCCCTGTCGGGCGAGCATTTGTTCGGGGAACATCATCAGTTGTGTGCGCCCCATTGGCGAAGTGGCGCACGCGGTTATCAGAGAAACAATCAAAAAGAGTGAGAAGGATCGAGACATGCCAATTCCTATCGAACACATGTGGGAGTTACGCTTACCTCATTAGCAACGGTGTTCTTCTATTCTTCGATTTCGGTTCGTATTCCTCAGGAGATCGATACTGCCATCACATTACTTACATTTAGAGATCATCTATCGGTAATCCTACTTGAGCCATATCTTTCAAACCTGTCAACGGGGTGATCTTTACGACCATCCTTGCCGGTTTCGCTTGAAACACAGTTTCCTTTCCAGTGATTCCCAGAATTCCTCTTCGCTCTTCGGTAGCAGGCTTGTAGACTGTGCGGATCTTCAATAGGCCCGGTAATACGAATTCACCCGCGCCATCACTTCTCACGTGACGGGAGATGAGATTCGAAAGCTCATCGAGGACGCAGGTCACATCCTTTTTAGTCAGTCCAGTATTTTCTGAAAGAGCGGATATAAGCTGGGATTTATTGAGATGTTTCTGTATAGCAGTGGAATCCTGGATTTCGTTCTTTTGATCTGGCATCGAGAAACTCCTTTGTGGAAGTCTGAGTTATCAGCTGGCGTATTTAGAAGCAAGTATGCCGGGTAGCAAGTCGTCCCTCCAGAGCATGTCGCATTACCCGAATCCGTAAGCAATACATTCCAACCATTTATTGTTTGAATACCAAAAATCTTTACAAATAAATCAAGTTCTGGGAAAGAGCATAATTAAGGAAAATTGATAACTCGTTGGCTTAAGGAAACGTTAGCCCCACCGACGATAAAGCGGATATGTGAATCTGATTTCAGCAAGCTGTACTTTTAGTGAAATCTTGCATCAAGGCGAATGATTCTTGCGAGTAATTTGGGAAAGGCGTCGATACTTTATACCTACTCTTCCGGTACCGATACCGACATCGATTCCCGATAAGATGATCGTAAATCAACCGTTCGTAATCGCATCGATCGAGAATCATAGCGGTGTACCGGCGAAAACACCAGCCTTTTTGCGTAAAGTTTTTCCGCGGATTCAAGTCACGAATGCAACAGGCGAGTCGGATCGGGTTAGTTACCCCAGGTCGCGAAGCTATGGCATACTCCGCCAGGGCGCCCTCGCTGTTTTTCTTCTTCCTTGCGCCTTCCCGGTTCCGGTCGTTCCGGTCCGGGAATTACCAACTGTCAATCACTAGTCGAGAAACCATGAATTTCCTGCCTATATTTCTGGATATAAAGCAACGATCCTGCCTGGTCATCGGTGGCGGTGAGGTCGCTGCCCGCAAGGTTGCCCTGCTGCTGCGAACCGACGCCTCCGTCACCGTCGTCGCGCCCACCCTGGGTGCGACACTCGCGAAACTCCACGAAAAAGGCCATATCAAGCACATACCCCGGATGTTTCTGGCCGACGATCTCAACCACCGTTACATCGTCATCGCCGCTACCGACGATACCGATCTCAACCGACGGGTGGCACGTCTGGCCCATGCGCGTCAGATCCTCATCAATGTGGTGGATAAACCCGAACTGTGCAGCTTCGTCGTACCATCCATCATCGATCGATCCCCGGTCATCGCAGCCGTTTCCACCGGTGGTGCCTCACCGGTTCTGGCACGCCTGATCCGCGCCCGAATCGAGACTTTGATCCCCGCTTCATACGGAAAACTGGCCGCCCTGGCCGCCGATTTTCGGGGGAAGGTCAAGAAACACTTTTCCCATCCTCCCGATCGGCGCATCTTTTGGGAAAAAGTACTACAGGGCCCCATCGCCGAGATGATATTCGCCGGCAAGGAGGCCGCCGCTCGAGACGCCCTGGAAAAGACGTTGAAGGCACAGTCGGGCGTGCCCCATGAAATGGGAGAGGTCTACCTGGTGGGGGGAGGGCCCGGTGACCCGGATCTACTCACTTTCCGGGCGCTTCGCCTCATGCAGCAGGCCGATGTGGTAGTCCACGACCGTCTCGTCTCCTCGGCGGTTCTCGATCTCACTCGGCGCGATGCCGAACGCGTCTATGTGGGCAAGGAACGCGACAATCACGCGCTGCCTCAAGAGAAAATCAACCATTTTCTGGTGCGCCTCGCCAGGGAAGGAAAAAGGGTCCTACGGCTCAAGGGTGGTGATCCATTCATCTTCGGACGAGGGGGCGAAGAGATCGACACCCTGGCCGAGCAGGGTATCCCGTTTCAGGTGGTACCTGGCATCACGGCGGCCTCGGGGTGTGCCGCCTATGCCGGTATCCCCCTCACGCATCGAGACTTCGCTCAGTCCTGCGTGTTCGTCACAGGACACCTGCAAAACGGCACCGTGAACCTCAATTGGGACACCCTGATCCGGCCCGACCAGACCATCGTGTTCTACATGGGGTTGCGGGGATTACCACTGATTTGTCAGGGTCTCGTGAGTCGCGGTCTCTCCGAGGCGACCCCCGCGGCCCTGATCCAACAGGGAACGACACCCAGGCAGCGGACACTCGTCGGCACCCTGCGGGACTTACCGGACATGGCCGCGCGCGCCACCATCGAACCACCAACGCTACTCATCGTCGGCGGAGTGGTCACTTTGCATGAGAAGTTGGGTTGGTTTTCGCGGGAGGAAGAAAGGGATTGAGCTGCCTCTCTCATCGCCGCGGGTTCCCTCGATGTGGTACCGGGAGCGGGAGTCGAACCCGCAAGCCTGTGAGGGCGAGGGATTTTAAGTCCCTTGTGTCTACCAATTCCACCATCCCGGCAACGGGCATAAGTTTACTTCACTTTTCCCGGATTTGCGCTACCTTTGCGCTATCTTTCCGCCAAATTTATTTCATTTCCGGGCAGTTTGAAATCCTCCCCCCAAGGCCAGATAGAGATCGACGCGGGTATTCAATCGCCGTTTGGCTACAGCGAGCAAGGAACTCCGGGCGTCGAATTCCCGCCGCTGGGTGGAAAGCAAGGTCACGATATCGGAAAGCCCTTGGCGATACTGCTCCATGGCCAACGCGGAGGCGGCCCTGGCCTCCCGGGTGGCGACACCGAGTGCCACCTCTTGATTTAGCAGCAAGGCCTCCGCAGTGAGGGCGGATTCCACCTCGCGAAATGCACGCAGCACCACCGCCGCGTATTTCGCGTCCGCCTCTCGCCGGTCGGCCCTGGCGATGTCCACCTCGCTGGATAATCGTCCGCCGTCCCAAAGGGGTCGCGTTAGGCCACCCAGCAGGTTCCAGGCCAGGGAGTCGAGACGCAGCAGGTCATGCAACTCGCTACTGGCAGTTCCGCCACTTGCGGTCAGGCGCAGACGCGGCAGGCGATTGGCCCGCGCCGTTGCCAGACCGTGCCGCGCTGCCAGGAGCCTTGCGTTGGCCGCGATGACGTCGGGACGTCGATCGAGCAGATCGGAGGGCAGATCAACCGGGATGTTGCGCCGTAACTTCGGCAGATCCCGTTGGATGTTCAAGGTGCCCGATGGATAGCGACCCAACAGGATCTCCAGGGAACGCACCGCCGTGTCCCGATTGCGCGCCCGGGTCTCCCGTTGGCTGCGCGCGGTAGCGACATTTTCCCGTGCCAGGCGTACATCCAGCGCCGATCCAATCCCCAGACGGTATCGTCGTTCGATGGTGCCCAGGCTATTTTCGAAACTGGCGATGGTCTTTTCGGCAAGGTGCAGTTGCTGGTCGCTCTCGATGGCTTCGAACCAGGTGCGGGCGACATTGGCCGCAAGGGACAGCCTGGCCATGCGGTAATCGCCCTCCTCGGCTCTGACCCTGGCTACGGCAGCCCTGGCTGCGCTGTCGAGGCGATCCCAGAGATCGGCTTCCCAACTTACCTCGATGCCAAGAGCGAAGGTGTTGGAGACGGTCCCAGTCAGGCCGCTTCTGGCCCGGGAGGCCGAGAGATCGCCGGTGAACTCGGGTAACTTCTCGGCCCCTTCCCGCCTGGCACGGGCGCGCGCTGCCCTGACGCGAGCGATCGCGGCGTCGAGGTCGAAGTTTTTGCCTACTGCTTCCTCGACCAGGGTATGAAGTATCGGGGCTTCGAAATCGGCAAGCCACGATGGGACGAGATCGCTCTTCCGGGTATTGGTATTATCTTGGGTATCGTCTCGAGTATCGTCCTGGGCGCCGACGATTGCCGAGGAGACCGCTCCCGTGATCGGAGTGTCTGGATCGGTACTCTTCGGGACAGTTCCACCCAGAGTCGTTCCATCCGGGACCGTCTCTGTCTCATTGAGGGCCGTTTCGCCCAGGGCGCTCCATTTCTCGGGGATGGCTACCTGCGGGTGTGGTTCGGAGATCTGTGTCGGGTTCGGGCAGCCGGTTAGTGTTCCCAGATAGAACACTGTGAAGAGGTATCGGAAAAATTGCATGGATGACTGGCGGAGCTTGTGGTCAAACCGACAAAAGCATGGTTTGGCATTGGTAAAGCAAAACAGGCGTTTCTGAAGTTTGACTCATTTGGGAATACCGAGCGGGAAATAGACAAAATATTCTTGGGTGTATAAATGGAGACCTTCACAAACGTTTTGTGTGTGGTTTTCCAGTATCCCTGATTCTGGATCCCGGCATCCTTGCTGGGGTAACGGGAGTGGTTTATCGGTGTTTGTTTCGAATCATCTCCGTCATTCCGCCAGGGCCTGGAAACCGGTGCCGTGGATGGTAACAGAATTGGGAGGTTTTCGTTTCGACGGGAACATAATGCCCTTCGGGGCAATTGTCGTCGCCGTCGAGGACCGGGGTAGAATTCAGTCCATCATGAAAACCACCGCCAAAGGCCACCTTATTCCCAAGCAGATTTTTACGGATCGCCTCACGAGTCGTTGGTAAGATCCGAGATGCCATCCGGCAGGTCTGACGGGTGACTTGGGAAACGGCATATTACTAGCGAAGCTTCGCCAGCCAAAGCAAAATCGGTATTTTTGTAAAATGGTGACCCGTTTGCAAAGCTGAGCAGGAAATAAACAAAATATCGACACATTCAGTGATGTAATTCAAGCCGGAACCGGGAGTTTTCGATGATATCCGCTGAGCATTTTATCGATTTGGCCGACGAACGGGGGATTCGTATTTATACCGGCGTACCCTGTTCCTATCTGAAACCCTTGATCAACGGTGTGATCACCAATGACCGAGTGCGCTATATTCCCGCCGCGAACGAAGGGGATGCCGTAGCCATTGCCGCCGGGGCAGAGCTGGGTGGTTTGCGAAGCGTGGCCATGATGCAGAATTCCGGTCTCGGTAACGCCGTCAACCCCTTGACATCCCTGACCCATACCCTGCGAATTCCCATACTCCTTATTATCACCCTGCGCGGAGAAGTAGGCGGGCCGGTGGATGAGCCTCAGCATGAACTTATGGGGGCCATCACTACGACCATGCTGGAATCCATGCGGATTCCCTGGGAGTATTTCCCCACGGAAGAAACGGGGTTGAGACAACTCCTGAACCGTGCCGTTGCCCACATGGATAAGGAAAATCGCCCCTATGCACTGGTGATGAGGAAGGGGACTGTACAGGCCTCGCCTACACCACCGCCCCTACCGATGAAACCATTACCACCTCGAATGTCCCTACCGATGCTGGAACCTATCGTACATCGCCGCGACATGCTGACAATCCTGCAACGATATTGCCGGCCCAGCGACGTATTGGCAGCCACCACGGGATATACGGGACGAGAACTTTTTGCCCTGGATGACAGGGAAAACCAGCTATATATGGTAGGTTCCATGGGGTGTATCTCCAGCCTGGCCCTGGGGCTCGCGTTGGCGCAACCACAACGGCGTGTGCTGGCTGTCGACGGTGATGGTTCCCTCATCATGCGCATGGGATCTCTCGCTACCATTGGCCATCAGCGTCCCGATAACCTTGTGCACTTGGTGCTGGACAATACCTGTTATGAATCCACTGGCGGTCAACACACGGTTTCCGCCTCTCTGGATTTTTGCCGTATTGCTGGTGCCTGTGGTTATCCCCATAGCTACCGATTGAATCTACCGAAACAACTGGCGAGCTTCCTCGAAACGCATGTCGGAGGACTTGCACTGGTTCACATCCCCATTTTATCCGGCACCTTGGAGGCACTGCCTCGACCCAATGTCACACCGCGGCAGATCGCCCAGCGACTTCGCCATTATCTGGTTTCCTAGCGAAGCTTCGCTTTGATCCGATGAAGCGTGATTTGGCATCATTCAAAGCAAAACCGGCGTTTCGGAAGACTTGACTCATTTGCGAAAATAAGCAGGAAATAAGCAAATCAGTGGCGATGCCGGGGATCGATCCGAGGACGAGATTGCACTGTGGGTAATAGATGCAGGATTTTACTGAACCGAACGCAGCACAAGGTAGGGCGATGAACCAACGTACCATTTTGTTGAATCCGGGGCCGGTTACCCTGACCGAGCGGGTACGCCATGCCCTGTTACAGGAAGATCAATGCCATCGAGAGTTGGAATTCGCGGAACTCGTACTGGACATCAAACACCGCCTGCTCGATGTATATCCGGCAGCGCAGTCACGATATGAAGCCATTTTGCTCACCGGATCGGGTACCTGCGCCGTGGAGGCCATGTTGAACACCCTGGCGCCCCGCGAGCGCACTACCCTGGTGATTTGCAATGGCGTCTACGGAGAACGCATGGTGGCCATGCTGCAGGCTGCCGCTCGCCCGGTTGCAGCGGTACATTCCGCATGGGCGGACCCCATGGATCTCGATGAAACCGAACGATTGCTGAAAAAGAGGCCCGACATCAGCCATGTTGCTGCCGTACACAATGAAACGACTACCGGCAGGCGCAATGACATCCAGGGTCTTGCAGATCTGTGTAAACAATACGGCAAGGTCTTGCTCCTGGATGCGGTATCCAGCTTCGCCGGGGAACGACTGGATTTCGATACCTGGCAACCCCTGGCGGTAGCGGCTGCCGCCAACAAGTGTCTACACGGCGTACCCGGTATCGCCTTTGTCATGGTTCGGAGCAGGCAGATCACGGAAGGAAAATCCCAAGCTGGAACCTTGTATCTGGACCTGTTCCGATATCACAACGAGCAACAAACCGGCTTTTCCCCTTTCACCCAGGCCGTACATGCCTGCCATGCCTTGCAAGAAGCCTTGCGGGAACTCGATGACCAGGGGGGATGGAAAGCCCGATACCGGCGCTACCGCGATCTCTCCACTCGTATCCGGGAAACCCTGAATGGTCTGGGAATTCGGCGCTTTCTGGCCGAGGTAGACTATAGTGCCATGATCTCCTCTTTCTACCTGCCTCCTGGCTGGGATTATCCAGCGCTGCATGACGTTCTGCGCGAAGAAGGTTTCGTGATCTACGCGGGTCAGGGCAATCTACACAAGACGATGTTTCGCATCGCCAATATGGGGGATATTCGAAATACCGATCTGGATCGACTGTTCGGGGTATTCGCGGACAGGGTATGCCAATAATGATTCGTTCGACTCTCGGTGTGCCTACCTTCCGTATTTCCTGGCAAAGAAATGGTTTTATCTCCATTTACCGCTGACCTTCATGGCAACGGTTCATATTGAGGATCCATTACCCCCGACGATAAAGCATCCTCTTCCCGCCCGAGGGAATAACCATACCTGGCGAAGCTTCTTCGCTCGAAAAACTTGACTTATTTGCGAAGAGGAGCGGGAAATAAACGAATTAGCGAGGCTTCGCCTCAGACCAATAAACGATAATCCTGCGCTAGTAAAGAACCGTTAAAACTTGACTCATTCGTAAAGCCGAGCGGGAAATAAACGAATTAGTTCCGCCACATGAAAAATGCACGAAAAACGACAAATTGACGGACACCAGGATCGAATCCGGCTCAGAAACCCCTTTCTGTCACGGTTACGGCTTGCTTCCTATACCACGAAGCTGTATCTTCCCGTCCCGTAGGATCTTCTATGGGAAAGGCGCGTAGCTCAGGGGTAGAGCACTACCTTGACATGGTAGGGGTCGGCGGTTCGATCCCGCCCGCGCCTACCAATTCAATACCCATCGACCCCCTCACCATGGGATCCGGTGCCGCGGGACTTGGCAACCCCCCGCAAGCATGGCCTTTTCGATATCTTCTATCGAGAAAAAAAGCTCGGCGCAATCGAAATCGACAACCTCACCATGGTGAGGTTCGCGTTTCCTTCGGCATCGCCGACCCGGATTCGGGACCGATGTTCTCCCTCCTCCATTAATCCCAGAGCTCGGCGATCCGGAATCGAAGATATGGAATGATGCTTGAAATCGGAACGCTATGAAGCAATCTCTGCAAATCCACATAGGCCAACAACTTACGATATCTCCGCAACTGCAACAGTCGATACGGCTATTACAGTTGTCCAGCCTCGAATTGGAAGTAGAAATCCAACAGGTCCTGGAATCCAACATAATGCTCGAGTTCGAAGACACGGGGGAAAATCAGCTAAATGGCACGACGCGGGAAAACGGCACTGGAACCAACGAGGATGATGCGGAGCCAGACATACAACCCACTGATATTCCACAGGAATTGCCAATCGATACGGCATGGGAAGATATCTACGACCCCGGATTACAAGGTCCATCCGAAGGATCGAATGCCCGCACCGATATCGGTAACCGGGGGAGCAATGCGGAAAGATTACAGGATTACCTGAACCGACAAGCGGATCTATGCCATTTCAACGAAACCGACCAGCTTATCGCAATCACAATCATCGATGCCATCGATGACAATGGCTATCTCCGGAGCGATATAGAGCACATTCATCAAAGCCTTTCGCGCGACGACCACGAAATCGGCCTCGATGAGATCGAGGCGGTATTACATCGAATTCAAAGCTTTGAACCAACCGGCGTCGGTGCGCGAGACCTGCGCGACTGTCTGTTACTGCAATTGCGCGCGCTTGCTCGAGAAACCCCTTGGCGAGAACAGGCCATGGAACTCATCGAGCAGCATTTGGACCTGTTGGAGCATCATAACTACAATAAACTGATGCAACGCATGGCACTCGATCGAGATCGCCTGCAACAGGTCATCTCACTCATTCAATCCCTTAATCCGCGTCCCGGATCTTTGGTCGATTCGACCCCCACCCCCTACATAACCCCGGATATCTTCGTCAGGAAGATCGATGGCCACTGGCACGTGGACCTCAACCCTGAAGCAATGCCCAGAATACGCCTGAATCCCAGTTATGCGGGGTTGGTGCGCCGAGCGGACAACAGCGCCGATAACTCGACATTGAGGGCGCATCTGCAAGAGGCACGCTGGTTTTTGAAAAGCCTGCGAAGCCGAAACGATACGCTGCTGAAGGTTGCATCCTGCATCGTGAAGCGTCAACAGGCATTTCTGGAGTACGGAGAAGAGGCCATGCGACCCATGGTAACCCAGGACATCGCCGACGCAGTTGGTGTACATGCATCCACCATCTCTCGGGTTACCACGCGGAAGTATATACATGCCCCCTGTGGCGTATACGAATTAAAATCCCTGTTTTCGACTCATGTTAGCACGCAAGCGGGCGGAAAGACCTCCGCTACTGCCGTTCGCGCCCTCATCAAAAAACTTATTGCCGCCGAAGACGCACAAAGCCCTATAAGCGACGCGAAGCTTGCAAGTATCCTTTCGGAACAGGGCGTCACAGTGGCCCGCAGAACCGTTGCCAAGTACCGCGAAATGCTGGGGATTCCCCCCTCGAGCGAAAGAAGGCAGTTGTTGTAACGCTTCGAAAGCCATCAACGGAACGCTTGGAACCGTGGAGGCAGTCCCTCCATCCCTGCGAAGTTATCTCCCCTATTCCATGGCATCTAGTCCTCCAGGGAAGCAGGATTCCATAAAGCGCAACACAACCCCCAACGGGGTTTGTTGCTCACACCGACGCGGGATCTGCCAAAGCTTTTATGCGGGCACCACCTTCACCGCATTTTTCTTGAAATCGGTTTCCTTGGAAATGGGACAAGTGGCATCCAAGGTCAGCTTGTTTACAAGGCGACCGGCATCGAACCAGGGGATAAATACCATACCTTCCGGCATCAGGTTACGTCCCCGTGTCTCTACACGCGCCTCGATCCGACCGCGCCTGGAAATTATTTTGCAATTCATGCCGCGCTTGAGATTACGCCGTTTTGCATCTTGTGGATGCATGAATACCAGGGCATCCGGAAACGCCCGATACAGTTCGGGAACCCTGCGGGTCATGGAACCGGAATGCCAGTGTTCCAGTACCCGACCGCTGGAGAGCCAAAGATCGTACTCATCATCCGGAGCCTCGGCGGGGGGTTCGTAAGGTAACGCGAAGATGACGGCGCGACCATCCGGCTTCCCGTAAAAATGCATGCCCTTCCCTGCTTTGACGTAGGGGTCATAGCCCTCGCGGAAACGCCACAGGGTCTCTTTTCCATCCACCACCGGCCAGCGCATACCACGCATCTTGTGATAGGTATCGAAAGGTGCCAAATCATGGGCCTTACCGCGTCCGAAACCGGCATATTCCTCGAAGAGACCCTTTTGCACATAGAAACCGAAATACCGAGATTCGTCATTGTCGAAGCCCTGGGCAGTCTCCGCCAGAGGATACTTATCCACCTCGCCATTTTCGAACAGTACCTCGAACAGGGTCTTGCCACGATAGGATGGCTTTTTGGCAATCAGTTCTTCGGGCCAGACGTCTTCCACGGTAAAACGCTTGGCAAACTCCATGATCTGCCAGAGATCGGATTTGGCATCCCCGGGCGCCTTGACCTGCTGACGCCAAAACTGGGTACGACGCTCGGCATTTCCGTAGGCGCCTTCCTTTTCCACCCACATGGCAGTAGGCAGAATCAGGTCCGCAGCCTGGGCCGAAACAGTGGGATAGGGATCGGACACCACAATGAAATTGTCCGGGTTACGCCAGCCGGGCCACATCTCATCATTGATATTGGGGCCGGCCTGCATATTGTTGTTGCACATCTGCCAATAGCAGTTGATCTTGCTATCCTTGAGATGACGCTGCATCAATACGGCATGGGCACCGACCTTGGGGTTGATGGTGCCTTCGGGCAGCTTCCATATTTTTTCGGCAACGGCGCGGTGTTCCGGTTTCTTTACCACCATGTCCGCAGGCAGACGATGGGCAAAGGTGCCCACCTCACGGGCCGTACCGCAGGCCGAGGGTTGACCGGTAAGGGAGAACGGACCATTCCCGGGCTCGGAGATCTTGCCGGTTAGAAGATGGATGTTATAGATGAGATTGTTCATCCAGGTGCCACGGGTATGCTGATTGACACCCATGGTCCAGAAAGAAACGACCTTGCGATCCGGATCGGCAAAGAGCCTCGCCAAGGCGATAAGGTCTTTCTCCGGGACTCCGGAGAGTTCACTGGCCTTCTCCACCGTGTATTCGGAAACGAACTCCTTGTAGGCCGCAAAGTCCATGGATTCCGATCCGCCTTGCTTCTTTGCGTTTTTGGCTCGTTGCTCGCGTGGATCTTCGGGGCGCAGTCCGTAACCGATATCCGGATTTCCTTTGCGGAAGTTGATGTGCTGTCGGGCGAACACCTCATCCACTGCCCCGTTTTGGATAATGTAATTGGCGATGAAGTTGGCAATGGCAAGGTCGGATTGAGGATGAAACACGATTGGGAGGTCGGCCAATTCGAAACAACGATGTTTGAAGGTGGACAATACCGCAACCTTACACTCGGGATGGGTCAGGCGGCGATTCGTGAGACGGGACCACAGGATCGGATGCATCTCTGCCATATTGGCCCCCCATAGCACGAAGGCATCGGCATGTTCCAGGTCATCGTAACAACCCATGGGTTCGTCGATACCGAAGGTGCGGATGAAACCGGCCACCGCCGAGGCCATGCAATGGCGAGCATTGGGGTCCAGATGATTGGAACGAAAACCGGCCTTGTATAGTTTGGCCGCCGCGTACCCCTCCCAAACCGTCCATTGGCCGGATCCGAACATGGCTATCCCTTCCGGACCCTGTTTCTTCAAGGCCTCCTTCCATTTTTCGGCCATCACGTCGAAGGCTTCCTCCCAGGAAATCGGCTCGAAATCACCATTCTTATCGTATTCCCCCATGCGTTTGCGTAGCAACGGCTGGGTAAGGCGGTCCTCCCCGTACAAGATCTTGCCAAGAAAATACCCTTTGATGCAGTTAAGGCCTCGGTTCACCGGCGCATCCGGGTCACCCTGGGTAGCAACCACTCGACCATCCTTCACCCCGACCAATACAGAACAACCGGTGCCACAATAGCGACAAGCTGCCTTATCCCAACGGATCTTCTCGCCACCTTTCGGTTTGGCAACCACAACACCGGGAATGCTTATTCCTGCTATGGCCGCACACGCGGCTACGGCTTGGGTCTTGATGAATTCACGGCGAGTTACTTTCATGGGGGATCCTCTCTTCAGTTTCTACCGATAATTGGATTTGATCGTCTTCGAAGTCGTTTTCGTGAAAGTGATATACCAAATTGGCATCGATGACGCCATCAATGTCACGAAGACCAAGGACGATCTCGCCAAACTGCGTTGGGTCATTTCCTTCCACGGTAATAATCATCCTTCCATCGGGTAAGGTGGCATGGATCTCGACACCTGTTATTTCACGTAATGTGTTCTGAACAGTCTCCGAGCATTTCGGCTGTGTATATAACAGTATACTGCACAGATCCACGTTTTCGTACCCTAACCCTATTCCCATTGAAGGACTTTATACCACCTGCTATTTCCCTGTTTTTTTGCGCGCATTCTTTGCCGTAGCCCTGTAGAACAACCGGCAGGCAACGAGCCACATCAATGAATCAGACTTTGGTCAATGCAGTTCATGTTATGGTCTGTGGTTCACCTAACAGATCATTCCGCTCTACAGAGGCTTTCCTAATCTTGGCTGTGCCCCCGGTCCGTTTGTTTATTTCCCGCTCATCTTCGCGGATGAGTCAAGTTTTTCCGAAACGCCGGTTTTGGTTTGACTGATACCCAAATCATGTCGGTTTGAGGCGAAGCTTTACTAAAATTGACCTTGGCGCACGGACGTACAGAATAATTTACCGCAAACAGAGATTCTCGATCTCGCTTGGGAAAAGGCTTATAGTTTGATTTGAATTTCTTCAGTCGGAAGATTTTCTGCTCTTTTTCAGAACATGTTAGCGCTTTGCGCCAAGACTGAAGCGGGATGGGTCTTCGCGCGCGTATCGGTTCTCTCAGAGATTTTTTCCGATACTTGGAAACAATAGGCCAGTCGAAAGACTCTAGCGAAGCTTCGCCTCAAACCGATGAAGCATGATTGAGTCTTGGTAAGGCGGAATTGGCGCCTTGTAAAACTTGATCCAATTGTGAAGCTGAGCGGGAAATAAACAAATTAGTAGTCATTTCCAATCCAACGGATATCTAAATTTTTCGAGATTACGACTAAGACCCGTTACGCTATTTAGCTTCAAGAATGGGGTTTTCAAAGGTGGGAAAGTTTCAAGGGTAGGAAATTCCGAGAGTAAGAAACTTGGTATATATTTTTCGCGGTTATCGAACGATGCGGTGCTCTACACCGCATCGTTTCTAGTTTTACGCCTTTAACCTAGTGCGGAGAGCAACACACCAGCGGCTACAGCGGAACCGATAACCCCAGCTACATTCGGACCCATGGCATGCATCAACAGGAAATTATGGGGATCTTCTTTTTGTCCTACGTTATGGACTACCCGCGCGGCCATGGGAACGGCAGAGACACCGGCGGCCCCGATAAGTGGATTGATAGGTTTATTGCCGATCTTGTTCAAGAATTTAGCCAATAATACACCACACCCAGTAGCGATAATGAACGCAACAATCCCCATGGCGAAGATACCGATGGTTTGCCACGTAAGAAAGGTTGCTGCCTGGGTTTTGGCACCGATCGATATGCCTAGCATAATGGTTACGATATCGATCAACGCATTTTGCGCCGTCTTGGAGAGGCGATCCGTTACCAAACTCTCGCGCAGCAGATTCCCGAAAAACAACATGCCAAGCAACGGCAACGCGGCGGGGGTAATGAATGCGGTAAGCAGAAAGCCCATTATCGGAAACATAATGCGAGTCCTGCGGGATACGTCGGTCGGAGGATCCATCCGAATGAGTCGCTCTTTCTTGGTAGTAAGAGCCTTCATGATAGGGGGTTGGATGATAGGTACCATAGCCATATAGCTATACGCCGCCAATGCCACTGCACCTAACAGATCCGGGGCGAGGGCCGTACACACAAAGATGGAAGTAGGCCCATCGGCTCCCCCGATGATGCCAATGGAAGCGGCTTCTTTTATATCGAAACCGATCAACAAGGCACCCAACAATGCACCAAAGATGCCAATCTGGGCGGATGCCCCCAAAAGAAGAGTTCGCGGATTACTCAACATCGGACCAAAATCCGTGAGTGCACCAACTCCCAGAAAGATAAGAGGTGGAAATATCCCCAGTGCTACCCCTTGAAAGATCAAGTAGAAAAATCCAGCATTCCGAACATCCTGGTTCTCCGGTTGAATAATTACAGGATAGCGGTTATCCGGTGCCTGTTTTTCCGCAAAAACATATCGACCCTGTCCCATATCGATAATGGAAGGGCTTTTGATCTCCCCCTGGTAGGTAAGCTTGGTATGCTCATTGACGATAATCGCTTCGTCATTTCCATTTTCGACAGCAAGCTTCCCTTCCTGACTGTTGTGATAAGGTATACTGGACTCCAGGGGAATAATGGCTCCTTGGAGTTCTTTTTTGACAACCTTATAATAATGGAGATCGGCTTCACTAGTAGGACCATCATATACACCGAGGCTCAACGAGCGTGTGTCATAGGGGATGTTACCGACGAGAATCCCGAAACCGATGGGAACAAGCAGCAACGGCTCGAATCGCTTCGCGATAGCCAAATAGATAAAGAGGAAACCGATCAGGATCATTACTCCGTTTCCCCATTGGAACTGACCAAAGCCGGATTGATTGAGGAAATTTATAACGGTATCGTACATGAACGTCGCGTCCCCGTGACTACACGTTGGCAGACAAAAAAGAACGCATTGTCGGCCAGCATTGATAACAACTTGGTTTTATCCCCACCCTCACGTGTTCCGCTTAACAGTCTTCATATTGTACTTTGGGT
The DNA here is from genome assembly GCA_964610175.1 of uncultured Thiotrichales bacterium. Lineage (GTDB taxonomy): Bacteria > Pseudomonadota > Gammaproteobacteria > HK1 > HK1 > CAZSVE01. Next base: position 42,398 of record CAZSVE010000011.1, read on the forward strand.
CAGGATTTCCGTAGCAGGAATTTACGACGCATAACTTGCTAGGACTCAAGCTTAAACTCAGGCGCAGGATCATTTCTTTGCGTACATTCCATTAGACGCATACTGGATTTTTACGGTAGCACTACTCGAACTCGATCAAAAGCTGTCCCTGACTGACAGCATCTCCCTCTGCAACCGCGATATTCTTGATCGTTCCTGCCATGGTAGAAACAACATTGGTTTCCATCTTCATGGCTTCCAGAATCAGTAAATCCTGATTAGCCTCGACAACATCTCCAACTTTGCTTAAGACCTTGAATACTGTACCGGAAAGGGGGCTAGAAATGGTTTTCTCACCATTGTCGCCAGATGACCCTGCTTTAGAGGGGGCTTGTTTCGTCGCAGCAGCAGGTGCAGCAGGTGCAGCAGGTGCAGTCGATGGTAGTTTTGGAGCAGGACCAGACGCCCCTGAAGGCAGAGCAGAACCACCCTCATCAATAAATTCGACATCGAGATCGTAGGTAACGCCGTCAAGTGTAATCCTAAGTTTCATGGCTACCGTTTCTCATGAGAGTAAAATTGAAATAAAAGGAATGATTTACCGAATTGTTGAATTCTTAAAGAGATTCCTGCGTATGATCGGATCGCCCGGCGGCTGCCCAGGTTGCCAACACATTTCGATGACTAACGAATCGCACCCGACGTATTCGAACAGGTCGCTTGATAGCCACTGTTGCAGCTGCGGCAAGTAACACAAGAACATGTTTATCGATACCTGCGTACGCTACATCGGGTAGTGGTATAGCCTTGGCCGCAGGAACAGCAGGCTTATCCTGGGTTAGCCGACTGATAATTATGATTACAAAACCTGTTACGATAAGCGCCGCAAAAACAGCAGCTACCCCAACAACCGCAAGGCTCAAGCCTTGTTGCATTTCAGACATGATCTTATTACTACCTCATACTCTACTTACGCGAGGACATAAATCTATCACGCCGAGAACATTACCCGCTGGAATGATAATGGGAAAATCAAAGATTCTATAGGGGGATATTCCCGTGTTTCTTGGCGGGCCTGGTCTCACGCTTGCTAATGAGTGCTTCCAACGATTGAGCCAGGAAGAGACGTGTCTCTGCCGGCTCGATCACATCATCCACCAACCTTCGTGCCGCTGCTACATATGGAGTGGCGAATTGTGCACGATAGTGCTCAATAAGTTCTTTGCGCCTACCTTCCGAGTCTTCGGCTTCCTCGATCTCTTTGCGGAAAACAATACTCGCGGCACCCTCTGCTCCCATTACTGCCACTTCCGCACTTGGCCATGCCGCTACACGATCCGCACCGAGATCTTTTCCGCACATGGCGAGATAGGATCCGCCATATGCCTTGCGTATAATTACCGTGATTTTCGGCACCGTACACTGTGAATAGGCGAATAACATCTTCGCACCGTGGCGGATGATACCACCATATTCCTGATGTACACCGGGCAGGAAACCAGGAACATCGACGAAAGTTACAACGGGAATATTGAATGCATTACAGAATCGAATGAAACGCGCAGCCTTATCCGAGCTATTGATATCGACACATCCTGCCATGAATTTAGGTTGATTTGCGATAATACCAACGGTGCGCCCCATAATCCTGGCAAAACCAATAACGATATTTTCGGCGAAACGCTCCTGCACCTCCATGAAATCGGCATGATCCACAACACGCTTAATTACATCCCGTATATCGTAGGGCTTTTTGGAATCTTCGGGCAAAATGGTATTCAAGACTTCATCAAGCTCAACAACCTCATCGAATGGCTCTCTGTGACCGGCTTCGATATTGTTGGAGGGTAAAAAGGAAAGCAGCCTTTTGCAGATGCGCAAGGCATCATGATCGTCATCGGCCACAAAATGAATCACTCCGGACTTACGCATATGGGCATCTGGTCCACCGAGCGCTTCCTGGGTGATATCCTCGCCCGTTACCTGTTTGATTACCTCGGGGCCCGTGATGAACATGCGGGCGGCTTTAGTCTGGATGATAAAGTCGGTAAGCGCTGGACTGTAAACCGCTCCTCCGGCGCATGGACCGCAAATCAGGGCAATCTGAGGAATAACTCCAGACGCCAGGGTGTTATGGTAGAAGATCCGTCCATAGGCAGCCAAGGCATCAATGCCTTCTTGGACCCGCGCTCCGGCCGAATCGTTGATAACTATCATGGGCGTGCCGGTCTTCATGGCCGCCTTCATCATCTCGACGATCTTATCGCAATGAACCTCTCCGGCGGATCCCCCGGCCACCGTGAAATCGTGACTGGCGATATGTACACCCCGGCCGTCGATAGTTCCACTTCCAGTGATTACGGCCTCGGCGGGAAAGTGTCTACCATCCATGCCAAATAAAGTAGCACGATGCTCGGCGTAGGCCATAAGCTCATGAAAGCTTCCCGGATCCACCAAATCCGCAATACGCTCACGAGCAGTAAGTTTACCTGCGGCATGCTGCTTCGCGACCTTATTCGCACCGCCCATCTCATGCAGGGCGCGATGCTTCTCACGAAGCTCCTTAATACGGTCTCTCATCGTCAGCATCGGTGAAACTCCTGGGAAAACATTAATCTTTTATCCGGTACCGTCGTAAATAATACATAAACAAGCTTCCTCATTGCAGCGCAACATTTTGCCTAATAACTGTCTCTTGGTCAATGAGGCGATTCGACTATAGTTTGCCTTGGATCAAGTTTCTAAAATTTTGGGGGCTTCAAAAAGATTTCCAATACGTCGACATCTCGTCACTTCTCCCAGAGAAAGAGAATTTGCATGCAAAAAACATTTATACATTAGCATGCATCCCATAGACCTGCTAGGAATTTTGCATCTCCCGCACATCCACGAAATGTCCGGCAATTGCTGCTGCCGCAACCATGGTAGGGCTTGCCAAATGGGTGCGCCCGCCTCGTCCCTGACGGCCCTCGAAATTACGGTTGGAGGTGGATGCACAACGTTCTCCGGGTTCCAACCGATCCGCGTTCATGGCGAGGCACAGGGAACAACCGGGTTCACGCCATTGGAATCCCGCTTCGGTGAATACCTTTGCCAAGCCCTCTTCTTCCGCTTGTGTTTTGACAAGACCGGAACCTGAGACCACGAGTGCAAGCTTGATGTTATTGGCGATCTTGAGTCCACGTACCACATCGGCGACCGCGCGGAGGTCTTCGATGCGCGCATTGGTGCATGATCCGATGAAGACTTTATCGAGGGCTATCTGGGCCATGGGGGTATCTGGCGCAAGGTCCATATAGGAAAGGGCTCGTTCCATACCGATTCTCTTGGTCTCCTCCTGTTCGTCCGCCGGATCCGGTACTTTTCCCGTAATCGGAATGACCATCTCTGGCGAGGTGCCCCAGGTAACCATGGGTACGATGGTATTTCCGTCGAATCGTTCGACGCGGTCGAATACCGCGCTGGGGTCGCTGCGAAGCTGCCGCCATGCCTGTTGTGCCTGTTCCCAATGTTTTCCCGTGGGCGCAAAGGGACGCCCTCGCACATAGTCGATAGTATTTTCGTCTACGGCTACCAATCCAGTTCGGGCACCGGCCTCGATAGCCATATTGCACATCGCCATCCTCCCTTCGATAGAGAGAGAACGGATTACGTCGCCACCAAATTCGATGGTATAGCCTGTGGCACCGGCGGTTCCTATCTTGCCGATGATGGTCAAAATCGCATCCTTGGCCGAAACACCCGGTTGCAATGCGCCATCGATGGATATGAGCATGCTCTTGGATTTTTTCTGGGGGAGACATTGGGTAGCGAGCACGTGCTCCACATCGGAAGTACCGATACCAAAGGCAAGCGCACCAAGGGCACCATGGGTGGATGTATGTGAGTCCCCGCATACAATGGTCATACCGGGCAATGTGGCGCCCTGCTCCGGACCGATGACATGTACGATGCCTTGACGAGGATCGCGCATACCGAACAATTGGATCTTGAAATCCAAACAATTCCCGACAAGGGTTTCCACCTGAAGGCGGGAAACCGGATCTTTTATGCCCGCGGCTCGATCCGTCGTTGGAACATTATGATCGGCGACGGCAAGACTTGTATCTTCGCGCCACGCGGGTCGATTCTCGATCTTGAGTCCCTGGAATGCTTGTGGCGACGTCACTTCGTGCAAGAAATGCCGATCGATATATAGGAGTACGGTGCCATCCGTCTCCGTTCGCACCACATGGTCGGACCACAGTTTGTCATATAAGGTTTTAGCTGTCATTGGATTCGAGAAAGTATGTTCTCAAAGTACGTTCTCATAGACGATTCGCCAAACGCCATCGTTTGTATGAGGGGCTTTTTCCTGGCGCCAGTATTGACGTTTCTTGCTGCGGCTACCGAAGTTATCGCTTCGATAATCCTGGTCGAAGGTAACGACGAGCATGTTACGTTCACCCGGGTAACCGAAAATACTCAAATTCGATACCCTAACCTGGATGTAACGTTTTCCTGCATTGACGCGCCGTTTATGCCGAAGCCACGAGGTGTAATCCTGGACCCCATTTTGGAAGTCATGGGAATAGTATTCAGCGTATTTTCGGTGATTCAAACTCTCCCAACTACGCCGCCAACGATTGAATCGTTCTTCGAATCGATCGCGGCGGGCAACTACCTCTTCAGGTTCGATCCATGATATGCCTTTGGCAAGGATAACCGGCGTATTAGGAGTGGCAAGTATATCTTTCATCGAAAGCAGATCTGTATTCGCGACGGCAATGCAACCGTCGCTGGCTCGAGGTGTTCGACTATACGTGTCTTTGGGAACCCCGTGGATCCAAATGCCATCTCCCGTGCGGCCAAGTTGCTTATCCCATTCATTCGGATAATTTATCGGAAAGGCACCAACCCCATAGCGATCGGGTAACGTCTCAAGAGGAATACTATTGGTGGTAGCATAGACGCCTATGGGTGTCTTTTTGTCACCTTCGAAGCGCTTGGGGGACCCATTTTTACCAACGGACACATAGTAATCACCACGCAAATAAATTCCTTTGCCATGGTTTTCGTATAGATAGAGACGAGATTTACTGATATCCACTACGACCACCCATACCAAATCTCCAGGTAAGCGAACGATATATTCGGGGAAAGCGGTCGACCCGGGAAAGGATAGGTGATGCTTGAAACGCTGGCGCGCCTCTTCTCTAAGCCCGATAACATCATCCAGCGGTGCACCGGGATAGTTTCCAATGCCTGTAATCGGACGATCCTTGGATAGCAACAAATCCCCATAGATCAGTTGTGCCAGGCGAAATTCGGGGTGTGCTTTGATGAGTGTTTCCATCCTGTGCAGAGCGACATCCATTCGGTGATCACGAATCGCAACCAACGAATCCATAAGAATTTTCTCGGTTGTCCGCGATAGATCGTCATGCCGCCGATAAGAAAAATCGGTATCGAACTGCGTATCCAGCGTAAGGGTCAAGGCTATGACGGGTTCGGGAATCGAACTACATAGGAAGGCCGAAATAAAGACCAGTGAAATAAGGCATGGATAAAAGACGCGCCTTATCATGTGGAATTACCGTAAGAATCCTGATGACGCTGAAGGTGCTGTTTACTGGTACTTTTCAGATTGGCAATTCCCCTTCGACAATCGGATATCCCTGCGAGTATTTGGACACCATTGATTTCGGCAAAAAAATACGACTCGAAACACCATTGTATCGAACGCAGGCTTTTTAATTGGTTTCTTCACGAACGAAACGCCACTTATCATCTATGTCGATCATTTCGATTACCTTGCGCACGGTATCCTGGTAGGTATTGGATCGGTACTTTTGCGTAAAGCGGACCTGCGCCTTGTTGTTTTCCAACATAATGACGCGTGGCTCCGAGATTTCAACGGAAATGAACTTCGGAGATGAGATTCTTTTCTTTCGTAGTGCCTTCCATGAAGACATCGACCTGCCATCGGCTGGCATGAAGGTCGGTGCATAGAACCCCAGATAGCCCTTCAGACTTTTATTCGACCACGCCTTGGCCCACTCTTCGAGAGTGGCGACTATATCGGCCTCCACATCTTCCCCCTGCACCCTCGGTGATGCAGGCAAAGAAGGTTCTTGAGCGATGGAAGACGCCGATGAGATGGGGGCCTCGAACTTACTCACCGTGCCAGCCATGCTCTCCCGCGCGGGCAGATCCCCTCCCTCATCGACGACAAGATCGGCAGTGGTATTCACGGCCTGCTTCGGAAACAGGTCCCGTATCATGGCAAGCTTGGTTTCCGCCGATTTGTTCCCCTCGTCGAGTACCAAGGCCTTCTTGTACGCCTCGGTGGCCATCATGGCATAGATATCACCCAGGTTCTCATGGGCTGTGGCATAACTCGGGTGAGTCTTTATCGCAATCAACAATGCATCACGCGCCTTTAGATATTGACCGAGACCCGCGTACAGCACCGCAAGATTATTATACGGTTCAGGCAATTTCGGATAGTCTTCGGTAAGGGATACGAATACTCCGATTGCATCATCGAACCGTTCCTGATCCGACAAAAGAATACCCTTCAAAAAACGCCCTTGGGCATTTCGATCCTCACTCGTGTTCCTGTCCAGATAAGCATCCAGTTTTTGCATGGCTTCCTGGTAACTTCCCGCCTCCGCAAGCTCTCGAATACCCTGCAAATCATCGGCGTTGTCAATCGCGTTGACGACATTCCCCATCGATGCAAACACACACAACCCGATCACCATTTTTCGAAATACAGACATTGTCATGATTCTATTTACCCGTGATATAACGGAGACCTATTTGAAACCAGCCTCTCGGACGCCTGCTACAGGATTCCGACATGGACAACTAGCGAAGCTTCGCCTCGAATCGACAAAGCACGACCCGGCATCGGTAAAGCAAGACCGGCGTTTCGTAAAACCTGACTCATTTGGGAATGCCGAGCGGGAAATAAACAGATTAGTTGCCGTTCCGCTCGTATCGGCACTGCAGTGAAGGTGCCGTTGCGTGGGTGGGAAGGCACCGTGGCATGGAGCAATGCTCACACTCCCCTCCTCTCTCGCCTTCGAGGTAATTCAAGGAACATGTTAGCGCTTCGCGCCAGGACTGAAGCGGGATGGGTCCAGGCATACGCACCGGTTCTCTCGAGGTCTTTGTTTTTCCGATACCTGCACACAACGTAATCTTTCTCCATGAAAGTACGTCACTATTACCTGAAGAGACGACGCGCAACGCAACCCTTTTCCTGAAAATCTTCCAGAGAAACCTTATGGCTTGATATTCAACAATATAACTGGAATCACTGTAGATTGTAGCAAGATGATAATGCAAATCAAATTCGGAGCCGCGAAAGAAAATAAAGACAAAACCCCCATATTACAATATTCACCGCTACATCTCGCGGCAAAGTCAATGCCCTTCTACCCATAACCGACTACAACGAAATCGATGCGCTCCGACCCGCAACCGACTGTAATAAAATAGCAATGTGCGGTATCTCCGGAATCATCGATTACGAAAAACCCATGGATCGGGATACTCTCGAGCAGATGCAGGCCGCCTTGCGCCACCGTGGCCCGGACGGGCAGGGCCTGCGGATACTGGCCCATGCCGGATTGGCCCACACACGTCTATCCATCCTCGATCCCGCGCGCGGTTCCCAACCCCTATGCAGTCCCGATGGGCGATATTGGATCGTCTACAACGGAGAGGTCTATAACTTTCGGGAACTGCGGCGCGATCTCCGGGCTTCCTGGGATTTCAGGACCGATTGCGACACGGAGGTGGTGCTGGCCGCCTGGGTCCAATGGGGGCGGCGATGCCTGACACGGCTGAACGGCATGTTTGCCTTTTTCGTTTGGGACACGCGGGAGGAAAAGGGCTGGCTGGCGCGCGATCTGCTCGGTATCAAACCCGTGGCGTGGATGAATAAAGGGAATTTCCGGTTCGCCTCGGAAGCGCGCGTTTTGGCTATCACCCGAGGGGCTGCCACCCCGTCCATCACCCAGGGGGCCACCACCCCGTCCACCACTCAGGGGTCCGCCGTTCGGGGAGACAGATTGTCTATTCTGGAATATTTCGTTGCTCCCTATTGCAGCGGCGTAACCCACAGCATGTTCGCGGACATCCATTACCTGCAACCGGGGCAATATCTGCAAGTCTCGCGGGAAGGCGTCACGAGCGAGTTCTGGGCCGATTACAATCCCCATCCCGTGGCCAACGCCCCGCCCCCCGATCTACATCCTTTCCTGGAAAACGCCGTTCAGAGAAGCATGGTATCCGATGTTCCGGTGGGCTACCTGCTGAGCGGCGGCATCGATTCCGCCCTGGTGACCCGGTTGGGCTATGGGCATACGGGCAGGGGGAATGCCTACACCATCGACATCCACGGGCGGGACCGTTTTGCCGAAGACAGGGAATCACTATGGGCCGTGGCCGATGATGTCCCCTACGCGGTGCGCGCAGCGAGAACATTCGGCGTCCCCCATTATCTGGTGCCCATCGATCGGCTTCGAGACTCGCGGCATATCGAAGAAGCGGCGCTTGCCAACGAGCTGATTCCGGTCCTGGAAGAGGAGACCTCGCTCCACCGGCTCTACGAAAGGGCCGCACGGGACCAAAAAACCATCGCGGTAGGCGAGGTCGCCGATGAAACCCACTACGGGTATCACTTCCTGTTGAATAGAAAAACCTCCGCGAGCATGAAAAACATCATGGATGCGCTTTTCTACAATTCCATTGTCCACGGCGCCGGGATTCATGATCCGGTAGGGTACTTCGCCCGAAAATACGAAAAAAAGGTCCAACAGGGTGGATATGAATTCGGCAGATCCCGCGCCGAAAATATGCTGGCGGCGAATTACTTCTGGATCAAATTCATCCTGCCCAGATTGCTGCATAACAACGACCTCCACAGCATGCATTTTTCCCTGGAGATCCGCGTCCCCTTCGCGGACGTGGAGCTTTTGGACGCGGCCGCCCAGGTCCATCCTTCCATTGCATTCAGGGACGAGGGAGCGGCATTCCGAGGCAATAGGGTAAAAAGCTGGCTGCGCCACTGTGCGAAGGGACTCCTCCCGGAAGAGATCCGGCTGCGAAAAAAGTCCGGCACGCCATTCCCCCGCTATGTATCGAGTATATACAAAAGGGAGTTGAGGGCCATTTTGCGCAGGGGCGGCGAGGAATTCTACGAAGAATTCCTGGACGTGCCTCGGTTGACGGCCCTTTGTGATGAAACGCTGGACGAAAATCGAACCGCGTTTATTTTCCGTTGCATCGCTTTTTATTACTGGGTCAAGCACCACCGGATAACGGGGTTTGTTTGAGAGAAGGGCCATTGGCTCGAATGAAGCGCGAGTAGAGGTCAAGTACATCAGTCTCTTTGGTTGGGAGGTTGGATGAAAACCCATGACATGGACTCGGCGTGGTCCAACCGTTACAAGGCGAAGGTCGATCGCGTTTCTCCGCACTCCGAGCGCAACACCTTCGAGCGCCTCGACCGTTGCTTTCTCGGTGTAAGCCTGCAGAACCGCAACTTCGCCCGGCCGAAGCTGGCTGGAATTGTCCAATGGATCGGGCGGCGCTTTCCATACTGCACGGTGCTCATCGGCGACACGATCCATAGGATCACCCTCGAGGTCACGCAAGGGCTCGCGCCCGAGGTTGCGCTGATTGAGGCGCTCGCTCTCGGCCGCGAGTTCATCCACCGGGAACGGCGCGTGTTCGAGCGCTGGCGCGAACAGACCGAGTTCTCGTTCGTGACCTGTGGCGAGATCCAGCAACGCCCGGCATATCACGACTACCATCGCGATCTCGTTCACCTGTTCAAGACCGACATCCCGTTCAGCGAGTCCGTCGAGTCGTTCAGCCACGCCTACTATCGCGGCCGCTCCACCTATCTTGGCCCGGAAGAAAGCATCCGTCGCTCCGTGGACTACTTCCTGGAAGAGTTCGCCGTGTTCGCCTGTTTGCAACAGCAGGGCCTGCCGGTGTTCGTCTATCCGGGCTCGTTCAGCACGCTGGCCGAGATTGCCGCGGGGCGCACCCGGGTGCGCCCCGCGAGCTCCAGGATCTCATCGTGGTGTCGCTGCGGCTCAAGGGGCGTGGCGCCGCTCGTTCCCGACAGACGGAGGAATCAGGGCCGTAAGGTTGGGGGTGAGGAACGAACCCCAACAAACCGCCTTGCGAACCCCCTGTGTTGGGGTTCGCAAGCTCACCCCATCCTTCTATGAGGCCGTCCAAAGTCAACCCCCTCGTTAATCAAGTT
>CAZSVE010000012.1:0-51230 GCA_964610175.1 uncultured Thiotrichales bacterium
CATAATTCTCAGTTATCACTCCTACCCTCGCGCAAAATCACTCCTGATCAATTCCTTCAACCTGCTCTTGTCGACGTGCGTGTAGATCCCCGTGGTGGTAATCGATTGATGGCCAAGCAGTTTCTGCACGTAGCGCATATCCACGCCGGCATCGAGGAGATGGTGGGACGAAGAACGCCGGGTTCGATTGAGGGATCTCGGAGATATTCACCTTGCTATGACACACAAATGGTTTTACTAGCATGGAAAAGAAATTCAAACAGAACGCAAAGGATATCGAAACGGGCGAGGAGCAACTTCTCGCTCTAATCAAAGAGGCCGGGGAAGAGGCCCGCAGGAAGAAGAGAGAGGTGATGGCGCAGCATTGTGACAGGTTACGGGAAACGATCCGGAAGGCCGCCACTCGGAATACGTTAACATACAGGGTGATACACCCATCGTGACTGCCGCCGTGAAAGAAACACCAAACCCCCGATTGATTGTGGTGGCGGGACCAAATGGCTCCGGTAAAATGCTGCGGAAATAGAAAGGTTGCTGCCTGGTGAGAATCTTGGATCGACCAATCGGGAGATATCGTCGCCGGAAATAACAAGTGGTAAGTAGAGTCCAATTGCGGCTGGACCGCTTGGAGCTTGCGAGCCCAGATGCCCGGACGGGAAATTCGCCGTGGGTTTGGCCCAGCCGGGAAAGTCAGAGGCATGTTGGGGGAACGGCAACGACTTCGATGAGCCGCAACGTCGGCTTTATTGCTGTGGATTGTGATGGAGGGAACGCGAAAACGAGAAAAGAACCCCCAACGTCTCATTCCCACGCGCCGCGCGAGAACCAGATAACGAGAAAGTCGAGGATTTCTTCATGCAAGTAAAACCTGGAAATTCCAGCAATACCACGCCATTGGTGGATCGCGGATTGGTCCACAAGTCGAATCCGGAGAACGTATTCATCGAGGAACCAAGCCGAATCGGTGCCCGGGAGTTTCGGGCGCTGGCGAATTTTCCCGTTCATCATGGCACCTACAACGATACGCCCACGGGATTGAGTGCCAGTGGCTACCTCATCGAGGTGGGGCGACAAAAGGTCATTGCGCTATCCCATAAGTTCTTCGATATTCCGCTGGACGCCGGTTTCATTATCTCCGTAATCGACTGGCATTTCTCCCGGCCAACCCCCTTCGTGGTGGAGCATCCGGGCCCATTCGAGCTTTTCACCAGTGTGCGGGAAACGGCCGAGCGAGGCGATGGGAAGATGAAGTGCACAACGCGTACCAGGTTCGTGGGTCGGCACGGGGAATTTCTCATCGGTGAATCCGCTTTCCTGACCGTTTCCCGAAACATGACATCTCGGACCAAACGGTCGTCGGATACGCCGACGATACCGGTTCATCCCCTGACGGCCGAGGAGGTCCAGGTGCGAAGTCCCCACAACGTGCTGATCGGCCTCGATCCCGAGGATGAAGATGTCCGGGTACAGGATCTGCGCAACGTGCTGATCGGCCTTGCCCCCGCGGAGCAGCGGGAGGAAGTGGAGATTACGTCGTTCTTCATGGTCGTGGACCGAAATCACCCCTACTTTTTCGAACACGAGAATACTCACGTGCCCGGCATGATGCTGCTGGAAGCGGGAAAGCAGGCCGCGGTTTTCTCGGCCAGGCGCCGCTACCCCGCGCTGGAAGGTAGTTACGGGGACCTGCGGCGGGGGGAGATTCGCTTTAGCCGTTTCGCCGATCCGAAACGCCCGATTCGGATCGCCTGTTCATGCGATTCCCCGGCCCCCGCGGAAGAGGCCTTTCGAACCCATGTGGTCGTCTCCTTCAAGCAGGGCAAGCGGGAGATCGGCCGGATCGAAGGGGAGCTCTCCTTCGTCGACGCGGCGGAGGCCGTAGGGAGATCGGCCCTGGTAAGCGAGCAGGCGAACCTGCCCCCGGCGGAGAAAAAAACCAATGGTTGATTATCGTCCACAGGCCCGCATCGCCGTGGTTGGCGGAGGGGTTTCCGGCGTCGCCACGGCGTACTTCCTCAAGCGAATGGGTTACGAGCCGGAACTCATCGAGGCCGCCTCCAGTCTGGGGGGCCGCGCGGGCTCCGCGCGCCTTCAGGATAGAACGATAGACATCGGTGGCAAGAACATCGGGCGCCGCTACACACTCTTTCGCCAATTCATCGCGGACCACGGCTCCTTGCCGCTGGAATTCTTCGGCATCAATTCCTCTACCATTCGCAATGGGGCGCTTCACACCATCGATTCACAGAAGAGACTGAAATCCCTATATCACCTGCTTCGCCTGGTGGGACTCGAGGATTTTGGGCGCCTGCTGTCACTCGCCGGGCTGGTGCGCCACAACCCCGCCGAGGGGCTCCTCGGAGGCCCCCGATTCAGTGAAATCGCCGAGCGGAAGGACCATCACCCCCTTTCCCATTGGTTTGGCGGGCGTTGTGTCGATGGTTTCCTGCGGCCGATCACGCTCCGGATGAACGGGGCGGAGCCGGAGGAATACCACCTCGGCAACCTGGGCTCCAATCTCAAGATGGTGCTGGATCGCTACGACCAGCTCACCCACGGCATGGCGGAGCTGCTGGGGCGCTTCGAGCAGACGGTTTCCACGGTTTTGAACACGCGAGTGGTACGACTGCTGGGGCGACCGGGGCGGATCACCGGGGTGGAGATGCTGCGGGATGGAAAAACGGAATCTCGCGACTACGACCTCGTGGTCCTGGCGCTGCCGGCGCCGCTCGGCGCGCGGCTCCTGGCCGATGAACCCATCGCCGACGCGCTGCAAAAAGTCGTTTATCACCCCGTCACGTTGATCGTTGCCCGTTACTCGCGACCCATCTTCGACCCCGATATCCGTGCCATCGTTTTCGGTAAAGACACCCCGCTCAGCAATGCGGGCTGCTATGGCAAGGAGGACCCGCGGACGGTCCGGTACACCCTGAGCGGGAAACGAGCGCGAACCATCGACCCCTCGACCCCCCCCGAAGAGACGCTGAAACGGGCGGAAGAGACGCTGAGTCGCTTTTTCCCGGTGAGTGCCCGGGAGCGCATCGACTACGTCTACCGACACCTCCCATTGGGGTTGTGTGGCTATTCGCCCTATCACCATCGACTGCTCCGGGAGATCGAAGCATGGGAAACCAGGGTTTCCGGTCTGGCGCTCGCCGGGGACTACCTGCGCGGCGCGTCCATCGAATCCTGCTTCCATGCCGCGAGAGAATGCGCCGAGCGCGTCGCTAAAAAGCTGTAACCCGGCGAGGAAGGTTTCGCCCGCCAGCGGCTGCCGACCCACGATCCCTTGTCTTCCTTCCCATGCTCCGTTCGTCGGTTACCCGGAAGATCTCGAACAAAACGATCGAAAAAATTTTGGCTCTTCAGAAAAATTCGTGGGTAATTTTCTACGAATCTTGGCGTTCATGTCGGGGTGACGGAGATGGTGCCATCGGTATATTTGTTCAAACCACTCCCGTCATTCCGCCAGGGATGGCAACGAAGTTTTGATCTGTCATTTCGAGCGTAGCGAAAAATCTTCTGGCTTGAAAAACTCCAAATGCACAAGATCTCTCCCTCCGGTCGAGATGACATCTCCTTAATAAGGTATCGGAAAAACAAAAATCCCGAGAGAACCAGTGCGCCCGCCAAGACCCACCCCGCTTCAGTCTTGGCGCGAAGCGCTGACATGTCCTCCATGCGATGGAATTTCGGTTCCGGCTTTGCCGGGTTAGGGTGTCGCCTGCCTCCCGCCTGGAGATCCCCCCGAAGATTATTCGAGCAGACGTCCTCTTCCATGGGATCGATGAAAGGAGTGTCGACTATCTCGTTCCAAGCTCAAGGTATCGTACTCGAGGCTTCGAACACCCTGTTTCAAGCTTCGACTATCGCGTTCGAAGCTTGGAATGCGGCACTCGAGGCTTGGAATGCCACGATCAAGGCTTCGAATGCGACACTTCAAGCTTGAAATGCCATAATCGAAGCTTCGAATATCATCATCGAAGCTTCGAATGTCGTATTCGAAACCTGAAATGCGACATTTCACCGCTCGGAAACGGTGATCCACACCAGGTAGATTCAAAAAAACACCATAAAACTCATGGAGTTATAAATAGCTATGGCTACTTTCCCCTCGGAAGAGAGCAAGATCTTCATCCTCGGTCAGGAGATGTCCGCCGGGCTCAAGGCCAATTCCGACATCTATCCGGCCCCACCGGTAACGGCCCTTGCGCTGGATGAGGCACTGACCGCCTATGTGGCCAAAAGGGACGCTGCCTCCGCCGCCCAGGCTGCCGCCGAGCGGGCCACCGCCGCCAAGCAGGAGAACCTACAGGCGCTCGCCGACAAGATCAGGACCAATCTCCGTTACGCGGAGATGGCGGTGGATTTCGACGATGCCAGGCTCAAGACCATCGGCTGGGGTGGGCGTAAGGGAAAAACGTCGTTGGCTCCTCCAGGCCGAGTGGTCGACCTTGCGGATGCGGGACAGGGAGAAGGCTGGATCGAACTCCGCTGGGAAAAACCCGCCGATGGCGGCAAGGTGGCGGCCTACAAGATCCTGTGCCGGGAGCGGAGCGGCAACGGGGAGTGGAAGAGTGAAGATACGGCGATATCCACGGAGATCAGGCTCGCGGGCCAGCCACGGGGCAAGGAGCTGGAATACTGCGTGGTCGCCATCAACAAGGCAGGCGAAGGTCCGGGGAGTAATGTGGTAATGGCAGTGTTGTAACCCTAATCCGAATACTTCGCATTTGAATAGGCCCCCACGCAAAGCGTGGTAGGAATAAAAAAAACCTTTGTTATGTTTGAGAAATTAGGAGAGGGAAAATGTTGACATCACAACAAGGCTATTTGATCTTTGTTTTATACGGCATGTTCTTTATCACTTTGGTATATATGCTACGTGAAAGACAAGCGAGTATGGACGATTTTCTCTTGATGCGGAGGAAATTGGGTGTGGTAAATGGCTCACTGAGCATTGCCGTATCTTGGGTTTGGGCGCCTGCTGTATTTATTTGTTCATTGCAGGCATTCACGAAAGGACTACCGGGCATCTTCTGGTTTACTGTTCCCAATATACTATGTTTCTTTGTTTTTGTACCGATAGCCTTGAAGCTGAGAGAAACCTTACCAAAGGGATACACTGTTTCAGAAATATTCAAATTCAAGTTTCCAGAAACACACCTTCCTCATTCCGCCTCATTGCTGGTGACCTTTGGCTATCAACTGGGTGCAATAATCATAAATTGCGTAGCTGGCGCGACTCTCATCAGTTTATTGTCAGGAATACCATATACTATGGGCGTGTTGATGATGGCCGGTGTAGCCCTTGCCTATTCTCTGATCTCGGGCTTAAGAGCCAGTGTTCTATCAGACGTTATACAAATGGCAATGATACTTGGCATTGCCTTTATGATCGTGCCGTGGGTTACCGTTGAGTCAGGGGGGCTCGACACGATACTAACGGGTATTGGAGGGGTAACTGGAGAATATGATTCAGTCTTCAATCTACAGGTGGCATATACATTCGGGATAGCGATGACAATTGGTCTAATCTCCGGGCCGGTAGCGGATCAAATGTTTTCTCAGCGGGCATTTGCCGCCAAGAAGGATGCTATCAAAAAGATATTTATATTCGGTGGATTGCTGTTCGGGCTGGTTCCCATAACCCTATCGCTGCTTGGTTTTATTGGGGCAGCTGAATCACAGACGGGAAATATATCGGTATCCGATCCGCAAATGGTCGGTCCGGAGGTAATTAATCATTTCCTACCGAAATGGGCTTTGATTCTGTTCTCTTTGATGGCATTCTCAGGATTAACCTCAACCCTGGATTCAGCACTTTGCGCAATAGGTTCGTTGACTACAAATGACATAAAACCAAGGTTCAATGGTCTCAAATCAATGGATCCGGTATTGGTCGCGCGACTTGGAATGACGGCGTTTGCAATTATCGGTGTTGGAATAGCATTACTCCAACCTAAGTTGTTATGGGTATTTCTGGTATATGGCGCATTGGCATCTTCTATTTTTATACCCATCATATTGGCACTGTTCTGGAACGGACTCAGTGCTAAGGGGGCCTTCATGGGGATCGCGGGAGGAATTGCTATTGGAACTCCCCTTTCTATCTATGCGAACGTCACAGAGAATACCGACCTGATTGTTGCCTCAGCCATAATTGGTCTAGGTTTGGCCGGTGTTTTGGCTTGGCTCTTTAGCGTTCTGGGCACTAGGAACGCTGAAGGTCATATGGCGTAATAATCGTAATAAATTCGAACAACATACCACCATTTCGGTGGCATGTTGTTTGGATTTCTTGGACCATGAATAGATAGGGAACCGGGCATGAAAATAAGCCTATTGAAAGTAGTGGCAGCAACGAAGAGCGAAAAACAGATTATTCATCTAACTTTGGTAGATGCCTTTAGTTTTATGGTTCTCGTTATATTATTCATGTGGATGTTGCTGGAGATTTATCAAGGGAATAATCCGCTAGATAAATTTATGCAAGTTTTCAAGACAGCTACTCCTAATCACGTGGATATCATTTTCATGGTTGCAAAAGGAATTATGCTTCTTATGTTTGCGGCATCAGGGAGTAGGCTTATATATTCTGTTTTGCTCAAGCCCCCATTTCTTGTTATTAAACGTATCTTTTGGGACAGAAATATATTTCTTCTAACAGCTAGGAAAATTTTGACGGAATTGGAAAAATCCCATCTAAAAAACCAGTCTTCATTTTATGAAGGGATTCGTCTCGCTAAAAAAGATGAAGAAACATTAATAGAGAAGTCAAAAAAAATCGGGGCCAATCCCGCACATCGTTCTGATTGGGCTCTATCTAATACGAATGCAGTTACTGTATTAGATGAAATACAATCTGTGATTAGCAAAGATAAGAAGAAGTTCTTGAATGCTCGCCAAGACTCAAAAAAGAGGCTTGAAGAATTATGCTCATTAGATGGTGGTATTCCACCAATTAAATTTTACACCGCATCTGTTCAAACAAGTATTTTACTTACTGCCAGAAAATTAGTGAAAGACTGCAAGATAAACGATAGCGTTATAGACGTGTTAGCCGAGTCTAACGGTGGGCCAGAGACAGTAAACATAGCGCGAAAAGTTGTCAAAAATAGGGAAGACAACGGCATAACTATATTTGCTGCCCCCTTGTCAGCGTTTGCGATGGCGAAAAGCGACTCTGAAGAGGATGCTCCTACTAATTTTTTTTACCCCATTTGCTCTCTCATTGATGAAGAACAAACGGTATTGGTTGTGGAAAATGGTCAAGCAGTACCATTTAAAAAGGGACATATCCATTACTATGACAATTCTACTGCTGAAGAGCACTTTATGAAGATTAGAGAAAAGGTATCAAACGCAGAATTCTTACCCGTAGATGGGTATGAAAACTATACAGAGTTGTTGGAATCCGGTTCTTCTGAAGATAATAAGGTAGAAGCAGGAGATGGGATCATAGTATGGCAGCCACTAACCGATTATTATTATAATCACGATGTTTCAGGGGGATATTTTGTTGTTTCTGACCCAAAAGGAATTATGTCAACGAAGAGCAAAATAATGCTGTATTGCGATAAAGCATCACTCACCAAAGACGGTAAAGAAAAAGAGCTGGTCATTACTTTTATCAAGGCCTTTCTGTCAGAATTTGGGTTTATCAAAAGAAAATTGTCAGGGAGGTTTAAAACGCTTTCCGCACTTACCTACCAAGCACGTTATCTTTCATCTTACACGAGCAATTTTAGAGATCTGGTTAAATAAATGATGTGGAAATAAAAATCCACATTTCGCTCGCTCCCAAGTCCGGTTTGGGAATCAAGGAAACCGGACTGAGTAATGTCCTCGTGTACTGTCACATCAAGATCAATCGCAATCAGGCAAGCAGCACCAGCTAAATAACGGGGAGGGGAATTGAATGATTACGATATTTTTCCAAAAATTCTTCGACCTTTTGTCGAAAAGGTTATCCAGATAAGTGACAATGGATCATCGATAAGGGTAAAAACGAGCATGGTAGTTTCCATTCGATTCGAACCGGAGATAGAACAAAAACTGGTGCTCCTGGCGGAGAAGGCCGATCGCCCTATGGCGTCGTTTCTGCAAGAGATCATCGAGCAGGGAATAGAGGATATGGAGGAGAGTTATCTTGCATCCGAGATATTGCAACGTGTGGATGAAGGACAGGAAAAAACCCATTCCACTCACGACGTGAGGGTTGCGCTTGGTCTGGAGGTATCGGAAAAATAAAAATTCCGAGAGAACCAGTGCGGCCCGCCAAGACCCACCCCGCTTCAGTCTTGGCGCGAAACGCTAACATGTCCGAGATTAGATACACCGATACGGCACTGAAACAACTTCGTGACATGGATGGATCGTCAGCACGCCGGATCATCGATTACATGGATAAGCGAATAGTCCAGGGCGCAAATCCATGCGATTCCGGTAAGGCACTTTCCGGCCCTATCAAGCTTTGGCGCTACCGAATCGGGGATTACCGAGTAATCTGCAGGATCCAGGAGGAGAAGCGCCTGATCCTTGCCGTACGAATCGGTCATCGTAAGAATATCTACCGAATGCGATTATCCGCGCTTCGCCCATTGCGGAACGGCTCGTAATTCATGCAGGCCACCTCGGCCATCGAAATCATCCGAGGCAACCGGGGTTGAGAAGGGTCCCCGAGCTTGGAGTCGGAAACCAGTAGAAGCACATCGAGATCCCTCGCCTTGCTCGGGATGACAAAGCACTATCATTTCGAGCGAAGCGAGACCTGCCCTGGGCAGAGCCGAATGGGAATCTTTCCATTCGACCCCCAAACGGAGAACCCCAATGAAAAAGATCGCCTTCCTCTTCCTCGTCTTTCTTCTCCCCATCCTCTCCTGGGCCAGCGCCCCTCTCGATTACTGCGACAGGCAACTCGAACAGGAAATCAAAAATACCTATCACATCGAGAGTCTGTCCATCTACCGAGAATACCTTCGGAAGATACTGAACTATTCCCACGAGACGTTGCAAAACCATGTGGATGCGGGCAATAGCCCCACACCCGTTCCCCTGCCCATTGCGAGCGACATCCTGCGGGCCGAAAAAGCGGATGCCGAAACCAAGCGTCTGTTGGACGAGTTGCGGGCAAGATATTCACCCTCCCCGAACCTGCCCCTTGGCAGCCGGGATTTCGAGGCGTTCGCCTCCCGGGTGCTGGCCCCCGATACCGTGGCGAAATGGGATCGCTGCAAGATCACCTGCAAGGAATGCCGGGCCAATGTCGGCAACAAACAAAATGGCGTCGCCTACCGAATCCTGGGACGGGAAAACGAGATCTTCGCCATCACCTTTACTTATCTGCCGGAACGGGAGACCGATCCGGTCTCCGTCGTGGTCACCGGAGTGACGGTCATCGGCGGCGTCATGCATACACCGACCATCCTCGAGCGGGGCGCGATCTTCCATCGCTATACCGACTATACCCAAATCTTCAAAAGGGCCGACCCGAAAGCCGATGTCACCATCGAGATCGACCTGCAAGGTCGGCAAGGGATAGAGATCCTCGTGACCGATTCCGAACCCAACGATGCCTCGCCGGTGGGGACGATTGTCGCGTCGATGCTGGAATGGCAGAAATTCGCCAAGGTCGCTGGCGATAAGGTGATCCTAATCGGCGGCAAGCCGACATTCGATCCCAAGCGGCATAAATGGTCGCCGTGCGATGGACGGGATATCGAAGGTTCGGAATTGGCGAAACATATTCCGGCCAAGGACGCTCCGGGTTCTCCGCGCTATGTGGCACCGGACCTGCGCGGTGTGTTTTTGCGGGGGTTGAACCGGTTCGATGCCGATGAGTCCAAGGATGTGGACGACGAGCAAAAGGACCCTGGTGAAAAAGATAATGGCTTGTTCGTGAGAACGGAAGCCGGGGTCCTTCAGAAAGATAATGTTGGATCTCATGAACATGTCTCTCGTGGTGCTGGCGCAACCGGAGAAGTTTGCGCGGAGTATGTGGGAGCCCACGATCCGGATGAGGCATGTGGTCTATGGCATCATGGAGATCGTAATCAGACGGAAAAGGGAGGAAAAACGCTGGACAATCCCAGCGGCGAAACCCGTCCGACCAATATCGCCGTGCACTACTACATCAGGATCAATTGAGCCGAACAACCACACCTGATCTACGTTGTTCCCAGGCAAGGCGCATGAGAACAAGATTAATGAACGGAAAGTTCATGATATGAAGTCGAGCATTCGAGAAATAGAAATCCGTACTACGATCAGTTACGATGACTCTCTCGCTCAAGAAAATACTCGCCGTAGGGATGGGGGTGGTAATACCGGTAAGCATTACAGCAATTCTCTATGTGATCCGACAACCGACGGTTCAGGGAATAGCGAACAAGGAAAGTTTAATGATGCGGTTGAACGAGCTTGGATCTGCTGCCCTTGCAGAGGGAAGGCTGGAAGTAGCCAAGGATTACCATCAGCGGGCGCCAATGATTGGCAAGGAACTGGATGACGAAAGAGGAATAGCGATCTCCCTCATCGATCTTGGTCTTGTAGCCAATCTTCGAAAAAAAACTGGCAAGGCGGAAGAGTACTACCAGCAAGCATTCACTATCCGTGAAAAATCAGGATACAAGGAAGGGTTGGCAAGATCTCTTTTCGGCTTTGGATTGCTCTCTCTGAATAGGAAAGACCCAGCCACGGCTAGAGACCACTTCCAGCGGTCACTGAGGCTTTTCGATGAAGTGGGGGCAACGCTAGAGAGTGAGGATGTGCGGAGTTTTATGCGGAAGGAGTTAAACTCGCAATTGATGCCTCCCGAACAGGCGCGGGAATCTTGCCTCTTCGGACCGGAGCGAGGGTTGGATCGCCCTGGAGCTGAATAGTACCGTGTCGGGACAACCAAGCAATAATCGGTTGGTGTTTCGTGTGGTGACGATCAACAAGCTGGGCGAGGGGAAAACGAGTAATAGTGTTTTGGCGGTGCTTTGAGAAGTAATGGTGAGGGATAGGCCAGTCTGAAGCTTGGGAACCAGACGAAATAATACTGGAGGCGATTATGAGCAAATCACCAAGTGAGATATTGAACAGCGTAAGTGAAAGTGAGATTAAGAGGATACGTAAAGAAATAACGAACAAAGAAATAGCGGACGAGATAAAAAATCAGCTAAGTAAGCTGCCTGAGGAACAACTCGAAAATGAAGTAAAGAAAGCGGGATCAGAAGAGAATTTCCTTAAGGAGCTAACAAAAATTGCCATACGGATCATCGTCGCTAACAAACTTAAACTTAAGCTAGGAGGGACAATAGCAATAGCTGGCGCTGGCGTAATTATGCCAGCGTCAGCAGCTGCAAATGCACCGCTTAGCCCAGGAGGAGGTATCGATCCTCCTACAGAAGGAGAAGGCCTCCTGGAGGCAGTTGCCGAGTTTCTTCTCGAACTCATTTGAACTCATTTTCAAGTTGACGTGTAATTGATTTTTTTATAGGGGTAGAGACGGGTTTTAGCCCGCCCCTCCCTCCGAACCGTGCGTGCGGTTTTCCCGCACACGGCTCTCCAGTCGATCGTTTCTCCATCGAGACCGGTACGCTTAACCGAGCTTCATAGATGGTGACAAGCTTGATTTCGCGAAGCAGGTACTGATTTACCTACTTTCACCCCGTTACCAGGGCTTCCGGCATACGTTCCGTACACATAGGTGCTTCACCAACTTCTAGATGCTGGCCCCTACCTTATGTTTAGTTGTTTCCAACACTGTACAAGGTTGCTTTTGAACGCTGCACATATGTACTTCATGTATCTTTCTTCCTACCCCCCTTCCCTATTCCTGGTTTTGCTTCCCAGGCTTTTCGATGGCGCATCGACTACTAAAGCTCGGGTTCCTACCTTGAAGCCAGATTGAACCCTAGGTAACTATTTGTCTTCTCTGTTTCCGCCTAGTTCCCCGACGGTGCCACAATATCGTTACCTTCCTCAGTGACAGCTTTCCACCTTCAGTACTATGAGGGTTCTGACTCCTGTCTGGCATCACCTTGCCCGACAGGTCTCCCCGCTTATCTCGATACACCTTCCTGACATTCCGTCCCCAAACATAGAATGTTGTCCTACCGTCGTTTTATCCGCCATCTCAACGCGGAAGGTGAGTTTCAGGCTTCGCCATAAACCAGAAGGCTCGCCACAACACCCCACCGAATCGGGTTCGTTATCCTACGGACTGCCTGTTCGCTTCTAGTTGCTCTCCACCCCACCTCGCAGTGACGCAGTTACTTTCAGCTACGGAGTCATGGCATACTCCGGCAAGGACTTTCACCCTGCTAATGTATCGCCTTCACGGGCGCACTGGTTCCCACGCGCCTGCGTGGGAACCAAAATCTCAACGCCCTGGCCAACGATAACCTCATCCGTACCCCCTCCACGATCCGGTCAGTACCGTCACCGGCAACATGTACCACGACGAGACCGACATCACCATCCGTGGTCGGGGCCTCGACTATACCTTTACCCGCACCTACAACTCCGCGCCCGTCAAACCGGACCTGACAGGAAAACCTCTCGGCTCTAGATGGACCCACTCCTACAACATGCGCCTTATCACCAACGATTACGGCCAGCATCCCAACTTCGAGGCGAGCCAGGCCCCAGTACGGCAGCGAGGCTCTCCGCCATCCGAGACCCCTATGCAATTCCTCCTCGACAATCGACATAACCGCGCGAATGTTCGTGGTTGGTCGAAGGGTTTTACCGATTGTGATTTCATAAAAATTCACGGGTAGTTTCTGCCCTCCCTGGCGTCCGGGTCCCGGCAGTCCATGCCGGGACCCGGACGCCAGGGACGGCAACAGGATTTGGCTTGGTTGCGGCCAGTGGTCGCGCTGAGGAAACCGGTTCGACTTCCAATACCATGTCAATGGCAGGCTCATCGCCATTGGCGACAACCTTGGCTTCACCGGACATGGCAGGCACCCGAAAGCGCTTCACCGACTACATCTTCGATACCAGCGGCCTCGATCTTCTCCGAGGTCCGCACCAGCGCCACGGGTACCCGTGAGCGGCTGTGAGCAGCGGCGGCTTTACAACGCAGAGTCGGCATGGATAGACTGAAGGCATGATCTCTTTCTCCTGCACTACTGTCGGTGGATTTCTTGTGTGGATTTCTTGATTTTTTGTGACCGTTCCCTTCGACTTCGCTCAGGGACCGGTCTCCCACGGTAGTTTTCTCTTTGGTTGCGGCTCGGCCGCGCTGGGGCCTCATGCGATTTATTTTCTTTAGCCACTCACTTCGCCGACCCATCATCAATCGAATCACGGAGGCGCCGGGTCGCGAAGTTCCATTGAAGGGCAACATAAGAACGTGCATGAAAAACAAGAAATGAGAAAGGTGCCTTGATCCATCCGAGGAGCATCGATATGACCCCTGTATTTACCAAGATTATCCGGATCGATATGCCGGAGACCGTGACCTGCGACGCCTCGCGAACCAATCCGGCGTTCGAAATCACGTTTCTTGCCGATGGCGAGATCCCCTTTCCACAGGTGATCCTGCACGCCCGGAACGGACAATACATCGTCAAGGGGGATCTCATCGAGGGGTCGCCGGCATCGGGTACGCCATCGGGCATCCGATATGTGGCCGATGTTCCCGCCGGGGTGCTGCGCGCGGGGAAGGTTTCCGTTCAGGTGGAGGGATGCCGCAAGGCGGAACTCCGGCGCGCCGGGGGCGAGGATTGGATCAAGGAGTTCGGCTCGCTTCGGGTCGAGTTGGATGCCGCGGCGACGAGGAAGGGCGAATCGAAGGTGCCCGGAACCGTGACGCGGGCCGCAACGCCGGCCATCACTCGGGCCGCCATTACCCCGGGGACATTCGATCCGGAACCGAAGGTCTATTTCGGCATCCACAAGCACATGCACCAGCCCTATTATCAGGCTGCGGATCCGAATTTCTGGGATGGGGAAAAGGAGGAGATCTTCGGCTCGCGCGGGGGTCCCTATACGGATTTCGTTCCGGCGGCGGTGCGGCAATACATGGACGGCGGGCTGCCCCACGCGGGGCTTTCGTGCAGCTGGAGCGGTTCGCTGGTGGAGCAGATCGATCGTTGCGAGAGGGAAGGCCTGTGCGGCGGGCGGTTCGGGGATTGGACGGCGCAGTTGCAGGCCATCGCCGGGGAGAAGACGGCCCTCGGGAATCCCCGCATGGATATCGCCGCCTTTGGTTTTTTCCATCCGCTGATGGCCCTGACACCGGCGCGCAACATCGTGCGTCAGATCCGGCTGCATCGCGACCTTGTCCGGGAGAGCTTCGGTACCGAGGCCTCGACGGTGCTGTTCCCGCCGGAGACGGCGTTCCACGTGCGTATGATCCCGGCCTTGAACGAGGCGGGGGTGACGGCGGTGATGTACGACTCGATTCATCGCTTTCGCAGTTGCCGCGATTACCCCTACAACGGCATTAACGAGGGGATGCTGCCCCCGAACCGGGCCGATCAACAGAATCCCGCGGCACAGGATTGGATGTGGCTGCACAATATCTGGGTGGGTTCCCAGATCGCGCCCAGCCTGTTGAAACCGGAATACGTGAGATACGAGGACCCGGATGGCAAGGTGCACAAGATCATCGCGATACCGGCGGAGCGCTATATCGGCAACGAGGATGCCCGCGGCGGCTTCGGGGCCCTGCAATACCCGGATGTACTGGGGCAGGTCTACGATCAGGTGGTTGCCACGGGTACCTTCGATCCTGCGCATCCGCCGTTTTTCCTGCTCCATTCCGATGGCGATAATCATGGCGGCGGTGCGGAAAGCTATTACCGTCACAACACCGGCGAGCTGGTGCGTTGGTTGCAGGGCGATCCGCGCTTCGAACTGATCACCACCCGGGATTATCTGCAACTCTTTCCACCGGATCCGGAGAAGGCGGTGCACATCGAAGGGGGTTCCTGGAGCGGCGCGGACAACGGAGACCCCCAGTTCATGAAGTGGTTCAGCCGCTACAACGAAGCTTATTCTCCCGATCTCAATTCCTGGGCGGTCCTCACGGCACTGCAGAATATCGTTCATTCCGTGGAGGATGCCGGCCTTTCCAATCCGAATATCGAGCCGGTGTCGCGCCTCATGCTCACGGCGGAGACGAGCTGCTATTGGTATTGGACCGGCCAGAGCGTCTGGGATGCCCAGGTAACCCAGGCCGCCAATGCCGCGTATCCCCTGATCTCCGCGGATATCGATGCCCTGTTGGCCTCCGGGAAGGATGCTACCCCCCCGACCGTCTTCACGCCCTGGGTCACTCCGGAGAATCCCGGTGGCAAGAAATGGGGGCAAGGCTGCCTCCTCGACGCGCCACGCGAGGCCACCGTGCATACCTTCATTCACGATATCGCGGGGATCGCGCGGGTCGATCTGATCCTGCGTACCGACAAGGGCAAACAAACCATGCCCATGCGCGATCACGGCCCTTATCCGTCCCAAACCGGACCCGTGGTCACTGCCAACTACTACACCGCCGAACTCCCGGTCGGCGCCGGTCATGTTCGTTACTACATCGAGGCCGAGGATACCAAGGGTAATGTGGCGCGCGGGTCGTTGGAGCAGATATATCTTGCCTGATTCGGCACGACCAGGCCGAAACCAAAAAGGACTTTCGCTGGTTCCCGATCTCCCGCTCGGGAGCGGCCGGAAAGAGTTTTTCATTTGCGGTTGCGTGTAGGGAAAGGCCCCCGCCGTTCCGTAAGATTGCACCAACCCACGGGACGCCACAAAGGGCGTTCCCGACAGGGGACAAAATCAAATCAAACAAAATAACGATGGGAGCATGGCAATGAAAACGGTCGTACTGGCGAGCAGTAACCCTGGGAAACTTCGGGAACTGGGAGAACTCCTCGCGCCACTCGATATTACCCTGGCACCGCAATCCGATTTCGGCGTGCAGGACGTGGAGGAGACGGGGACAACCTTCGTGGAGAATGCCATCATAAAGACCCGCCATGCGGCGGCGGTCTCCGGGCTGCCCGCCATCGGGGATGATTCCGGTTTGGCGGTGGACCGGCTCGGCGGAGCACCGGGCATCTATTCGGCACGCTACGCGGGCGACGGGGCAACCGATGAAAAAAATCTCGAGCGCCTGTTGAACGAGCTTGCCAATGTGCCCGAATCACAACGCAGCGCCCATTTCAAATGTCTCATGGTGTATATGAGACATGCCGACGATCCGACCCCCGTGATTGCCGATGGTACTTGGGAAGGTCGCATCCTTTTCGCGCCGCGAGGCAAAAACGGTTTCGGATACGATCCCGTATTCTATGTGCCGACCCACGATTGTTCCGCAGCGGAACTGTCGTCGGATATCAAGAACGCATCGAGCCACCGGGGGCGGGCGGCGCGTGAATTGGTGGCACACCTGTCTTGAAGACCGCGAGGAAACCCCTGGCGCCGCGAGACAACCTCGCGGCTTTATCCTCTCGAAGTATCGGAAAAACAAAGATTCCGAGAGAATGGGTGCGTGCACCAAGAACCACCCCGCCTCGGTCCTGGTGCACAGCGCCGATATGTTCGAAGCCGAAATCCAGACCTCTGGAAAGAGGTCGTCAACCGGCTTTTCCTGGTTCGAATCGTTCATGGCAACAGGCATGTTCGACGCCACGAACGGCTATCGAATCGATGAGCGGGAAATCAACAAAACATTGCCGAAATTTCCACCTTGATTTCCACCCTCGTTTCCAAGCCCATTTCCGCTTTGCGGATCCCCGATGTAAAAATGTAAAGTTGGCCTCGATACTTGGAAATCGGTGCATTGCAAGACACGAAGAATCTCGGATCCTATATTGATGTTTTCCGCTATAACGTCCATAGTATCGGCTCCCTGGTGCAGCCGGTTCAAGCGGAGATATGAGCCGGTGGAGATACGGACCGAGACGATGCCGGTTGTTGCCGTGACGTACGGATTGCCTCAAGGTGTCGGAAAAACAGAAGGTCCTGGAAGATCCAGTGCATCATGCCCCGAGACCTACCCCCTTTCGGTCTTGGCGCGAAACGCCAACATGTTCCTGACATCGGATTGGAATGTATCGGAAAAACGAAGCTTCTGAAAACTTTCTCGCCATAATCCGCAAAACGCCATCCAAAAGGCAGTGCTCGCGACGAGATTCGAAATACCTCACCGAGTGCACCATTTTCCGAGGCGGCATCTTGATTTCGATGCATCGAAACAACGGAATTCTCCAAAAAAACCTGTCCCGAGTGCATAATGCCCGGTTTTCACCGTTGTGCGCGTTTCAATCTCATTTCCGGCCTTCTCCGAAAGGCGAAATGCATTTTCGCATGATCTTTGGATTTCCAAAACCATGGGATTTCCAGAACAATAAATCTTTTCATCGACGAGGATTCTTGTATGACAAAAACTGCACTGAAGCCCGGTGTTGTCACTGGGAAAGATTATGAAACGCTGGTCAACGCTTGCAAGGAAGGTGGTTATGCATTACCAGCAGTCAATGTGACATCATCGAGCACGGTCAATGCTGTCCTGGAAGCTGCCGCCAAGGCAAAAGGAGATGCTATCATTCAGCTATCCAATGGCGGCGCACAGTTCTATGCGGGGCAGGGAATATCGGATGGCGATCAGGCCAAGGTGCTCGGTGCCGTCTCTTGTGCGCAGCACGTGCACCTGCTTGCCGAACACTATGGCGTTTGTGTTGTCCTGCATACCGACCACGCCAACAAGAAATTGATTCCCTGGATCGACTCCCTGCTGGACTGGGGAGAGGAGTTCTTCAAGAAGACCGGTAAACCACTCTTTAGCTCTCATATGCTGGATCTTTCCGAGGAAACCATCGAATTCAATCTCGGTGAATCCGCGCGGGTACTCGAGAGAATGAGTAAGATAGGCATGAGCCTTGAGATCGAACTTGGCGTAACCGGCGGCGAAGAAGACGGCATCGGTGGTGAGTTCGACGATTCCGCCGATAACTCTCATCTGTATACGCAACCGGAAGACGTACTACAGGCCTATAAGAAGCTTTCCCCCATCGGTAACTTCTCGGTCGCGGCATCTTTCGGTAACGTACACGGCGTATATAAACCGGGTAATGTCAAACTCCGTCCGGAAATCCTGAAGAATTCACAGCTTCTGGTCGGGAAGGACAGCGGAACGAAGAACCCGCTGAACCTCGTCTTCCATGGTGGATCCGGGTCGGAGAAAAAGAAGATCTCGGAAGCAGTGAGCTATGGTGTGTTCAAGATGAACATCGACACCGATACCCAGTTTGCCTACTCGGAGCAAGTCGGCAAGTTCGTGGATGAAAATCCGAAGGCATTCAAATACCAAATCGATCCCGAAGATGGTACGCCGTACAAAAAATACTACGATCCGCGGAAGTGGGTTCGTAAGGCGGAATCAGGAATCGTGGAACGCCTTCAAGAGGCCTTCGATGATCTCGGCTCCAAGGGAAAATCGCTGGCGAAGTGACGATTCTTCATGATTGCAGAAAGATGGACCATGATAAAATCGACACTGGAAGTTAATATTGATTGAACCTTAAAAGGAGGCTTGTAGCCATGACCATTACACATAATGGTAAAGAACGTACGAAAAACAAGAAACTTTTGGCCTGGGTCGATGAGATGGTGGCCCTGTGCAAACCGAAAGATGTCGTTTGGTGTGACGGTTCTCAGAAAGAATACGATGATTTGTGCAACATGTTGGTGGATCACGGCGTATTCACACGCTTGAATCCCAAGAAGCGCCCCAACTGCTTTCTCGCCCGCTCCCATCCGAGCGATGTAGCCCGGGTCGAGAACCGCACTTTCATCTGCTCGAAGAAAGAAGAAGATGCCGGTCCCACCAACAACTGGATGGATCCCGACAAAGCGAAGCAGGAGCTGACAGTTCAGTTCGATGGAAGCATGGAAGGCCGCACCATGTACATCATTCCGTTCAGCATGGGACCGCTTGGTTCGCCCATCGCCCATATCGGAATCGAGATCACGGACTCCGCTTATGTGGTCGTCAACCAACGCATCATGACCCGCATGGGACAGGCTGTCCTGGATGTGCTGGGCGAGAACGGTGAATTCGTGCCGTGTCTGCATTCGGTAGGCGCGCCGCTGAAACCAGGTCAGGAAGATGTGGTATGGCCGTGCGAGCCGGACATTGGGAAGAAATACATTGCCCATTTCCCGGAAACCCGCGAGATCTGGTCCTATGGCAGTGGCTACGGCGGTAACGCGCTCCTCGGCAAGAAGTGTCTTGCCCTGCGTATCGCCTCCATTATGGCCCGCGATGAAGGCTGGCTTGCCGAACACATGTTGATCCTGGGCGTGGAATCCCCCAAGGGCGAGAAAACCTATGTGTCGGCGGCCTTCCCCAGCGCCTGCGGCAAGACCAACTTCGCCATGTTGATTCCGCCCGAATCCATGAAAGGCTGGAAGGTTACCACCATCGGTGATGACATTGCCTGGATCAAGCCCAACAAGGAAACCGGCATGTTCCATGCCATCAATCCGGAATATGGTTGGTTCGGCGTGGCACCGGGAACGAACTACAAGTCCAATCCCAACGCCATGCTATCCATGAAGGAAAACTCCATCTTCACCAACGTCGGCCTGACCGATGATGGAGACATCTGGTGGGAAGGCATGGATGGCGAAACCCCGAAGCACCTCATCGACTGGAAGGGAAATGACTGGACGCCGAAAAGCGAAACCCCCGCTTCCCATCCCAACGCACGCTTCACCGCGCCCGCGGGACAGTGCCCCTCCATCGATCCGGATTGGGAAGACCCTGCTGGTGTGCCCATCAGTGCCTTTGTATTCGGTGGACGGGTAAGCAAGAACTTCCCGCTGGTCTACCAGGGCTATAACTGGGAACACGGCGTATATATGGCCGCCACCATGGGCTCGGAGGCAACCGCCGCCGCCATCGGCCAGGAGGCCATGCGTCGCGACCCGATGGCCATGCTGCCCTTCTGCGGCTACAACATGGCCGATTACTGGAAGCATTGGTTGCGGATTGGCCGTAGCGCCGTACCGACACCGCCTCGGATTTTCCGCGTCAACTGGTTCCGTAAAGACGAAAATGGCAAGTTCGTCTGGCCGGGATTCGGCGAGAACATGCGTGCGCTGAAATGGATTGTAGAGCGGTGCCGTGGCACGGCTAACGGCATCGAAAGCTCTATCGGCTGGGTACCGGACTACGATGCCATCTCTTGGGAAGGAATCGATTTCCCGAAAGACAAGTTCTATTCGATTATGGAAATGGATCGCGAAATCATGCGCAAGGAAACCAATGATCAGGAGGAACTCTTCACC
Organism: uncultured Thiotrichales bacterium; assembly: GCA_964610175.1. Lineage (GTDB taxonomy): Bacteria > Pseudomonadota > Gammaproteobacteria > HK1 > HK1 > CAZSVE01. The sequence continues at coordinate 20,293 of CAZSVE010000012.1, forward strand.
CGGTTCGGTGATCATCTGCCGAGGGAGTTGGAGCTTCAGCGGGAACTACAGCTGCACAGGCTGTATCACATGACGGATGTATGGGATCTATCCAAGGTCTATAAGGAAGCCGAGCTGAGAGAGAGTTAGGATCTCCTGCCGGAAGTCTCGTGTCATGGCCATAGGCCAAATATGATGATAGGCTTCGATTGAACCGATAAAAAACCGGCCGTAAGGCCGGTTTTTTCTTTCCCCGGAACTAGCGAAGCTTCGCCTTGATCCGATAGAGCAAAATCAGCGTTCCGTAAAATTCGATCTATTTGCGAAGCTAAGCGGGAAATAAACAAATATGAATGAGCATGGATGCCTGCCGAGGCAATACCGGCCTTGCCCTCCCGAATCGCCCATTTCCCCTTGCGCCATCTCCTTCGAACTCCCCAATACCGATATCTTCCCCCCATCCTCGCGGGTTTCTCCCTGAATGGTGCTTTCGGTTTCGTTCTGTCGGTTTTGTTCTGGCATGAAAAGAGCAAAAGACTATGAGCAAAATACGTAGTACAGTTCGGTCTTCAAAGCGAAAGTAGCGGTAGCGGCTTTACGAGATGCGCAGACCACCTCGGATATCGCGGCACGCTACGAAATACATCCGACGATGGTCAGTTGGAAACGGGAGCGGAAGTTCGGTTTATTTTACTTGGAGTGACGTACCATGATTCCCAAACCAGAGGCATTATTCCAAACCGTGAGCGAGCTTGCCCATCGCATAACCGGCAGGCCGGTTGTGATTTGGGTCAAGGATTTCGAGACCGGAGAGGTGATTGCGCGAGGCCGGGTGGGACTCGACGATGGTTCGATGATGATTGGCGAAACTGCTATCCCGAATGATGTGGGTATCATCGGTGAAGTGATAGCAAGTGGTGGGGAGCGGATGGTATCGGATATTCGTAGCGACCCGGTGTTTCGTAAAACCAGGCTTTCCCAATCCCCCAATTCCCTTGCCATGCTGGCCCTCCCGGTCCTCTCGCGGGGAGAGGAAACGGTGGGTGTCATCGGGTTTCTTGGCAAGGATTCGGATCAGCGGGTCCACTTGGATCGCAAGACCCTCACCCAGATAACCGATATCGTCGCCGGGCAGGCGGAGCCTTCTCGCCGCATCTTTCACCTTGCCAGGGCCACTCGGCAACTCATCGAATCCCGAAATCTCAATGATGTGTCCAAGATCCTCGCCCGGACCGCCAAGGATCTGACCGGCGCGGTCTCCAGCGTGGTCTGGTTATGGAATGACCGAACCAGGGAGTTTACTCATGCCAGCCATGCGGCAGGGATGGCATGGTCGGTGAAACCCCGCAGGGATGGCTTGGCCCAGTCGATTATGGACGAGAACAGACTCATCAGGATCGACGATGCAGTGCAGAATGGACGCATCCAAGCGGGATTATTGAAGCAGGGGATCCGCTCTCAAGTGGGCGTGCCCATCCGCCGGGAGGGGGGACCTATCGGCGTGCTGTTCGTCAGTTCCGATAGAAAGGCGCATTTTACCACCAATGATGAGTATCTGTTGGAGACCCTGGTGGGACAATTTTCCGCCGGTTTTAGCTGGGGTCGGCGATTGATAGGCCCCATGGATGAAGTAGAGGAGGCCATTGCCCGCCTGTTCGATCTCGATAGGATATTGGACGGACTCTGTAAAGAGATCCAAGGGAAACTTGGTTTCGACTACGTGGCAGTGCAATTGATCCGACCCGTGGAACGTACTCTGGAGACCGTTTGGGGCACCGATGGAGCAGATTGGGTTGGCGTCAAGCATTCCATGAACGCCGATGAAGATCTACGCGACATCCAGGTGGATGTGGCCCGGAGTCATCCCCGTCGCATCGAGGTTCTGCATGGTTGGGATCGTCGTTTCGATCATTGGATCTATCACCGTTTCGGACACGAAAACTATGTGCGCGCCTGGGTGCCTATGGTGCTAGTGCGTGGTGAGTCGGGCAACCTCGATCAAGATTGGTGGCCAAGGTGTCATTGGCGAGAAGGTGTCCGGGAATCGCACCCGGACGGGGGCTGGCGTTTCACCCTGGAACTCGAGGACATCGAGGATTACCCGCCGAGGAGTTACCTCCTCGGTACGGTAGAGGCCGGCTATACCGATCCACAAAGGCGTATTATCCTTGACGATGCAAGAAAACTGGCTGATTTAGCCAGTGAGGGTGCCCTTCGCGTACGCAAGGCCCAATTGCCCGGTGTATTGGAGACCGTTGCCGAGGGTGTACGTCGTATCCTGGACGCCGATGCCGCCAGCCTGCACTTTGCCTATAACGAGGACAGAGAACTCTTTGCCTATGAGATCACTGCCGGAAAGGGAAGGCTGCGTTTTCTCCATCACAATGACCCTGGACATCATGGGCTCTGGCAACAGGCCATTCGGGAAGAACGACCCAGATTCATGCCCGATGAGAATCGGGGAGAAACGGATCGGGAAGTGGCGTCGTTTGCGCCGAATCTTTACGGGCAGGGGATTCAGGCCATTGCGGCGTTCCCCTTTGTCGTCGATGACCATGAGAGCGTACTTTACGTCTACTTCGAGGCGCCACACCGGTTCACGGAAGATGAGCTGCGCTGGGTAGAGAGCTTCGTCCAGCGCGCCGAGCGGGCGGTACGGGATGCCAGTAGGGTGTTGGGCAGCCGTGATCAGGCTCGCCTGCTCGCCAATCTACACGAGATTGCCCGTTCCTTGATAATAGACCCAGAATCGTCGGATCTGCCGCGGAATATCGCCGGTTATGTGGCCAGTATCCTGGGGGCCGATGTGGTCTCCATCTATGAATATTTCGCGGATGAGCAGCGTTTTAGCGCACCAGCGGTGGTCGGCAGGCTTCTCGATAAAGAAAAGGTATCGATTGTTCCCTCATCGAAGGATGCCATCCAATTTCGGGTTATCGATAACTCCGGACCTGTTTATGCCGAAACGGTTCGGGAGGAGGCCGTTTTTCGGAAAACTCATCCGGGAGATTTCATCGATCGCGAGAAAATTCGCTCTGCCATTGCCTGTCCGCTCTCCATGCATGGGGAAACAGTGGGGGTAATGCTGATCAATTACCGTACCCATCACCGGTTTACGAAGGATGACAAGGAAACCCTGGTACCGACCCTTGCTGCTTCTGCTGCCATGGCCATTCAGGTAGCCCGCTCTCACCGAAGAGATAAGCGGGATTCCGAACGGCGCACTGGGCGGGAAAAGGCACTGGAAAGGGTCGAGGAAGCTATTGCCGATGGGGCCGCGGATTTTCAGCGGGTACTGGATGTCATCTTGGTAGAAGCGATGAGAATCACTGGTGCCACGACAGGGTATTTCTTTCGTTACCGCTGGCAGGGAATTCTCGATCTGGTGGCACAGAAGGGCCTGCCGGAAGGGGGACAGGATTTCAGTCAAACACTTGAAACCGGCATTATCGGGCTAGCGGCAAGAACCCTCACATCTCAGTTCGCATCGGATGTTACAGCCCCCGAATGGGAGGAGATATACCACGAGATCGTACCGGAAACCCGCGCCGAGATTGCTGTGCCACTGGTGGATGAGAGTGGTCTTTGGGGGGTGCTCAACCTCGAAAGTTCCAAACCTGATGGCTTCGATAGGGAAGATCTGGCCGTGCTCAAGCGGTTTGCACAACAAACGATGATTAGCGTCCATGAGACAACCCTTCACAGCAGTTTGGAGCGCCAAGCCAGACCGTTGCATTTCCTCAATGTTATTTCTTCCCGCATCCAGGACCCACGTCATGATTCGGATACGGTACTCCGGCTGTTGCTGACGGGCGTTACATCCGGGGCAGGGTTGAGGTTTAGCCGGGCCATGTTGTTTTTAATGGATGAAGAGGGAAGGCGGATAGAAGGCAAAATGGCTATCGGATCCCAGTCCCAGGAGGAAGCCAACGAAATATGGAAACGTTTTGCTGCAAAGGAAAACGATTTCGAGGATCGTAGTCAGAATAGCCTTGAGTTCTTTCTGGATGAGGCGGAGCAGTTCAGTGAGAAGCTCAAGAAAGGGGAAGGGGATGATTCCCCGTTTAACCAAGCTGTCAAAGGAATTCCACCTATTGTTGTGGACAAAACGGAGGGTGCGCTTACACAATGCATCAGGGAGGACAAATCCATCGTCGTGAAGGATGGACAACTCGATCCATTTCGAACGTTACTCAAAGAGAACAACGTCTTCGCTGACTACGATGGTACCTTTGCCTGCGTGCCACTAATCGGAAAAGGAAGGACGTTGGGAGCGCTCGTGGTGGATTATCAGTTTTTGCGTCGTAATTGGGAAATCGATGCCATCGCCCTTCGTCATCTCGAGGTCCACGCGGGGATGATCACCATGGCCATCGAGAATAGTCGGTTGCGAGACAGGATGGAGAAAGAACGCGAGGCGACGTGGCGCTATTTCGCCCGGCAGACCGCCCATAGTATCGGTAACCGCATCTCCCAGATCGAAGGGCCGATTTTCCGATTGCAGGGTATCTGTGAAGAGCATACCGAAAAAGCATCTCTTCTTGAGAATCTGGAGGCTGGGGTCGAAGAGACCAAGGCGCTGTTGACCCGTTTTCGGGATGTGATACGACCATCGGAACCGCAGCTCAAAGAAATCGATTTGGGAACGCTGTTGACCTCAATAGAAAAGGAAAATCACGATCGACTGGAGATGGAAGGGGTGCAACTCTCGATCCAAACGCCGGAACAGCCTGTTAACCTCATGGGGGACAAACATCTTCTCCTGGATGCCTTTGCAGAACTCATCAAAAATGCACGGGAAGCCATGGAATTGGAGTCGGTCGATAAGAGGCGAATCATTATCCGTGTCAGCCTGGAAGGAGTCAGGAAGTCCCATGTACGCATCGATGTTGTCAATCCTGGTCAGGGCGTTCCCGATGAATTGAAACAACGCATCTTCGAACCGTTCCATCATGGACATGGAAAGGGGGAGTCACGAGGTCTGGGACTTGCCATCATCAAGGAATCCATCGAGGCCCATGGGGGAACCATCGAGGAAGCAGGTGAACCGGGTCACAATGCCTGCTTTTCGATCCGTCTTCCCGTGATTTCTTGTTGACTGACCGAATAGTCTATGGAAGATTACAATCCTCTTGATTATGTAGAACAGTAGGTAGCAGCACCATGGCCAAGCAGAAAATACTTGTAGTAGACGATTCACCACCGCTGTTGGATGATCTGAAGTGGGTGGCGGAGAAGGCTTCCGGGGGCGATGTGGTAGCAGCACGAGGTGCTCAGGAAGCCAACGCTTTGATCCAAGAGCACGACTTCGATCTGGTCATTACCGATCTCCGTATGGAGACCGAAGAGGCCGGAATGGATGTCTTGGCGGCGACCAAGAAAAAGGATTGGACTGATATGTTTTAACTTGCAAGTAACTGTGCCAGAAAGGAAATTTTCTGGCACAGTTCTTGTCTAAAACATCAGACTTTGTGTTTTAACACTTTTAAGTTACGCAGCAAGTTAAAACATGAAGTCTACCCAGGTCATCCTGGTTACCGCCTTTGGGAAGCCTAACGAAACGGGGCCAGCCGCCATTGCGAAGGGCGCCTACGACTATGTCGATCGCAATGCGCCCGGTAATTATCTCAAACGGCTCAAAGAGATTGTCGGCCCCGCTTTGGAGAGACGAAAAGAAAAGCGCCGAGAGAGTAAACTGAAGTGACAAAACATTACATTGAGCAAGTTGATTGACCAAAATATTCGAGAAGGGGGTTATTTTGCAGAATAGTATTTTCGAAGAATGGGTAGATGGAGAAGCCGAGCGAGCATCTTCTAAACTTGATACGGAAGAACCACTGACTCGGGACGATAAGTTAGTGATAGCACTTAAAGAGCAGATAAACCACTCTCATCGCTTGAATGAGGAATTTCGTCAAGAAATAAACGGGATTCGTGCCAAAATGGATGACATCGATAAGGTAGGCGCTGAAAACACGAAGAGCGTTTATCAGATGATCCATAGTCAATATCAGACAATCAATGCCCAATGGAAAATGATCTATACCATAGGGTTAATTGTTGGTGTTGTGGGAGCGGTTGCAACGTTCTTCCGAATGAACGATTGACTACTATCATAATAGTCGCAATATATAGCAAAGGTCTTAGGAAGTAGATTGAGTGGACACTATCCTAGTTCTAGCATGGTGGGAGCGAAACAATACAGGAGAGCCAAGATGAGCAAGTTATCGACTAAGGAAAAAATCGCATCCATTATCAATCATTGGTCACAACTCCTAATCGTATTGGGTGTATCGCTCACGGTAGGAATGATGGTCTTTTTTACCTATGAAGATGTCGATCCGTACATCGAACTGCTTTTCTTCATTTTCATGATTGTATTGTTTTCGGTTGCTCTGCTGAAACAGCACAAAGATTATCTACACATGCAACGAGATCGGGAAAAGCTCCTGGAAAGGATGCGCGACATGGCCGATGATCGCCGCCCGTCATGATTGTGTTGCATGGGGAAAACCAAACCTTCCGCATCCTTGCCCATGCGGTAGCATGGTTGAGGACGCCCGATTGACATTCCTTATTGTCCAGTTCATCCGAACTTTACTTCCTCCATCTGGACATTCCCTCCGTCTGAATATTCCCCCTAATCTGAACATTCCTCCTATCTGAACTTGACCCGCCACCCTCTTTTCACACACACTTGCGGGCAACATTCGATGATTCGGCCCTGCCACTGTTCAACCACTGAAAACTCGATGAAACCTATACTATCCTCCGCTTCGAATACCCCTTCCACCCTCCATAAACGTCAAGCCGGTATCCTGTTGCATCCTACCTCCCTCCCCGGTGGCATAGCTCATGGTGATTTGGGGGAGAGTGCCTATCGGTTCGTGGATTTCATAGAGGCCGCCGGTTTTGGCGTTTGGCAGACCCTGCCGCTCGGTCCCATCGGTGCCTACGACAACCCGTATTCGAGCCCCTCGGTGAATGGAGGAAATGCGCGACTCATCAGCCCGGATATCCTGGTAGCGCGCGGTTGGTTGGATAGGTCGGAAAAGGATTGGGCGAAGGAGAAGGGGCTCATGGGGAAGAGTGCCTCTTTTTCATCGGAGGCGTTTGCCCACCACAAGCGTCTCCTCGTGGAGGCGCGCGAGGTTTTTTTCAGGAAGGCGACGGGGAAGGAGCGGGACAACTACGAGGCATTTGTCGCCGATCAAGCTTATTGGCTGGATGATTATTCCATGTTCGAGGCGCTGCGCCAGAAACACGGGGGCAACCCATGGTGGGAGTGGACACCGAAGCTTCGGGATCGGGAGAAGGCGGCCATGCTCGAGGCGCGCAGACTGCTTGCCGATTCCATCGGGCAGATCGAGTTCGAGCAGTTTCTGTTTTTCGAGCAGTGGTTCGCGTTGAAGGAGTACGCCAACGAGCGGAGGGTCTTGTTGTTTGGCGATATGCCGATTTTCGTGGATTTGAACAACGCCAGCGTGTGGGCGCATCGTGATTATTTTCGTTTGGATAAAGAGGGCAGACCCACGGTGGTGACGGGGGTTCCTCCGGATTATTTTTCGGCGACGGGGCAGTTGTGGGGGAATCCTCATTATGATTGGGAGCGAATGGGCAAGGATGGTTTCTTGTGGTGGCGTGATCGGTTTCGAGGTCATCTGCAGTTGTTCGATCTGTTACGCGTGGATCATTTTCGCGGTTTCGAGGCCTCGTGGGAGGTGCCCATCAGGGATAAGACGGCGATGAATGGCCGCTGGGTAAAGGCACCGGGTGTAGAGTTGTTCCGGGTGCTGGGGAAGGTTTTTCCGGTGTTACCGCTGATTGCCGAGGATCTGGGAGTGATTACCCCGGAGGTGGATGCACTTCGGGACGCGTTCGGATTTCCAGGCATGAAGGTATTGCAGTTCGGCTTCGATGGGAATTCGGATAATCCCCATGTTCCGCACCGTCACACCGTCAACTCGGTGGTCTATGCGGGGACCCATGATAACGATACCACCCTGGGTTGGTTCGAGGACCTCGAGGCGAAGGAGCGAAACAGGGCGTGTGACTATCTGAATCTTTCCAGGGGGATCGCCGGAGGGGATTTTGCCGAGGTCCTGATGCGCACGGCCCTGGCCTCGGTAGGCAACCTGGCTGTTCTCAGCATGCAGGATATTCTTGGTTTGGCTTCCGAGGGTCGCATGAATACACCGGGTACGGCCAAGGGTAATTGGCGCTGGCGTTTTTCGTGGGATCAGGTTTCACCCGATCTCGGCCCAAACCTGCGGGATCTCGTAACGCTCTATGGGCGGGATTTCTGATTTGTCTATTTCCCGTTCATCTTCCCAGCGAAGCTTGTGCTCGAACCGATGAAGCATCATTTGGTATCGAGAGCAAAATCAGCGTTTAGTAAAACTCGACTCATCGGCGAAGATAAGCGGGGAATAAACAAAGTAAATGGGTCACCCTTGTCATGGGGTCGACTTTACGTAAATCCCCAAAGGGTTCGGAAAAACAAAGATTCCGAAAAATCCGGTGCGCGTGCCAAGCCCCATCGCTTCAGTCTTGGCGCGAAGCGCTAACATGTTCTTCATGCTTTGCCGGTTCGAGGCGAAGCTTCGTTAGGTTTTATTTTTTGTAGTGATGTCGAAAGACGATACGATTTTGGTGTGGTTTTTGCTCCATGAGGCCTGGCTCAAGAATGCCCTGGAGTTTTGGGGATTCTTGCTGGATGTTCTGGGCAAGGAAACCTCGGAAATCAAGGAGGAAGTGGAAGCGAATGCAGCAGAAGTAAATAATGCAGCGGTCCTAAACAAGGAGGCGGCGGAGCCAGAAGCAGCGGAAATAGATGAAGCAATGCAACCGAATGAAGAAACAGCACAAATTGGGGAGAATCAAGTGACGACGACGATACTTGCCACCAAACGCGCGGCCTGGGCCAGACTGAAGGCCCATCACAAGGAGATGGAAGGGATCCACATGCGGGATCTTTTCGCCGAGGATCCAAAGCGTTTCGAACATTTTCATGCACAAGCTTGTGGTCTGACGATGGATTACTCGAAGCATCGCATCCGTTCGGGGACCGTGGATCTGTTGACGGGGCTTGCGCGCGAGTCGGATCTGGATGGCTGGATCGGGCGCATGATGAGTGGCGAGCGGATCAATAATACGGAAGACCGCGCGGCACTGCATGCCGCATTGCGTTATGGGGCACCCGGTGCATTTCCCGCAGGGGAGGCGGATGTGATGCCGGGGGTGCGGGATGTATTGGGCCGTATCCGGCGATTCGCGGACGAGGTTCAAAGCGGCACTTGGCGTGGATATACGGGGCACCCTATCGAGACGATAGTGAATATCGGCATCGGTGGTTCGGATTTGGGTCCGGTGATGGCGACTCGAGCCTTGGGGGCCTATCAGCACGAGCGCCTTACGGGCCATTTCGTTTCGAATCTGGATGCCACGCAGCTCATGGAGGCGCTGAATGGATTGGATCCCGCGACTACGCTGTTCATCATTGCCTCGAAGACCTTCACCACCCAAGAGACGCTGACCAATGCCAATAGCGCTCGAAAATGGTTCGTCGAACGAGCGGGGGAGGATGCGGTCGCCAAGCATTTCGTCGCCGTTTCCACGGCACTGGATCGCACCAGCGCCTTTGGCATCAGTCCCGCGAATGTGTTCGAGTTTTGGGACTGGGTGGGTGGTCGCTATTCCCTGTGGTCGGCCATCGGGCTCTCCATCGCCACCTTGATCGGCACAGATAATTTCGAGGAGCTTTTGGCCGGTGGGCACGATATGGATGAGCATTTCCGCACCGCGCCTTACGACAAGAACCTGCCCGTCCTGATGGGGCTGCTGGATTTGTGGTATCGGGACTTTTTCGGGGCGCAATCCCATGTTGTCCTGCCTTACGACTATGCGCTTCGCAGTTTCCCGGATTATCTGCAACAACTGGAAATGGAGAGTAACGGCAAGCGCGTCACCCGGGATGGAGAGGCAGTGGACTATCCTACCGGTTCCATTATTTGGGGCGGTCCTGGAAATAACGGTCAACATGCCTTCTATCAGCTCATGCATCAGGGGAAGACATTGATTCCGTCGGACTTCATCGTCCCCATGCGTTGCCAGTATTCCACGGGGGAGCACGACGACGCCATGCTTTCCAACGCCTTGGCCCAGACCGAGGCCCTGATGAAGGGCAAAAACGAGAAAGAGGTGAGACAGGCGCTGATAGAGAGCGGTATGACTGGAAAGGAACTGGAGGCCGCCCTTCCCCATCGGGTGTTACCGGGTAATCAACCGAGCACTACCCTGGTTTATGAGCATTTGACGCCGCGCATCCTGGGTTCCCTGATTGCCCTTTACGAGCACAAGGTGTTTACCGGGAGCGTGATTTGGGGACTCGACGCCTTCGATCAATGGGGCGTGGAGCTGGGCAAACAGATGGCCAAGGTGATCATGCCCGAATTGAGATCGCCACGGGAGATCACGGACCACGATTCGTCCACCAACGGATTGATTAATCTCATCAGGAAAGGACGGGGAATCTCGTGATCCATCCCCTGGGTGGGGGACTGGGGGGACCTCTGTTTTTCAGAGCTTCCCTGGTGAAGCTTCGCCTCGCTCCGAACCGATGAAACAGACCTAACGATCATGTAGGCGGGCCGCCACCCCGGATAATGAAAAAGCGCCTGCTGTTTCATAGTAAGGCATCGGTAAAGCAAAATCGCTGTTCCATAAAACTCGGCCCAGTTGCCGAGCGGGAAATAAACGAATCAATCTGCAAGTGACTATGACGGAAAGGGATTTCCGGTGCGGTTCTTGTCCAAGAAATCGGGCTTTGTGTTTCGACGTATTCAGGACGTGCAGCAAGTCGAAACATGGTGCCTGGAAAGTATCATTATTCCATGCCATCACGCGCCGCGATTGTCGATCTGGGTTCGAATACGTCTCGTTTGGTGATCTACGAGTATGAACCGGGTAAGTGGTTCAATCTGACCGACGAGGTGCGCGAGGTGGTGCGTCTGCGCGAGGGAATGGGCAATACCAATGTCCTGCGCGGGGCCGCTATCGAGCGGAGCCTCAATGCGTTGCGCATGTTTCGCACCCTTTGCAATGTGGTCGGCGTGGAGGATATCACCGCCGTTACCACCAGCGCGGTCCGGGATGCGGAGAACAGGGAATCGTTTCTGGCGCGCGTCAAGGCCGATACCGGATGGGAGCTGCGCATCCTTTCCGGGGAGGAAGAAGGCTACTATGGCGCATTGGGGGCCATCAACTCCACCGGGCTGCGGGAAGGCTTCGTGGTGGACATGGGGGGCGGTAGCGCCCAGGTTACCGAGGTGCGAGGTGGATTTCCGGGACGCTGCGTGAGTCTGCCCCTGGGCGCCTTGCGATTGACGGAGCTCTTTCTCGCAGCGGAGGAAGTATCCATCGAGCAGGTCGAGGCATTACAGGGGTTTGTCCAGGAGCAATTGGCACCGCTCGATTGGTTCCGAGCCGGATCGGGCAATGAACTCGTCATCATCGGCGGCACGATCCGCAACCTTGCGCAAATCGATCAGGAAAAGTACGCATACCCGTTGGATTCCGTGCACGCCTACAGGTTTCCCGCCGAAAACCTGCACGCCATCAGTGATCATCTTTGGCGTGTTCCATGCAAGAAACGACATGCCGTGCCGGGACTTCGCGCCGATCGCGCCGATATCATTCATGCCGGTGCCCTGACGTACAGCGTAATATTCGATCATAGCGGGTTCGACTCCGCGGCTGTCAGCCGCTACGGTTTACGGGAAGGCATGTTTTGCGAGCGTTTCCTGAGCGACCGGCCGAGGCCGGTTATCGATGATCTCCGTAGATTCAGTGTTCTCAGTCTGGGACGGACCTTCGCGGGCAATGAGGCCCATAGCAGGCATGTAGCGCATCTTTCGCTGCGTATGTTCGACGATCTGTATCCGGCTCATAAGCTCGATGCCGATTATCGCGAACTACTTTGGGCCGCGGGGATGTTGCACGACGTCGGGACCGCCATTGGCTATGATTACCACCACCATCATTCCAGCTACATCGTACTCAACCACACCCTGCCCGGTTACACCCCTCGGGAACTTGCGCTGATCTCCCTGCTATGCCGTTATCACCGTAATAAAGGGAAACCAAAACCACGCGGGCTTGCTTCGTTGCTGTTGCAACCGGATAAACGGGCGTTGCGCATTCTCGCCGGAATATTGCGCCTTTGCGAATACCTCGAGCGGGGGCGTCGTCGGGTAATTCGTGATTTACGATGTCATCTCGATGAAGAAAACAAATGGGTGCAAATCGAGGCGCTGGCAGATAGCGATGCCAAGATGGAACTGTGGGATGCCGGGCGGAATATCGATGTATTGAAACGAGCCTTGAAGATGCAAGTCGAACTGGTCGCTGGCGTGTGGCACCCAGAGGACTTGGATTCTTCCGGCGGCGGGGGCCTTTCCAACGAGGGCATCCCCGCACCCTCGTTGACACAAACGGACCGATAAACCTATAGTCCTACGCCGATATATGGCCCCCGCCCAAAAGCGCAGGTTTGTACAAACAAGGGGAAGGGAGGAAGCAAACTCCTTGCGGAATAACGGAAGAGGGGTATCGCTTCCGAATCTTTTTTTCAAGGGATGCACCAAAGTACGAAGGACGCATCGAAGTACGGCGACGTATGATCAGTCGGGGCCTCCGCTGGAGGCATGACGGATAGAATCACGAACCATGGCTATTCGAAATCATCCGGAAAAAACAATAGCGATCGGCATCGGAGGAGATAATATGAACCAGACCGAACAGACCGAATCTATGATGAAGATGTGGAGCGACGTCCAGAAGCAATTCATGGGCGGTTGGTACGACCTGACGCAAGGTATGTCCGGTCTGCCCGGCGTATCGGCGACGCCGGATCTATCCCAATTGATGAACTGGTTCAAACCCGGATTCATGCCTGGATTCACCGGGGGGACTGGCGGCGCCACCGACGCTCGATCCGCGGCGGGCAATCTCCTGTCCACCCAGGCCATGATGATGCAGGCCTTTGGGATGTTGACCCGTGCCTGGCAGGCAGCGTCCTCCAATGCCTCCGAGGGCAAGCCATGGGGATTGGACCTCGATACATTCCTGAAACAATGGAGTAATGAACTCATCGGCGTTCCGGGGCGCTTCTCCGCGACCGGCACGGACATGAAAGAACTGATGGGTTCCTTCCTCGGTGAATGGGGTCCTTTGCTCAAACCGTGGTTGGCTTCCATGCAAGGCATGGGGCTTGGTGGACCCATGACCGACATACTGATGGGAGAACAATTGCCCTTCCAAAAAATGTTCGGCACGGGTGCGGAACCCGCCTTCCAGGATCTCGCCCAAATTCCAATGATGGGGGTCAGCCGTGAGCAAATGGCCAAGATCTCGCGTGCCTTCGACTCCCATGTCGATCTGCGCAAGGCGCTGCACAAATACCAAACCGCCATGGCAAAGGGTATTGCCGAAGCCATGAAGGAGACCATGGAGAAGCTGGTGGAACTTGCCAGGAAAGACGAAAAGATTTCCAACGTGCGGGAACTGATAAGTCTTTGGGTCAAGACTACCGATAAGAAACTCACCCAAATGTACGTCACGGATGAGTTCACGGTCGTCCAGGCCGAAATGTCCAAGGCAAGCCTCGACAACAAGCGCGCGCAACGGGCCGTGTTGGAAATGATCCTCACACAGTTCGATATTCCAACCCGCACCGAACTCGATGACGCCTACAAGACGCTCTATAACCTCAAAAAGGAGGTAAGGGAATTGCGCACCGATACCGTCGATGTGCGTAATGGACACAAGCAGGCGGAAGCCGAAATGATGGAAATGCGCAATGCGCGCAAGCGGGCGGAAGTCGAGGCAATGGAAATGCGCAGTGCGCGCGAGCAGGCGGAGTCCGAAGCAGCGGAACTGCGCAGCAAATCCAAGAAGTTGGAATCCGAGCTGGCGTCGCTACGCGATGCAATGCAAAAAATGGAAACCAAACTCGGTGAGGACATCGCAAAGGCCGTCAAGGCCATAAAGACTCCCGAACCTGCCAGGCCCTCCGGGCCTGCTGCTGTCGATACCAAGGCACCGCCCAGATCCGCCGCGCCGCCGCCCAAGCCTGCTGCCGCGCCGCCCGGACCTGCCGCCGGGCCCACGGAGGACAAGGGCAAGGAGGCCGCCAAGGCCGCCAAGAAAAAGCCCACGGTGAATTAGTTTAGTTTGTTTATTTTCCGCTCGGCTTCGCAAATGATTCAAGTTTTGCGAAACGCCGGTTTTGCCTTACCAATCGATGCCTGGGTCTGTCTTGTCGGTTCGAGGTGAAGCTCCGCTGGCAGGACATTCCTGGCGTAGGAAATTTCGACCTGCCGTAAAGCGATATCCATATCGAATTTACGGTAACGAATTGCCCGTTTTGAAATCGCCACCAAAAAATCCAACCCGGTGGCCGGAAGGAGGTATCAATGTTGATTCCGCTTCATCCCGATGATGTAATCCGGGAAATGACCGACATAAATCGTAAGATAACCAAAGGCATGGAGCACCTTGCCGAAATCAAGGAAGAGGATATCGATATCGCGACGGCACCCAAGGAAACCATTTATAGCCAGGACAAACTGCGCATGTATCGGTATACACCGGTAGTAGACAAGCCACAGAAAACACCTCTGTTGATCATCTATGCGCTGGTCAATCGTTATCAGGTCGCCGATTTACAGCCGGATAGATCCCTGGTTCGCAACCTCCTCAAGGAAGGCATGGATGTCCACCTGATCGAATGGGGTGATCCACTACCGGCGGATAAATATCTCACCATCGACGATTACGTAAACGGTTATCTCGATGATTGCATCGACTTCTTACGAAATCGCTACAACGTGGACAAGATCAATGTCTTTGGTATTTGTCAGGGCGGCACCCTGACCACGTGCTACACGGCGCTTCATCCCGAAAAAATCAAAAACATGGTATTGACGGTTACGCCCATCGACTTTCACGCCGGTAAAAACAAGGAAAAGCCCCATGTCGGATTACTCTTCGAGATGGGCAAGAATGCCGACGTAGACCTGATGGTGGACACATTGGGTAACGTGCCCGCTGATCTCCTGAACCTTTCGTTTTTGACCGTTTCTCCCTTTACACTCAATTTCGGCAAGTACATCGACATGATCGATACCCTGGATAACCCCAAGGCGCTCCTTAACTTCATGCGCATGGAAAAGTGGTTATTCAACGGTCCCGACAGTGCCGGCGAGGCGTATCGTGAGTTCGTCAAGGACTTTCTCCAGAGCAACAAGCTCGTCAAGAACGAGATCGTCTTGGGCGGGAAACGCGTCGACCTCAAAAACATCACCATGCCGGTGCTAAACGTCTATGCAACCGCCGACCATTTGGTACCTCCACCGTGCACAATCGCGCTTGGCAAGCATGTAGGTTCCAAGGATTACCAGGAACTCGCCATCGAAACCGGCCATATCGGAATATATGTCGGCGGCAAACCTCAGAGTATTTTGGCGCCGAACGTCGCCAAATGGCTTACGGAACGGGCTTGAGGCGAGAGGCCCCTTGCCTTTACTAAAGTTCGATATTCCGCAATGTCCGGGATATTGAACGCTCGGTATTCCGAATGTGCCACAAAGACATAGTTCGGGATGCCGTCCAACAAGGCGCTATCGGCATTTGCTACGCATTCGCTACCCAGGGCCGCCCTCTCCGTAGAGGGCGGTTCCTTTTTTATCGAAGAAAACATGCCGGCGAAGCTTCGCTCGATGCCCTTTCCGGCAAGACGCCATTCCCTTCGGTGGACTCTCCTCCGATAAATTTCCCGGCAAGCTTCACGGATAAGCAGCCCCTTCCCCCCAATGCCCCTCGGGAGACCACGGGTCGTCCTCTCCCACTTCAAGACCCCATCCACTTTCCAGTGATCTCCCAATCCCCCATGATCCTGAAACAACGCACGGAAATGCGACGAGTCGATGCCGCCACGAAATCCGAAACTCTCGGTGTAGGACACCAGACCATCCAACCCCTAACTTGGCCTGGCCGAAACCGGCTTATCGTTCTTCGTCCTCGGCAAAGCTCTCACACGCCCAAGATTTTTCCTTTGGTCGAAATGACGGATGTGGGGGGAGACAAAATTTTTCGATCGTCAGGATTTCGGATTCTTGCCTATTTCCCGCTCAGTTTCGCTGACGAGTCGAGTTTTACGAAACGCAAGTTTTGCTTTACCAATGCATGAATCGTACTTTATCGCTTCGAGGCGAGGCTTTCCTGGCCGGTTCATGGGTCATTTCTTGTCCTTCCAGGCATCCGCGATCGAACATCCATCCAATCCCGAAGCCGATCCCCGAGGGTATTGATGGACAACACGACCAGCATCAATGCAGCCCCGGGCGCGAGCACCAAATGCGGCGCCACCAACATGTACCGGGTACCATCCCGAATGACACTGCCCCAGGATGCCGTGGGCGGTTGCACACCGAGACCCAAAAACGAAAGCCCCGCCTCCGCAATCACCACATTGGCAATCCCGAAGGTGACCTCTACGATCAAAGGCGCCGCCAATAACGGCAGCAAGTGATGCAGAGCGATCCGAGGCAGGCCACAGCCCAGCGCCTCGGCCGCCCGCACATGGTCGCGATGCTTCAATGACAGCGTTTGTGCCCGTGCCAGACGCGCGAAACCCACCCATCCAACCACCACCAGGGCAATCATGATGTTTCCGATCCCAGGCCCCAGGATTCCGGCCATGGCGATCGCCAGCAGGATTCCGGGAAAGGCCAGGAAAACATCCATGATCCGCGCCACCACATGATCCAAAATGCCACCGAACCAACCGCTCAGGGTACCGATCATGGCGCCGATGAGACAAGAAATCGAGGTTACCGAGACGCTGACGAATAGCGAAATTCGCGCCCCCGCCACCAGGCGATCCCAGACCGGTCGCCCGAGATCATCGTAACCAAGCCAGGCATCGGGATTCGGCCCTATCAGGATATTGGGAAGCGTTATCCGTTCAGGAGTAACAGACAACATGGGGCCCGCTACCGCCAACAGTACCCACAAAATCAAAATAACCAACGGCCAGGCGATCCGTAGTATCGAAGCCCATCCCCCGGGCTGCCTCAGTCGCGGCATCATGGGCCATTTCATGGCCTCTCTCCCAGGTGAATCCGCGGATCCAGTCTTGCGTAGATCAGATCCGTCATGGTATTGACCACGACGTAGGCGAGACTTATCACCAAGACACAGCCCTGCAACACCGGATAATCGCGTCGTGCGATGGACTCCATGATGAGTTGTCCGAGACCCGGCCAGGAAAACACCGACTCCGTGATCACCGCACCCCCCAATAATGCCCCCAACTGCAACCCAAGCACGGTGATGATGGACAATGCCGCGTTGGGTAGCGCATGAAAAAAGATCACCTGGGGCTCCCGTAAACCCTTCGCCCGTGCAGTGCGCACGAAATCGTCACCAAGGACCTCCAACAAGCTGGAGCGCACCATTCGGGAAAGGATCGCCGCCAACGCAGTCCCCAAAGTGATGGCGGGTAGAATCAATGAGGCGACCCCCTCCTCGCGGCCGCTTACCGGCAACCAGCGCAACCACACCGAGAATATCAGGATAAGTACAGGCCCCACCACGAAATTCGGTATCGACACACCGACCATGGCAAACCCCATGGCAAGGCGATCCCAGGCGGTATCCTTGCGCACCGCGGCAATGGCGCCCAGGGGAATGGCGATGCAAACCGCCACCATCAGGGCAGCAAGGGCAAGAACCAGCGTCGCGGGAATTCGCTCCGCCAACATCTCGGCCACAGGGCGTTTGGCATGTAGGGAATACCCCAGATCCAACCGAGCGAGTCCCTCCAAATATCGCGCCAGTTGCACCCCGATAGGTCGATCGAGCCCCAGGGCCTCCCGCAACGTCTCGCGCTCCGCAGGCCGCGCCGACTCCCCCAGCATCACCTCCACGGGGTCCCCCGGCACCAGATGGATCAATAGAAAGACCAGACAGACCACGCCGAAAATAACCACGACAGCGCTCAATAACCGGGAAAGCAGGAATCGGAGCATGGCAACCACTCAATTCTTCTTGTTTTTCTTTCGTGATGGTCGTCTAGCCGTGGTTTCCTCGCATGCGCGCCCCAGTAGGTTCGTCGCATCGACAGATTTCAGCATCGTACCGATGACAGGTTTGAATTGCTCCAAACCGACAGGTTTCAATAAATAATTGGAAGCCATGGCATAGCTCCCCAATGGGTGGCTAGTGCCGCTGAAATTGATTTGGCTACAGCCTTTTCTATGCCTTTCTCTATAACTCCTGCTATTGGCGGCTCCATTCAATTACCTCTTTCCAATATTTTGTGTGCCAGGGCAAAGATCGCCCGCTTTCGTCCTCGTCCGACGAGCAAGGACTTGAACTTTTCCCGAAGCGCGAGCGTGTGCGACTGGCCGCGTTGACCGCTTCACATAGGATTCGCCGGACGTACGGATTGCCCTTGCGCTTTTTGCCAGCTACCTGCTTTCCAGCCGATTCATGATTGCCTGGGCAGATCCTGGCCCAAGAAGCAAGCTTTTCCGCAGTGCCAAAGGCATCCATATCGTCGCCAATCTCCACGAGCAGCATAGCCGCTCCCATTTTGTCGATGCCGGGGATCGTTTGCAGCGCTTGAAGAATCGCCTTGTATGGATCGAGTCGGCTCAGCACCTGCCTGGCAAAAATTGCGATACGTCTTTCCAGCTCCTCAATATGGTCCAGCGTCTCGGAGAGCACAAAGATATGATCGGCCGTCGACTCGCCGGCCAAGGCATCAAGAAGCTCCTCTTCGGTTTATCACGATTGTGCCTAACGCTCATGAAGAGAGGTTCCATCACCCCGGAAAATGAAAGATTTCTCACTGCGTTCGAAATGACATGTTTTTTGTCATCCCGAAGCGAAGCGAGGGATCTTGTGACCCTCTTTGGCATGTACTTTCATAGTAACAATAAAGGTTTATCGCAAATATCGGTTATGCTCTTCGTTATCGCTTTAATGCCCTTTTCTTCAGAATTTATGTTTTCATCGGAATTCACCATAGAAAACGGAGCAAAAACCAGTAATAGATAGATCGCAAGATGATATCTTTTCATATGTAGAACCTTTCGAAGTAGATAAAAGATCGGAAATTAATTATCGTCGACCAATTTCTATTGGTCCGATGGTAAACGACCCTCTCCCGCGAGTAATTCCAGGATCTCCAAGGTTTGGCGAAACCATTTAATCTATCTGATCTTATTTTTGTCCATATCCGTTTCCTCTTTGCCATCAAGAAGAATGTTTTCCCTGGGGTGGTTTCCCGTCGCGAAGATAGTGGGCAATTTCCCACTTTTCTGAAGGGTGCCGTAGGCTCGATGTAGGGCGGCTTGAAGGTCTTGGTGGAATAGCCGTATGGAGTAACTGTCCTGGCGCATGATCTTGCCACGGGCGATGGGCGAGACGAAGGGAGCGAGATCGGGATCGATATCTCCAAAGCTTTTCAGCACGGTCATGCCAGACCGGTACACACATTTGCCCGATCCGGTGGCGTGGGTTCGATCATCCCTTTTTTACCCCTGAATTCGTATGGCTTGGTCAACAAATACATCCCCAATACGGTGTCTTTCAATTTTTTCTGTACTTTTCATCAGGCATGGGCGGCCAATCGTATGGATTCGTTACAAGCCATAAACGAAAATAGGAAATACCAATCCCAGGATTCATAAAGATATTGGCGAATTGCTTCGATAGAAATTCCTTGATGGTTGTATCGAATTTCGGTTTTATTTCGCGGGGTGTCAGCCTTCTTGCGCTGGATACGGCTTTCAGCTCGACCAGTGTCAGCCCGAATTCGCGCTCGCCGGTTTTTATGATGATCAGGCAATCAATGGACTTTGATGGCTCGCGCATTCTTTTGGTGCTGAAATAGGCATCGATCTTCAATATATTGATCCGATCCTGTCGGAGGTCGCCATTTTCCATCAGCTCGTCGCAAACCTTGACACCAATACCCATTTCTTCGCAGGTCTGGCGCAGAAGACCACAGAGATCGGGATGATTGGTTATCTCATCGAACATCGGCATTCATCCTTTCGATCAGATCGATCTTCTCCTCATATAATGCCTCCGCGAGATCGATGAAGTTTTCGTCATCGATACCGAGTCGGTCCACCGCCAGGGGAAGCGCCTTGCTTCCCGCTTTCGACCATTTGAAAACATGGGCCTCGACGACGTCGACGTCGATCTCTTCCGCCAGGATGAGGTTGTTGAGTTTCGTGAAGAGGTAGTTGCTGTGAGAGGTCAGGAAGATCTTCACGTCGGCGGCAAAGATCAGGGCCGCGAATGCACTCATGAGCCTGGCCTGATTTACCGGGTGCAGGTGTGCCTCGGGTTCCTCCATGAAGACCAGCGTCTTTGGGGAGCTGTCTCCCTTCCTCATATCCGGCAAGCCTGTCCGGGTGGTAGCTCGGGGGCCCGCCACAATGTAGCGCAGAAAGACGACAAGGGGCGACAGTTCCGAAACCATGGAGGATGCGCCATCCACATCGAGTCTGAGATCCGTCCCCCGGGGCGTGTAAAACATTTGCTGGGTTTCCCCGTCGAATTGGACGTTTCCCCCGAGGATATCCCGTTCGATATCCTTCGCAATCCGATGGATCGGATCGTTTCCCTGGCTGTTTTTGTCCGGTTTTATCTCGGACAGCTCGCGGAAATAGTCATTCAGGGGCGTGGAAATATCAAGAGACTCGATTTGGCTTTCAAAGGTGTTAATCAGCTGGTCTTGGATTTTGACTGTCGGGTTCTTGAATAACTCACCGTCCGGGAGAAGCCATTCATCCTCCCGCTTGTTTTTATCATCCGCGTTCGGAAGTGCTCGACTTCCGGATAATGCCGCTCTGAATCCTCTGGAGGCGGAAAGCACCTGATAAGCCGCCGATCTCAATGCGGGGAGATAGTGAATGTCGCGAATCCCGCCGAGCGCATCCTTTAGCATATTCCCGAAAAAATGCACGCAGGCGATGATAAAGGCGGCCTTGAAGTGCTCGTAATCCCGGCCATCATGGTATACGACGATATTATCCGCCTCGTAATCTGTGGGCCTGTTTTCCGCCACGCACCGCAATGCGATGCTGCTACCAATCGTCAATCCCTTCACTTCCAGGACTTTCCCAACCTCGGCTACGCCGATGTCTATTTCCTCGCTACCGAACGCCAATCTTATACGCGGAGATTCCCCTGAGAATTTATTGGTAACGTGGTCGATGGGACCATAGGTCTCCCCGATGTAATCCCGGAATCTCTTCAGGAAGGTATCCTTCAGGAGCCGGACGATCTCCTCCCGAAAGATATCGCCGACATCGGCCTCGTCTCCCACATTCAGCGCCGATACCCTGTCGAATATCTCCTCGGGTAGTTGCATTGCCCGCCCGTGCAGAAATTCCGCGGAACCCAGGATATCTCGGGATTCCACGAGGGCCTTCAGCAACAGATAGACGACGGTGATCCCATAGGATTTGCCGACGTTGTTTTCCCCCACGATGAGATGCAGGTCCTTGGCCAAATCGCACTCGAAATGATGGATTGGGCCGAAGTCGTGTATTTGAATCTTCATTTCTTTTCGGAATCCGTCCCCACCAAGCCCATCAACTTCTTCAGCATTTCGTTCGGATCATCATTGCCTTGGTCTTCATTTGCTCCCTCGGGGATTTTGGCCTTTCTTACAAGAGAAACGCAGATGTTTTCATCGATGCAAGGGGCAACGAAACCGATCCGCCCGGCCCCGTTCCCTTCGATAATATCAGGCAACATAAACAAATCGAGTTTCTCCGTGATACCGGAACTCAGCACTTGTCTCATGCGAAGCTCCAACAGGTTTTTCACTTCTCCCACGGTGCGTTTGGCAAGGCCCGTGTAGGTTCTCATGTAGCTGTCCTGGGATTGATTCAACATCTGAAAGAAAGCATTCAGGAAATAGGTACTCCTTTTCCATAGAAAAGACCGGTATTGCACCTCCTTGATATCGAAATCGTTAGCGGTGGGATTGAACCACAGCTCATCGCAGATTGATGTATCGTCCAACCTCATCAGGAAGGTCCCCGAGGTCCAGTCGTAGTGGGAGCCCTCCGTGATCAGGATGCGCTTCTTTCCATTCAGGTCCATGCCGGCGAATAGATCCTTTACGGTTTGGGTGACCTGCCCATGCCTGACGTGGAGATACTCTCTCAGCGCGGTCGCCTGTTCACGGGAGTCCTGTTCTAGATTCTCGAAGGATTCGAAACCCTTCATCTTGCTTAATCCGATGATCCGCTCGGGAGAAATGTCCCATTCCAATTCGTCGATCTGCCTGATGCCGGAACCGGCGTCCTTCAGGGCCATATTCCATGGACTCGGGAATGTCTCGAAAAGCTCGATAAGCCGCTTTCCCCTGGGCATGTAGCCTGACAACTGTTCGCGGCACTCGCTGCAAAAACAGGTCAGCTCGATGCGCTCATTGCTTGCCCCCATGGGCAGAATGTTCGTGAGATCGATGGCGACGCCCGCCGTTTTGGCGTCGGCACCGTGCTCCCCGCGCGCCCTTGCGCACTCCTCGGTGGTGATCTCGATGGCCTTTTTTGCAAGATAGGTCAATAACTGTTTGGTGCGCTTTTTCGAAAAACAGGCCTGGGCAGAGCTGTCCCCGCTGATGTCGATGATGTGCAGGGAGTCGCTTTTGATGAAGTGCAGCGTCGGGTCCAGGGTAAGATAGATATCGAGGCCCA
Source organism: uncultured Thiotrichales bacterium (assembly GCA_964610175.1). Classification (GTDB taxonomy): domain Bacteria; phylum Pseudomonadota; class Gammaproteobacteria; order HK1; family HK1; genus CAZSVE01. The sequence goes on from CAZSVE010000012.1 coordinate 43,065, forward strand.
ACCTCGCGAATTCTGCCACCACGTCGCCGAGCAGGAATTCCTCCGCCCTGCCCTTGTAGCGAATGGTTTTTTCAGCGGTAAAATTGTTCTTGAAGGGAACGCCCGTGGCAGTGCAGACGGGGAGAACCACGCCCTCTGCGGCTACGCCCCACCTTCCACGGTGGTCATTTTTAATTTCCTCGGCGTTTCGCTGGGACAGCACCGCCATGTCGGGCACGTATATCAGGGACTTTCCAAAATTTTCATTCATGGGTTATCTCCAGTCAGTTTGGCAGACAAATACGGCCATCGGCGCGCTGTTGCAGTTTACCCGATTCGATCAGATGGCCGAGTATTTCCTCGGCGCGTTCATTATCGATCCCTTTATCGTTCAATGCGTCGATTGCCTCTTGCTCTCGTAACCACTGGCAACAGGCGAACTTATTTTCGATATAAGAAAACGCCAACTCCGATTGCTCATCCAATCCCGGCTGGACTGGAGACGTAACACGCAACAAATAGGGCAGGGCAAAAATACCGAAGAGTAATATGGCGATAAAAAATAGCGCCACCAGGATTCCGGCAATATATCCCAATCCCCAAATGCTCAGAACGGCCAAAAATAACCCGATCACAATTGCCGGGCTTTTGAACTCATCTTTTAGCCGCCTGAACCAGGGGTCCGATACACAACATATTCGATGCAGATGCTTTTTCATATTTCAATCCGGCAATGTCGAAACCAATCGAATCTCTCCGTTGCGCCCTTGGATCTCTCCATCGAGGTTCCGAACCTCGACGTTGATACTCTGAACCTCTCCATTGATACTCGGAACCTCATCGTTGAGATTCTGAATCTATCCGTTGAACCTCCAAGCCTCATCGTTGAGGTTCAGAGCCTCTCCGTTGAGTCTTTGAACCTCAACGATGAGTTCCTGATTCTCTCCGTTGAACCTCCGAGTCTCTCCGTCGAGTCCTCAACACTCATCGTTGAGTTCTGGATACTCACCGTTGCGTCCCGGAACCTCGACCGCCACCCCACCCCTCATTCCGCCGGGGGCTCTGGCTTCTTCTTTCCCTTCGCCTTCCAAAAGTGCTCGCCCAACTGGTCGGCCACGGGTTTCAGGCCCGGCGGGCAGTCTGGGCGGCGGTCTTGACGTAGTTGTAGAGCTGGGTCGAGGCCAAAACTATGAATCCTCCACCTCAAAAGGCCAAAGTCCCTCAATCTACCCCATAATCATAATCGAAGGGCATTGCCGTACGCAGCACCTTGCATGACCTCGCCGGCCTACCGCGAGGCGCGTGTCGTCTACCCGAGAGGCCACCGACGCGGCAATGATGCCCAGTCCGGTGAGAGCGGTAAAAGGATCCACGTCGTTCTTGAATTCCTTGGTGCTCGAGGCTGGCGGGGAGGGGGGTCGGTGATCCTGGGGGTGCAGGGCGGCGGTGAGGGCGTTCCGGACAAAGGAGACGCTGTCGGCGTCGATTTCACGATATGGCCTTGAATGTGTTCTTCCGTTCCTGGGCGTCATGACCGGAAAGGGGAGTTTTTTGAGCACGGTGCCGAAGGCGTCCTCGACGGCCCTCGCGTCGGCGGGCGAGAGCGATGCGTCGATGTTCCGGTAGGGCATGAGATTTTCCTCCGGGACACGAAATGATTGAACTTTCTTCCCGGATAGCGATGCGGGATCTTGACGCTTATCGAAGAACGGTGCCGGCGCTGTGGTACTCGGCCATGGCGGTGAGGATGGCGCTGGGGCCATCACTCCCTTCCTTGAAGGTGCGCGGTACAGGGATGTACCGCCATTTTCAATGGCCCATTCGCAGCTATATGGGCCATTGGAAATGAAGGAATCGGGATACCCATATTTTCTGGCACACTTTTTCGATTCCGTAACTGAAAAAAGCCCAGGATGGACTTTTTCACCAGCCTGCTAAAGCCTCGGCGACCTGGGCGTGGTCGAATTCGCTCTTGATGACCGCCGCATACATGGCATTGACGATGGCAGCCTCCAGGTTGATGTCCCGGAACCGCGATGGTGTCTCATTCTTGGGGGCTTGCTCTTGGCGAGGATGGCGGCAATGCCGGGTTTGCCCCGGACACTCGGGTTCGAAGACATGTAGCACCTGCCACCGTCCCCAGACGGTTTCCCGAGGAACCCGTTTCCAGGTTGTACGGGGCCATCCCCATTCCCCATCCCCTAGCGATGGCTTCGCCTCGGACCGATGAGACATGAGTCGATAAATTCAGAAAAACTGGTGCCATCGAGACTTCATCTATCCGCGAAGCCGAGCGGGAAATAAACAAAGGATCGGCGAGCCGTTTGGGCGAGTGCATCGCCACAGTCGGTTTCCAGATATCGGATATACCGCGCAGGTCTCCGGCGCGCCTGTGCGTATTGTGCGTATCCGACCCGCTGCCCTTCACGTCTACCTCCCCAAGGTCCGGGGCGCCGGTCACAGCCGGTGCATGGCGTCCCTCGCCTCGGTGAGGCGTTGTTGGCAGTCGGTCATGGGGGCTTTCCGTCAGCCAGTCAATGAACCACCGATAGTCTCTGGATCTCTTCTTCCGAAAGACCGGATGCCTTCGAAATTACCCCCACAGCCACACCGTCGCCAAGCAATGTCCTGGCCATTTCAACGGCTTTTTTGTGCTCGCCTTGTTGGATGCCTTGTTGGATGCCTTCTTCTCGTCCTTGTTGGAGACTATTTTCGATTGCTTGTTGTATGGGACCCATGATTGCCTCCCTATAGGAGCTTTGCTGTAGGCGCTGTTCGTACCGCGCCTGTTCGGATTCGTTCAGGTTTGCATATTGCAAAATGAAGTCGATGTATTTTATCCGCTTGTTCGGATCGGGTTCCAATTCCGCCAGACCTTCCTGCGCCCGCAGACAGATGTCCACCCGCTGGTTGGGTTCATGGCGCATATTGGGGAGATTGATGCGGGCGACGATGTTACGGCTCTCGATGTGTTGGACAGCTGGTATCTCTCCCAAATCGCAGGCGATGAACCGGAAACCGAGATAGGTATTGTGCTCCGTGCCAAGATCGAGGGAAAGTGAATACCGACCGGGACGAAGGAAGACGACGACCGGCACCACGCGGGTTATGTTCAGGAGATCGGCCATATCGACACAGTAATGGATGAGCCGGTGAATGGAAAAATAGCGGGTCTCCGTTTCTTCTTCCAGGATAAACAGGACCGCCTGTTTCTTCTCCCTGGAGAATTCCACAAGCAAGGGTGTGTCCAATTCCCGGAAGCGATCGCCAAGACGTTTCTTCAACTGCTCCTGACGCACGGACGTGATCCTGGCCGATGGTGGAATGTTTCCGGCCTCCTCCCAGGCAAAAAACTCCAGGGCCGCGCGGGGATAATCCAGGATGAGGTTCTTGAAGTTCTGATCGTGGCTCATGAATTTACCTTACATCGTTGGAGCGGGCATCCCGCGTTCAGAGTATCGACAGCTCCCGAACCTCTTCCTCGGAAAGCCCGGAATATTTGGAAACGGCATCTATAACCATGCCATCGCTTAGCAAGGCCCTGGCCATCTCGATGGCTTTTTCTTCCCCTCCATCTTATCCTCTTCGAGGCCATCCAGTTTCCCTTCCCGTATCCCCCTTCTCATGCCCCTTTCCATGGCATCGATCGCCGCCGCGCGCATCCTTTCGGCCACCTGATAGGACGGCACGCATTTCGTGCCCTCCCGAAATTCCTCCATGGGCCCACCCACCTCTAAGCTGAAGAGGGTCCCTGGCGCGATGATCAGGTGATCGACCACCTGGATATCGAGAATGCGTCCCACCTGGATCAGGTGGTCGGTGATATCCTTGTCCTCGTCGGAAGGACGCACCTCTCCGGTGGGGTGGTTATGCACCAGTGATTGCCGATCGGGACGGCACTGACGGCGCTCTTCCACACTGCCACCCGGAATTGTCCGCCCGAAGGGCCTCGGCGGGTTTGATGCTGGCGTGATAGGTCCCGCCGATGACTACCAGCTCGATGAAAAGAAACCGGCGACCAACATCGAGACCCACCATCCAGAAATGCCCCTTTTCCTGATCGATTTGCTCTTCCCTAGGGACTGATTCGATACCAAGGTTCCGTGCTGCCACTAAAAGGTGTTTTTCCGTTATGCACGACGCCGAGTGGATTGTCCGAAGTGCGGGATTCGGGCAGAGCGAATACCTTGGGCAAAAGGGAAACATCGCCTGACCGAGGTGTATGGGTTTTTTGGCAAGCTGGGCCAGGCGCCTAAGCTGGCAAGGGGTGACGGATGCCTTTCGTACAACGTGGGGCCATGTGTTCAGCTCAGTAGAGATGGCAATGGGATTGAGAACGAAAGCACAGGGGTTTGTCGAGTATCGAGGCTATTGGCGTCGATGAAATCCAATGGTAGCGAGCGTGGTCACCACTACCCTATTGGGCTAAGCTGTTTTTGGATGATTGGTGCGCAAAAACCATCCGTCCCAGGATCGAACCCATGAAAAAAGTTGCCCGAATGTCGAGGAACCACCGCCACCTATTACTGAACTGGTTTTGGGCCGAAAGACGCTTCTCCAGTGGCATAGTGGAGGGCCTTATATCATGCCCTTGGCAATCTGCCAGTCCCAAAATCTACCCGCGAATTTTTTCGAGGAGGCAAAAACAGTATCATTAGACTTACCAAGCCTACCCGGTCAACCATGGTCAGTCGGTAGATTAGTGTGGGAACTTCGTGGGGAAACCGCTGCTTTTTGCACGGAGTTTCTTGTGGTCGAAAGGCGAAATCCGCGAACCGCCCACGCGAAATCAGACCACTATGGATCAACCCCACCCATAAACTTTTCTGAAGACCCATTTTTTTGAAGAGGCCAAAAGATTTGCCATGAAGGTATATAATCATCCCATCCGGATTGGGATGGCGGGCCTTCGGATCTTGGTATTACGCCATGGAAGACGCCATGATTTGTTTATTTCTCGCTCATCTTCGCAAATGAGTCGCTATTTCACGAAACGCCAGTTTTGCTTTATCCATGCTAAATCATGCATGCCGGTTCGAGTACAAGCTTCGCTAGAATTCCGAACCCATCCGGCCATTTCGCTGTCCCCAAAAACACGCAACACGCAAAGAGGGCTTCATGTATCCCAACACCATGCATATCGCGGACTTCGACAATGAATTGTCAGCGGCAATCCGCGGTGAAGAACGCCGTCAGGAAGAGCACATCGAGCTTATCGCCTCGGAAAACTACGCCAGTCCCCGCATACTCGAGGCCCAAGGGTCGGTCCTCAACAACAAATACGCGGAAGGCTATCCCGACAAGCGTTATTATGGCGGATGCGAATACGTGGATGTGGGCGAGAAGCTTGCCATAGAACGAGCCAAACTCCTGTTCGGCGCGGATTACGCCAACGTGCAACCACATTCGGGATCTCAAGCCAATGCCGCCGCCTATTTCGCCCTTGCCGACCCTGGAGACACCATCCTCGGCATGAGCCTCGCGCACGGTGGTCACCTCACCCATGGAGCCAAGGTAAACTTCTCCGGGCGCATCTTCAACGCCGTTCAATACGGGCTCGATGCCGACACGGGAGAGATCGACTACGAGCAAGTCTCGGCCCTCGCCGAGCAACACCGGCCCCGTATCATCATCGCCGGTTTCTCCGCCTATTCGCGGGTCGTGGACTGGACGCGTTTCCGAACCATCGCCGACCGGGTCGGGGCCTATTTCGTGGTGGACATGGCCCATATCGCGGGCCTGGTAGCGGCGGGCCTATACCCGAACCCGGTATCCATCGCGGATGTGACCACCTCCACCACCCACAAAACGCTGCGTGGCCCCCGCGGAGGATTCATTCTCGCCAGATCCAATCCAGAAGTGGAAAAAAAACTCAATTCCCTGGTTTTTCCCGGTACCCAGGGGGGACCGCTGATGCATGTCATCGCTGCCAAGGCGGTGGCCTTCCTGGAGGCCTTGCAACCCGAATTCAAGATCTACCAAAGCAAGGTGATCGCCAATGCCAAGACCATGGCCGCAACATTCATGGATCGGGAATATAGAATCGTATCCCAAGGAACCGACAACCACTTGCTACTGGTAGACTTCATAGGGCGCCCCTTCACCGGAAAGGAAGCCGACGAGGCCCTCGGACGAGCCAATATCACCGTCAACCGAAACGCAGTCCCCAACGACCCGCGTTCTCCCTTCATCACCAGTGGCATGCGCGTCGGTACACCGGCCATCACCACTCGGGGATTCGGCGAAGCCGAAACGCGGCAACTGACCGGCTGGATCTGCGACATCCTCGATGACATCGGCAACGAGCGCACCAGCACCGCCGTGAAGGAGGCCGTATCGGATATCTGTCGGCACTTTCCGGTCTATGCCTAGCGATGAAACATAATTTAGCATTAGTAAAGCAAAGTTGTCGTTTCGTAAAACTTGGCTCATTTACCAAGATGAGCGGAAGAAAACGAATTATCAAGATAGCAAACATTACCCAAAGACTCTTCGAAAACCCACGTGACTTGTCGTCATGAAAGTACGGATAGAGGGTTGGGATTCGTCCGTTGGCTCCCCCCCAACCTGCCCGTCACCTTTCATCATCGGAGGTAGCGCGCGCAACATCACCGCTCTTCCGATACGTCAATGACCAAACCATCAAAACTATTCGGCAGTTAGGAGAAATACAGATGTCGACAGACAACCGAAACGACGTTGAAGCGCTGGTAGATAAGAAATACAAACACGGTTTCGTCACCGATGTAGACGCAGACACTATGCCTCCCGGCCTCGACGAAGACATCATTCGACTTATCTCCGCAAAAAAGGACGAACCCGAATTTCTTCTGGAATGGCGCCTCGATGCCTATCGCCACTGGCTCACCATGAACGAACCCAATTGGGCCAACGTGCGCCACTTGCCCATCGATTACCAGGCCATATCCTATTTTTCCTCGCCAAAAACCCAGACCGATCAACCCAAAAGCCTTGATGAAGTGGACCCAAGGCTCCTGGAAACCTACGAAAAGCTGGGGATTCCCCTCAACGAACGTGCAGCACTGGCCGGCGTCGCCGTGGATGCCGTCTTCGATAGCGTCTCCGTCGCCACCACATTCAAGGAGCAATTGGCCGAGCTTGGCATCATCTTCTGCTCGTTTTCCGAGGCGGCACGGGAACATCCCAATCTAATTCGACAATATCTCGGCAGCGTGGTGCCCTACCAGGACAATTTCTACGCAGCGCTCAATTCCGCCGTATTCACGGACGGTTCCTTTGCATACATACCCAAGGGCGCGCGTTGTCCCATGGAATTATCCACCTACTTTCGCATCAACGAGGCCAAGACGGGACAGTTCGAGCGAACCCTGGTCATTGCCGATGAAGGAAGTTACGTAAGTTATCTGGAGGGTTGCACCGCGCCCATGCGCGACGAGAATCAATTGCACGCCGCCGTGGTCGAACTGGTCGCCATGAAAGACGCCGAAATAAAGTATTCCACAGTGCAGAACTGGTACCCCGGCGACGAAGAAGGCCGAGGTGGGATCTACAACTTCGTCACCAAGCGCGGCGAGTGCCGCGGGGCGCGCGCCAAGATCTCCTGGACTCAGGTAGAAACCGGATCGGCCATTACCTGGAAATATCCGAGCTGCGTGTTGCGCGGCGACGATTCTGTAGGGGAATTCTACTCCGTGGCGTTGACCAACAATCGCCAACAGGCCGATACCGGCACCAAGATGATTCACATCGGCAGAGGCACCAACAGCACCATCCTCTCCAAGGGCATCTCCGCAGGCCACAGCCAAAATGCCTACCGTGGCCTGGTTCGAATCGGGAAGAATGCCGAAGGCGCCCGCAATTACACCCAATGCGATTCCCTGCTCATGGGCGACAAGTGCAGCGCCCATACCTTCCCCTCCGTGGAAGTGAAGAATTCCACTGCCAAGGTGGAACACGAAGCCACCACCTCCAAGATCGCCGAAGATCAACTCTTTTATTGCATGCAACGAGGGCTTGACGAAGAAGACGCCATCTCCATTATTGTCAATGGCTTTTGTAAGGAGGTATTCAAGGAACTACCCATGGAGTTTGCGGTGGAGGCCCAAAAACTACTCAGCCTGAGCCTGGAAGGGACGGTCGGGTAAAAAAACAGGCTCTTCAAAAAAATTTGTGGGTAGAAGTTTGCCATCCCAATAGCATTTAGGG
>CAZSVE010000013.1:0-51180 GCA_964610175.1 uncultured Thiotrichales bacterium
CTTATAGTGGGATGGATAAACCCGTGTCTTTTCGCGTTCACTTCATCCTGTTGCTCCTCGAACAAGCACGTTAGTTCAGGGCAGGCTTAGCAGACTGCGACGGTGGATCATGCTGATATGCGTGGATTGGGTACCACCTGACTTCAATTGCGTCGCGGAGCTGGCCTTTCTCTATAAGCAGGGATTATCGGTTGAGAACGCCCATTTTGGGATTATCCCAACCAACGCCGGTTTAGTCCGAACAAGGGTTCTCCTCACCGGCTAAACCTACCCTGAATCAACGTTCCTGACTCCGCCTTGTCGATACTCGATCATGTCGGTTCGAACACAAGCTTCGCTGGTGCTTGTCTACGGTTACGTTGCCAGATGCCCTGTGTGATGCCCCGTAAGTAACTTCTTCAAGTGTAAAGGTTGTACGGGTTTTACTATGCAGTCCACTGCACCCGCCGCGATACAGCGTTTCCGTACCTCGGGTCTATATTCAGCAGTTAGGGCAATAATGGGTGCCTCTTCAAGGGAGCCTTGATCGCAGATTTGAAATATGGTCTCGAAGCCGTCCTTCTCCGGCAGATCTACGTTTACCATGATTAAATCGAACGGTCCGTCTTCGGCCAGGGTATCCGACGCCTCTTCGGCGTCGAAGGCCGCGGCTACGACGACTCCCCAGCGATCCAGTTGGGGAGCCAGCGCCAAAAGGGCATGTATATCATTGTCTACAATAAGGATTTTTTTGTCGCGAAACCCCTCGTCCACTGCTTGATCCCATGGGGTGTGTTCGGTGGGTTTATCCTCGGAATCATCGTGTAGCAAAGGGAAGGCCGCGACGATTCGGCTTTGCGTGGTCGATTCGCCATCGGATCGCCACGCCATGGGCAACAGCAGGGAAAATGTCGAACCTTTTCCGATTTCGCTACTGAGGTGGATTCGTCCCCCCAGTAGATCGGCAAGTTCACGGCTGATGGTAAGACCCAGGCCCGTGCCGCCATATCGGCGGCTCGTGGATCCATCGGCTTGTTGAAACGCCTCGAAAACCACCTCCAATTTCTCCGGGGGAATGCCAATCCCCGTGTCTTCGACGCCAATCCGGATCGGGCGTTGCAATCTGTCATCGAAGGTGTTGTGCGCGACACGTATGATAATCTCCCCTTCCTGGGTGAATTTAATCGCATTGGAAAGGAAGTTCTTCAGGATTTGCCGGAGCTTTTCATTATCGGAAACCAGACCTTTCGGCGTACCTTCTTCGAACTCGACACGGATATGGAGCCTTTTTTCTTCGATCTGCGGTTCGACCAGTTCCACCAAGCCGGCAAGGAGCACGGATAGGTCGATCGCTTCCGCCGTCAATACGATTTGTTTGGCCTCGATGCGCGAAAGATCCAGGATATCATCGATCAACGTCCTCAAGTCCTGGGCCGCGGTATGAATCACCCGGCTCTGCTTGACATGATCCGCGGATAACTGATTATCCCCGTTCTCCGCCAGTATCTTCGATAACAAGATGATGGAATTCAGGGGGGTACGTAGCTCGTGGCTTACATTGGTCAGGAACTCCGATTTATAGCGATTGGACTTCTCCAGTTCCATCGAGTGGGCCTTCAGTGCCTCGGCATGCCGGGCGTGTGTCTCCGCCAATTTAGTCAGATGTTCACCGAACTCTCGGAGCTCTTGGGGACGATGCCATAGAAATCGCACCGATTCATTGTATGCGACTACCCGACGGATCCCGTCGATCAGTTCATGTCCGATCCGCTCTGCCCGCCCCGCAAACCAATTCGCCACGATCAACACCACGGCGATAAGCGACAATACGATGGCGATGACGCGTATGGGAAATACCCACAGGATATCGGTGACCGGAGAAGAACTTACCTGCCGGCCCACCCAAAGGATCCCGGACTGCTCCGTGGAAAACCAGGGAATCCAGATTACCTGCCTCCCCTTGTCGCCTTCCCAGATCTGAGGCTCCGGTTTTTTGTCATCGGAAATATTATCGGAAATATTATCGAAGATTCGCTGCAACCCGGGAAAATCATCGAAGGCGGTGCGGGAACCGATATCGCCACTACCCGCCACATTAAGATAGTGACCATCGCTATGCACCCAATAGGTATCGCGGAATGCCTTCGACAGCTGGCTGACATCGATGCTGATCACCACCGTGCCCAACAGGCCCTTGCTTCCCCGTCTGCCATATCCCGCAATGGGGCTAATCAGACGCAGTATCATTACGTATCTTGGATCGGTATTCGCACCCTTGGGATTCACGCTGATATTACTCATCAGGAATCCGCCGGGACTCAAGCGCGTACCCGCTTCGAGAAAGGCCGACGCCGGTCGATCATTGGGTTGCCTGATCGATTCGAACACCAAGGTTTCCGGATTCCGCTCCAACCAGAATCGCTCATCGTCTTTCTTATCCAAGAATAGAATATGAACGATATCCTTCTGATCGCGAAGGATCTGGTTGATCCAGTTCATATACCATATCCTGGCCACTTGCAGGGAAGCATTTTTCACGTGTGGATCCGTTTGCACGGGGGGAAAGAATCGGCCTGCATTCGGTGCCTCTCTCATGCGAAGATTCCGCTCCGGGAGAAATCCCGGTTCCGGCACCTTGGCCAGCAGGCGCACCATCTCGTTACGGCTAAATAGCAGTTGGTTGAGATCATGGAATTCCGCATGGAGGAACCTGCGGTATGAGTCATGATAAATAGACTCCAGGTGATCCAGGCGATCCAATATCACTGGAAAATTGATACCCACCAGGGCAACCAGCGGTGCCAGCCCAAACAAAAGCAGAATCAAAAAGATGTGACTGCGTAATCTCATGGCTCGAACTATCGAAAAAAGATCCGGTATTTTTTATACATCACGCGATCCACTGCAGCATCGTCACGCCAGAGAACTCCTGAAACCGTACAATCCTTGCCACAAAACCCTAACTCGGCCAAGCCGGAACCAAAAGGGACTTCCGCTGGTTCCCAAGCGGAAGCTCGAGAATCCTTTCATGTCGCTCCCAAGCTCCCGCTTGGGAGCGAGCGGAAAATTTTCGATCGTTTTGTTCAAGATTTTCCGGAGAAGGGACTCCGATTATTCCCCAAAGTTGCCCCAAAATATACCTTTCATTAGCTTGTTCATTTTCCGCTCATCATTCGCATTGGCCGCGCACCGAAGACACCGATCACCTCGGTGACGCCGACCACACGATCCGTCCCGGTATCGGAGGGCCATTACTCGCCATGAAAACGGGCCCAAGGAGAGCAGACACAGTGAAAAAGACATTACATCGGTCCATCGACTTCAAGGTATCGGAAAGACAAAGACCTCGGGAGAACCGGTGCGCGCGCCTGGACCCATCCCGCTTCAGTCCTGGCGCGAAGCGCCAACATGTTCTCATTCCGATCCATGGGTCGTGACCACCTCATGCCGAAAGCATATATCGGTATTGGTGGAAATCTCGGGGATACCATCGCCACGGTGCGTTCCGCGTTCGCGGCATTGGCCGGACTACCGGAAACCACCCTCCTGTCCACATCCATGCTCTATCGTACTTCCCCCTTGGGGCCCATCCGCCAGCCGGACTTCATCAACGCCGTTGCTGCCATTCGAACCCCGTTGACACCCCTTGCCTTGCTTTCCTGGTTACAATCCATCGAGCACCAGCACGGTCGCATCCGCGATGGCGCACGTTGGGGACCCCGTACATTGGATCTGGACCTGTTATTGTACGGAGACAGCCGGATTGTCGAGGATACGTTGATGGTACCCCATCCCGGCCTATGCCAGCGCGCCTTCGTCCTGTATCCACTCTATGAAATTGCCCCGGACCTCGAGATTCCGGGACACGGACCCCTGGTACGATTACTGCCAGCAGTTGCCGGGCAACGGATCGCCGTAGCGAACCTCCAGCAAGGTACATCGGGTTCGTGATCCCTGGCGAAGCTTCCCTGGAAATCTTCCGGCTTTTACGAAATCGCGCATTTTCCCTCTTCCATCCTCGCCTGTCCCGTGGCACCGGGGTGTCCAATATTTCCGCAACGCGCTTGATTCGGGCGTTTTTGAAGATTTTGGCGAGTTGTTGCGGGGTGGCGGGGATGTCCAGAGCGGCTTCGGCTTGGGCGGTAGTGGCGCCTTGTGGGTTTTGATACTCCGGACGCAACCAGCGAGTGAGGCCACGCTGTTCCTCGGCAGCGCGTTGCTGGTTGAGCGCCACCAGGCGTTTCAGCAATCCCTCTTCGGCGTCAAGCTGATCATCCGGTTTCTCCGGCCCCAAGGTGATTGACCAAGGCGTGGTCGCGCCGAGGCGGCCCACCAGTTTTTTTGCCAAATCCCCCCAGCCGTAGGCCTCGAACACCGCCCGACCCGGTTCGTCATGGAGCTGGCGCAGCACGGAAACCAAGCCCTGTTCGTGGATGGACTTTTCCTTGGCAGTGAGTGGTTCGCCCTTGGTAGGGTAAATAAGCGCCTCTGGCGCGCATTCACCATCGGCGGTGGCAATCGGATCTCCACTGTTGCCCATTGTCCCATCACTCTTGGCGGCTGTCTTTTCACTACTGGCAACGGCCATCCCACTCTTGGCGAGCGCCATCGGACGATTGGCGATCGTACCGGCACTTGGTACGGTTGCCGGAGCGCCTTGTGCAATGGTCCGGGCATCGGTTGCCGTTGCCTCCTGGCGAGTGGCCATGGTCTTTTCAGGGGATGACATGGACCCTTGTCCCCCGGACGGTGTCCGTCCGGCGAGGATCGTCGATTCGGGCGCAGTTTTTCGAGGACGTTATAGATCCCAGTGAGGGTCAAGCCGGGATGTTGCCCTTGCCGGCGCTTGCGGGGCAGGCGTCGATTCTCTCGGCAAAGTCACGGATCCGGGGCTAGCAAAGCTTGTGCTCGATCCGGCAAAGCATGACCCGGTATTGGTAAAGCGAAATCGGTGCCTTGTAAACCTCGATCCAATTGTGAAGCTGAGCGGGAAATAAAAAATTTTTATACCAAATCACGCAGCTAAAGATGGCTGAATAAGATATTCACGGAGGATCAGAGTCGTAGCAAGTACACGTTGTCCAGGCTTAGTCAGGTAATACTTGTAGCGATGACCTGTTTTTTCGATCAAGCCGTGCAAGCGCAGTCGCTAGATGGTCCGCTCCCCACGGACAAGGGTAAGGAACAATTGATAGTCATTATCGAGGAACAAGTTGAAGCCACGGAAGGAACGCCCGTTTTCCTTTGCCGGAGCAGATACTTTATGAATAGCTTTCTGTTCGGCATCGGGATTGTCGATACAGGCCATGAAAGCAAAGTAGCGCATGTTCGCTTCCTGCATGAGCTTGCGTAAATCAGGTAGAGAATAGATATTCTTGCGTAGCGGTGCGAGCTTGAATACCCGCTCGCCGTTGCGCTGTTCCACATAACGGTGGTGTTTGAAAAACTTTTTTGGAGGCTCATCCAACAAAAAACCCGCATTTTCGCGGGGTTATTGGTCTTTTCGGAGGGTGTTTGGAAGAGGGGGTTGGTGGCTACGGGTGGACTTGAACCACCGACCTCAGCATTATGAGTGCCGCGCTCTAACCAGCTGAGCTACGTAGCCGAAACATGAAGCGTATTCATTGCGCGAGCCAAGTTGCCTTCCAGGATGTCGGGGAGTACGGCATATGCGCGCGCAATGGCCTCTTCGATGCGGGTCTGCTCTTCGACCGGGGCCGAGTGCAGGACATAATTTACCACATCATCGCGGTGACCTGGGTGCCCGACGCCAACACGCAGGCGATTGAAATCGGAAGTATTGATATGAGTCATGATATCGCGCAGGCCGTTGTGTCCACCATGCCCACCTCCTTTCTTGAGGCGCATGGTCCCCGGCGGTAGATCGATCTCATCGTGGACGATGAGCACCTCCTCGGGCGCATAGCGATAATAGTGGAAAAGGGCCGCTACGGATAGTCCGCTCTTATTCATGAAGGTGGCGGGTTTGAAAAGGCGGCAGGGTTTTCCGTCGACCTCGATGCGACATTCGTCTCCGAGGAACCTGGCGGTGGCCCGGAACGCCTCGCGGAAATGGGAGGCGAGTCCATCGACGAACCAAAAACCGGCATTGTGGCGTGTCATGGCGTAACGTGTTCCCGGATTCCCGAGCCCTACGACCAGACCGATAGGCAATGGCACGTTGCGATTTCTCCCTGTATGGAATTCGTAAAATGGCGATTTCTCGAAAGTCGTCTTGTCCCAAGAGACTGTTTTGTCGAATTTTAGCGAAGCTTGTGCTCAAATCGATGAAGCATGATTGATTATCGGTAAGGCGGAATTGGCGCTGCGCATTGTAAAATTTCGATCCAATTGTGAAGCTGAGCGGGAAATAAACATGTTAGCGCTTCGCGTCAAGGCTGAAGCGGGGTGGGTCTTGGCGCACCTAGCGGTTCTCTCGGGATTTTTGTTTTTCCGATACTTAAACAACATAACGGAAAAACCCGCACTTAAGCGGGTTTTCGCATCTCGTTGAATGGTGTTGGATGATTGATGTGGTGGGTGCTGAGGGATTTGAACCCACGACCTTCGCCTTGTAAGGGCGGCGCTCTCCCAACTGAGCTAAGCACCCCGAATGGATGCGCCTCGGGAATAAAGAACCCTTCTCGAAGAAGTCGATTCCGATAACGCTCGAGGACATTCTATCATTTCAACAGGAATTGGGATACTTCACCCTACAGTATCATTTCATATTGGAAGAGGCTCTACGTTGCCGAAGATCGTGTTTCGATGCATCATTTGGCATTTAGAAACGGGGAATGAAAGTGAGCCATGAGAACAACACGATGGAATCCCTCGATGGCGTCGAGGGAGGGTGGATTTCGGGCGCGGATCGGTGAAAATACCCATGTTGCCGAATGGCCTTGCCACAATGGCGGATATTCAATGCCATTTACGTATCGTAAAAACAAAACTCACGGGAAACCCGGCGCCGAAATCCGAGCCCATTCCGTTTTGGTTCCGGCGCGAGGCGCCAGCAAATGACTCGGCGAAGCTTCGCCCCAAACCATTGATTTGCTCATTTCCCGCTCAGCTTCACAATTGGATCGAGTTTTACAATGCGCAGCGCCAATTCCGCCCTACTAATACTCAATCATGCTCCATCGGTTTGAGCACAAGCTTCGCTAAAAGCACGATTTAGCATTGGTAAAGCAAAACTGGCGTTTCGTAAAATCCGACTCATTTACGAAGCTGAGCGGGAAATGAACAAAATATCCGAACGTGCAGCGCTCGAATTCATGCCCGCCACGGGCCTGGAGGCCGACATCGAACGCGGGTATGGTAATCTTGGTTTGATTCCTCACCCCGACTGCGTAAATATAGGTTGCTCGACCACATGATTCGGGATTGCAGTATCATCGGAAGTCCCCCTGTGCCAGGGGTATGGAAACAGGATTCCGCTTTACCAATACTCAATCATGCCTTGTCGGTTCGAGTACAAGCTTCGCTAGAGGTTTTCGATCCGCGATCTATCCTTGAGTGTCTTCAGCGCCACGAAAAACGTTTACTTGTCGAAAGATCATCGAGGTACCCAACGCAATGGCCGAACAACTACCAAAACTGACCAAGATTCGATATCACAAACAATCCAGAATCCTGGATGTGACATTCGAGGAAAATGAGCAATTTCGACTTCCCGCAGAGTATCTGCGGGTGTACTCACCCTCCGCGGAAGTTCGAGGCCACGGCCCCGGCCAGGAAACCCTGCAAACAGGTAAGGAGCAGGTGAAAATCACGAAGATCGAACCGATTGGGAATTATGCGGTTTGTCTGCATTTCGACGACGGACATGATAGCGGGATCTATTCTTTCGAGGAGATCCATGATCTCAGTGTGCACCAGGAGGGTTATTGGGCGGATTATCTCAAGCGTCTCGATGCTGCGGGGTATAAGCGCAAAACGGATAATTCGTGATTCGTTACAAAGTAAGCCATGTAATCCCATTTTACACCGGGTCATATCATAAATGCCCGAACATCTGTTTCGAGCATACCTTCCGACGACCCGGATAGTAGTGAGATGAGTCTTGCATACGGTTTATCGAAGCTCAATCGAGGTAGAAAGTAACATGGAAAATACCGACCCCAAATTCAAAGACGATTGGCAGTTGGAAAAACCTCCTCATAGCCAACGATCGGATGGTAGCGATGGCCAATCTCGATCCACTGATACAGGGTTTAGTCGCCAGGTTATCACTGTAGGTTCGGTCATCATCATGATTGCCGCAGTTATATTCCTGATCTTGAACACGATAATAGCGCCTGTACAAAACGAGTCGAAGGAGATCAAGGAAATGATCTCCACGCTACGGGATCTTCGTGGAAGCGATCTGGATACCCTGCAGGCACGGCTCGATAAACAAGAGGGGATATTGACAGCCCTGCTGAAAAAGGTGTCCGGGTTGAAGGACCTGAAATCGGTGATCGATGAGGTATCGAGCGAGCCTATGGACATAAACACACAAAACAGCGATCAATATACTTTGTATGTTATCCAGAAGAACGATACCTTGGGGGAAATCGCCCAAAAACACAATGTAACCGTGAAAAGGATCATGGAAGAAAACGAAATCAAAAATCGACATAAGATCTCAATCGGTCAAGGGATCTATATCCCCTCGCAATAGTCCATTTGGGAGGACCGTGTCTCTGACGAAGTTTCACCACTGGCAAGGCTTCACCTCGAACCGATGAAGCGTGATTTGACATCAGTCAAGGCAAAATCATTGTTTTGTAAAACTTGGCTCGTTTGCAAAGATGAGGGGGAAATAAACAAATTATTCGCAAAGGATGAAGCGTCCAAGCCAATGGGATCATGGATTCAGCTCAGGAGTTCCAACGATGACGACCGATAGGAAAGAGACCTTTAGTGATTTCGATTTTGCCGAGGCTCTGGAGTTCCTGGATCTGTTCCCTTATAAAAAATGGTTGTTCGAAATTGATCCAATACCGGCAAGCGATTCCTTGAAAATCAATCTAAAGCGGGTGGAACGTCAGGTTACAACTGGTGCCAACGAGTGGGAGCAGCGTCTTCCCATGGAGCTCGTGTTCCTGGAGGTTCTGGAAAGTTACGACATCAGGATGTGGCAGGAGAGATCCATCAATGCCGGACACGCGCCTTTTCATGGCAAAGTGGATTTCGCCTTTACACCATACCGAGCCTCTCTGGGGTTGCCTTATGTAGTCCTGTCCGAAGCCAAAAAGGACGATTTCGAAAAGGGCTGGGGGCAATGTTTGATGGCAATGAAGACAACCTGTCTTCTCAACGAGCGGGAAGGCTACCGACGCGAACTCTATGGAATCGTAAGCAGTGGAAAGGTGTGGGAATTCGGAAAGTACACCACCGACAATGAATTTTATAAAACAGGCGCTTATTCATTGGAACAACTGGACGTATTGCTGGGTATCCTGCATCTGATATTCGGAGAATGTGGAAAGATAAAAGACGTTGGATAATATTCAGATGTGGAAAAGGGGACAGATACCTTGATGATAAAAGTAAACTCAAGATTCTCTTCACTTTTGAATAGAGATACTTTTCTTTTTGTTACAGGTGTACTCATATGTGTTGGCGTAGGAATAGCCGTTTGCTCTGCTGACTTAGACATCCCACTAACTTCAAGAATTGATATTATTGAAGCGGTTGAAATCCTGTTAATTATAGGTTGGATGGCATGGTCATTTAGCGAGGCCGGTGGAGATAGAAGTACATCTCATACAAAGATTGTATTTGTTTTAATAGCTTCACTCCCAATCGCATTAATATTTCTTAGCTTGATTAAAGATCTCTCGGAACTTGTATTCTGGATTAGTCTTATTATTTGGTGTATACCGGTAGTATATTCTTCTATGGAAGAATCGTCAGAAAATAATTGGAAAAAGTTCTTGTTGGTAACTAGTTGTACCTCAGCCTTTGTATCTACCATTGTTTCAGTGGCTAATTTGAAAATAACTCCCTATTCCTTACTTATAACCAACTCACTCCAACAATTCCACACCTTATTTGATATCAGATATTCACTAATCCTTTTTCTCACAATAGTAGTGTTAGGGACCGCACTATTTCGGGTAATTCAGACAAAACTACCGGATATTAGCGAATTGGCAGAGTGGAGGGTACCTGAATCCGCACCAACAGGATTGTTCGTTGCTCTAATCGTTCCATTTATATGGGTAATAAACGGAATTCTGATCGTACTAAATATTTTTATTGGATTTGTATGGAAATCATGCAAGATAATCTTAAACAGACTTTTTTGTCTAAGTGAAGAGCTTGCCCACCTAGCATATGAAATATTTTCAGAGAAAGAGTCTTGGATCGAAACATTTAAATTAATAATATTATATTTCCTAGTCTCCTCAGTTTTTTTCATTGCACTAACCAACGCACCAGAAATAGATTATTACTTAAGATCGATTACATGGAACGACCAACTAAAACCATTACTACTAATTTCATTGTCATGCTTTATCATTTTATTAGCTATTGGATTCATGCTATGGATCCTTGATAGCAGTGATTTCAGTTCTGTGATTCCAGCCGCGACTGGACTCAGTATTATACTGGTGATATTAGCATCCAGCTCTTTCCTGATTTATGTTTTTGCAAAATTTGCTCCATTGGAAATTCTAGGGTTTGGAAAAATTGGGCTATTCTCTCTCACTTTGATAATTATTGTTTCGATAGGATTTTTTTATCATATATTTCGAATTTCTACTACTCCCATTTCGAAAGAAAACCGATAAAAAATGGCCCTGAATACTTGTGGACAGCTCTCAATATATTAGAGATAACAAAGCTTTATCATTATATTCGGAGAATGTGAGCAACATGCCACGCCAGGCCCCTAATCGGACGGCCATCGTTTACGATTTCGACGGGACGCTTTGCCGAGGAAATACACAGGATAATAGCTTCCTACCCGATCTTGGCGTCAACGTATCCGATTTCTGGAAGGGCGTGGATGAAGTCGCCGAGATCCGTGATTGCGATCCCGTCCTTATGTATCTGTGGCGCATGCTGAACAGGGCGAAACAAAGAGGGACCCCCATCACCAAAGAGGCCCTTGCCCGCCACGGCGCGCAAATCCCCCTGTTCCCCGGTCTTGAAACCTGGTTTCGACACATGAACGACTATGCACGTGTCCGGGATCTCACCCTCGAACACTATGTGATTTCATCCGGAAACTTCGAGATCATTGCCGGATGTCCCATTTACAAAGAATTCAAACAGGTCTTCGCTTCGAGATACCTCTATGACGACCAGGGAGAGGCCGTATGGCCGGGGATCGCCATCAACTATACGACCAAGACTCAATACCTGTTTCGCATCAACAAAGGTGTCCTCAACAATTGGGACGACCATAGCGTCAATCGATGGGTGCCCATGGAGGAACGACCCTTGCCGTTCACCAGGATGATCTTCGTCGGCGACGGGGATACCGATATTCCCTCCATGAAGATGGTTCGCTATCAAGGGGGATTCTCTATCGCGGTATTCGATCCGGATCATGGCAAGGCCCAAAAATCGCAACAGAATATCTACCGTCTGATCTCGGAAGACCGCGTCAATTTCGTTGCGCCCGCCGACTACAGAAAAGGAAGCCAGTTGGAGATCATCGTCAAAGGCATCATTGGGCGGTTCGCGCGGGAGGCGGGCTACCGGGAAACCGACGAGCACGACAACAATATTCGATAGCCGAGTTTGTGATCGAGCCAATGAAGCATGATTCGGTATTGGTAGGGCAAAATCAGCGTTTTGTTTGTTTATTTCCCGCTCGGCTTTACGAATGAGTCGAGTTTTAACGGTTCTTTACTAGCGCAGAATTATGGTTTATTGGTCCGAGGCGAAGTCTCGCTAGGTTTTACAGGCATCAATTTCGTTTTACTGAATCTCAATCATGCGTTGTCGGTTTGAGCACAAGCTTCGCTAGTTGTTTATTTCCCGCCCATCTTCGCAAATGAGCCAAGTTTCACGAAGCGCCGGTTTTGCTTTACCAATGCTAAATCATGTCGATTCGAGGCGAAGCCTCGCCAGAGCTTGATTCATTCGCGAATGATGAGCGGGATAAACAAAACAGCAACACTCAAAGTCGTGGTAATCTTCCGCCTTTGCTGTTCGCAATCGCGATCCGACAAGACCCGAAGGGCTCAATCACAAAAATGACTTCACAAAAAACCGATTTCGGGTTTCAAAAAATCCCCTTGGAAGACAAAGTCCATCGGGTGGGCAACGTATTCGATTCCGTCGTCGATAAGTACGACCTCATGAATGATCTCATGTCCCTGGGTCTCCATCGGCTGTGGAAGCGGGCAACGGTTCTGTTAAGTGATGTATACAGTGGACAACGGGTGCTCGACCTTGCCGGGGGTACCGGCGATCTTACCCGCCTGATGGCCCGCCGGGTTGGCGAATCCGGACTCGTGGTATTGGGAGACATCAACGCGGCCATGTTGGATAAAGGACGGGAACGTCTCATAAACGAGGGGTTCGTGACCAACATCGAATACGTGCAGACCGACGCCGAGCAACTCCCGTTCCCCGACGATTGCTTCGATTGCGTGTGCATCGGATTCGGGCTTCGCAATGTGGCGCGAAAGGAGCGCGCGCTCCATGCCATGCAACGGGTATTGCGTCCCGGCGGACGCATCCTCATCCTGGAATTCTCCAAGCCCATCGCACCCGTTCGGCCCCTGTATGACGCCTATTCCTTTGGTATTTTGCCCTGGCTTGGAAAACTGGTGGCCAACGATGGCGATAGTTATCGTTACCTCGCCGAATCCATCCGTATGCATCCCGATCAACTGTCGTTGAAGGAGATGATGATCGAAGCTGGATTCGCGCGTTGCACCTATCATAATTTCACGGCTGGGGTGGTTGCGCTGCATCGCGGCTATAAACCATGACTCTGGCTTCAAGGGTCATCCAGTGGAAAACCGTTCAGGTATCGGAACAAACCACGTCGAATACCCTTCGTAACCCCAGAGAATGAAAGGGCACCACATGCGGGTCATTGCCCCGCGCAGCGGTACTTTCATGGCAACATCTTCGCTTCAGTCCGTTCCCCGTGGAATCCTGAATAATTCGTCTGGCGAAGCTTGTGCTCGAAGCGACGAGGCATGGTTTGGCATCGGTAAAGCAAAGCTTCGCTAGAATGTCGAAGAAATTTTAGCGCAAACAAAATGCGTCTTTCATAATCATAAAGATACGGGCATTTTTCAAAGATCCAACTTTTTCCCTTTTTGGTTCTGGCTAGGTGGGGTTGGGCTAACACAAACAAATCCAAGACACCATGAACCGCATCCGCCAGGCGCTCCGCCTCGTTTATATCAACATCGTACTGGTACGCCATGGCCTGGATGAAATCATCCTCGCCACCCACCTATTCCGCCCCATCAGATTTCTTCTCTACCTGCTTCCCTGGAACTGGCGGCACAAACCGCGCGCGCCGCGCGCGGTGCGCCTGCGGATGACCCTGGAAGACCTTGGTCCCATCTTCGTCAAATTCGGACAGATCCTTTCCACTCGGCGTGATCTCCTGCCGGAAGACATCGCCAATGAACTGGCCAAGCTTCAGGATCGCGTTCCTCCCTTTCCCGGGCAGCAAGCCCGATCCCTCATCGAGCGGGCCTACGCCTGCCCCCTAGGCGAAGTATTCGCCGCGTTCGATGAAACGCCCATTGCGTCGGCCTCCATTGCCCAGGTCCATGCCGCGCGCCTCCCGGATGGCCAGGAGGTGGTCGTCAAGGTGCTCCGCCCCAACATCGAGCAGGTCATCAAACGCGATGTCAGTCTGCTCTATTCTCTGGCCGAACTTGCCCAGCGCTATTGGCCGACCGGACGCCGGTTACGCCCGAAAGAGGTAGTGGCCGAATACGAAAAAACCATCCTGGACGAACTCGACCTGTTACGGGAGGGGGCTTCGGCTACCCAGTTGCGCCGCAACTTCCAGGATTCCCACGATCTCTACGTTCCCACCGTATTCTGGCCCCAAACCCGCCAAGACGTCATGGTGATGGAGCGCATTTCCGGCATCCCCATCAGTGATCGGGAGACCCTGGAACGCCATGGAACCAACTTCAAGGTCCTGGCCGAACGCGGCGTGGAGATCTTCTTCACGCAGGTTTTCCGGCACAATTTCTTCCATGCCGACATGCATCCCGGCAACATCTTCGTCTCCGTCGAAACGCCCGAGGACCCCACCTACATCGCTGTCGATTTCGGCATCATGGGGACATTGACCCTACAGGATCAACGCTACATCGCGGAAAACTTCGTAGCTTTTTTCAATCGCGACTATCGCCGGGTGGCCGAGCTACACATCATGAGCGGATGGGTCTCTTCCGATACGCGCGTGGAAGAGTTCGAATCCGCCATCCGAACCGTGTGCGAACCCATCTTCGAGCGACCACTCAAGGACATCTCCTTCGGTCATCTGCTGGTACGCCTGTTTCAGACCGCCCGACGCTTCAACATGGAAGTACAACCGCAGCTCGTCTTATTGGAGAAAACCCTGCTCAACATAGAAGGTCTGGGCCGCCAGCTCTATCCCGATCTCGACCTGTGGCGAACCGCGAAACCCTTCCTGGAACGCTGGATGCAAGAGCAACTCGGCATGCGCGCCATGGTGCGGGAGCTGCGCACCCAAATACCCCGTTGGGGACGAGCCCTGCCGACGCTACCCAATCTCCTTTATGAGGCATTGCAGGAAGGCAGGACGCAGGCCGCCAATACGAGCCGGGAAATCACCCGGATTCGCCAGGAGATCCGACGCGCCAACCGGCGCACGATACTGGCCACAATCGGTGCTTCCCTGCTCATAAGCGCCGCGTTGTTACTGGGGCTGGATGGGTTCTCGCCCATGATGCTCTGGGGGGTACCCTGGATAGTCTGGGTCCTCGGTGGGATGGGGATCTATGTCTTGCTGGAGCTCCTGGGGGAGAAGTAACGAATCTCGCCCCATGGGCAGGCAAAGATAAGGATTCCTTGGTTTTTCGATCACTTTTCAACCATTGTGCCAATCAATGGTCATATAGCGTAAAATCATGATCGAATCTGCGCAAGAAGACTAAAAGTCGGCATCGACCGGGATAATCCCCAAATAGGCGTTTCCAATCGATAATCCCTGGTGCTAAAAATATCGAAGGTTGCCTGGAACGAAGCGTGGATGAACTGTCTCACGGCACTGAACCGAACGAATCCCATATCGGACCTTGACGGGCTAAAATATATCGGTTTTTATCTTGAATACTATTCCCCGGTCCCCCCATCCCACATCCACGGAATTATCAGTGAAGCCCAAGGCGTCTTCGCGACGCCCGCGCCTCGATACCGATACGCTGATGGGCGTTGGCCTCGATGTGATGGAGACCGAAATACGGGCTCTGCAATCACTCATTTCCCGAGTCGACGAGAGGTTTGCCGATGCATGCCGGTGCATGCTGGCTTGTCAAGGCCGGGTTGTGGTAATCGGTATGGGAAAATCGGGCCACATTGCAAAGAAGATCAGTGCTACCTTCGCGAGTATCGGCACTCCCGCCTTTTTCGTACATCCAGCCGAAGCGGGCCATGGAGACCTCGGTA
Organism: uncultured Thiotrichales bacterium; assembly: GCA_964610175.1. Classification (GTDB taxonomy): domain Bacteria; phylum Pseudomonadota; class Gammaproteobacteria; order HK1; family HK1; genus CAZSVE01. The sequence goes on from CAZSVE010000013.1 coordinate 15,601, forward strand.
TGTTGACCGATAAGGATGTGGTGCTTGCCTTGTCGAATTCCGGAGAGACGGATGAGATCCTTGCCATCCTTCCCGTCATCAAGCGTCTCGGTATACCACTTATTACCTTGACGGGTAATCCCACGTCTCATATTGCCCGGCTTTCCGATATCACCATCGATGTTGGCGTCGAGAAAGAGGCTTGTCCATTGGGATTGGCGCCAACGGCGAGCACCACCGCGGCGCTCGTCATGGGAGATGCCCTGGCAATTGCCTTATTGGATGCCCGAGGCTTCGGGGCGGAGGATTTTGCGAGGGCGCACCCCAAAGGGCGTCTGGGGCGAAGATTACTTTTGCGATTGGCCGATATTATGCATACCGGCGCGGCGATGCCACGGGTCATGACGGATACTGCTATCAGCGATGCGCTCATAGAGATGACGCGTACGCAACTGGGGGCCGCTGTCGTGGTGAATCGGGATAACTTGGTGTTGGGGATTTTTACCGATGGGGATTTACGCCGCGCATTGGATCAGAAAGTGGATATACACAACGCCTATATCGAGGAGGTAATGACGAGAAATTGTGTAACTGTTTCAGCGGACATACTGGCCGCCGAGGGGCTTTCCCTGATGCAAACTCGTAAGATCAATGCGCTGGTTGTCGTGGATAGTGGCAACCGTTTGGTTGGCGTAGTCAATATGCATGATTTTCTACGGGCCGGTGTATTGTAAAATCGGATTTCTGTTTTGTTCGAGGTTGTTCGGATACTCGGAACAGGGTGTGTCTCGATAGCTTCCAGACAAGGGTTCAGGGATTCCGGGGGTAGTCAATCGACGGATACCAAAGGGGACGACATGAATTCACACTGCAATACGACTCCCGATTCGTTGGTGTCCGCGCCTCGTGAAATCATGGATCGGGCTTCGAATATCAAGGTTATCGTTTTTGATGTGGATGGCGTACTTACCGATGGCAGCCTTTATCTGGATGGCTACGAAAACGAATACAAGGCATTTTATGTTCGTGATGGCCATGGAATGAAGATGCTCATGAAAAGCGGCGTGGAGATCGGTGTCATCACGGGCCGGAATTCCACTGTGGTGGCAAGGCGCATGACAGAGCTTGGCATCACCCATTTTTACCAGGGATGTGGAGATAAACGCCCGGTTTTCGATGCTCTACTGAAACGGTTGGGACTTGCGGCGACAGATGCCGCATATGTGGGGGATGATATTGTCGACTTGCCGGTGATGCTGCGCTCTTATCTTGCTATTTCCGTTGCCGATGCTCATCCGTTGGTGAAACGATGTGCCCATTGGGTTACGCCGAGCGCGGGTGGGCGCGGTGCGGTACGGGATGCATGTGAGCTGATCATGTCGGCTCAGGGTACCCTTGCACATCAATTCGAGACCTGCCTCGGATGATGAGACGGTGGTTGTTGCCGCTTTGGCTATTCGTCCTGGTAGTGGGCAGCTCCTGGTTTCTTGAAAAGTTGGTCGTGGATACCGGAAAGCAAGGAGGCGATATACGACAAGAGGAACCCGATTATTCGATCGATAATTTCACGACAACGGCCATGGATAAAACGGGTCAGCTACAATACCGCTTGAAGGCCGATCGCATGGTACATTACCCAACTGCCGACACCAGCGAGTTGGAGAAGCCATACCTGATATTTTTCGACATGGAACCCCACGATAAATCCCAGGGGATTCCCATCGATCATGAGGAGCACCTTCCGGCACATCCGGCTTGGTATATCGAAGCCGAAGAAGGTTTGATCCTGGGCAGTGGTGAGATTGTTTTTCTGCTGGGCAAAGTACGCCTATGGAAAAACAATGATACAGGTGCAACGGAGATCGATATACGCACACGTAATCTACGAATTTTTCCTGACTTGGATTATGGGGAAACAGATGAGGCGATTACAATCCGCACGGCGGCCAGTGAAACTCGCAGTGTCGGTATGCGCACCCATATCAGGCCAAGCCGTATCGAACTATTATCCCAGGTTGAAACGATTTACGAACAAACATTGCGCCAATGATCGATTCCTTGCCGTACGTAGCGATCCGTGAGGTCAAAATACGAATTTCCCATAATCATGATGATGTCGTCGGACGGATTCGAAAACGCACTCATAAGAGAGCGGATTGGAAGGCGATAGTAATCTGTTCGACGTGCTTGTGGATCTCGCTCCCTTATGCCTATGCCTTATCGACGGATAGGGATCAACCGATACACATCGAAGCGGATTGGGCCGAAGCGGATGATATGCATAAAACCGTAGTATATAGAGGCGCGGTAGTTATCACTCAAGGGAGTATGCGTATCAACGGCGAAGAGGTAACCCTACACTACGATGGAAACAATACGTTGACAAAAGCGGAGGTCAAGGGACGCCCCGCGCGATTCCAGCAACGCCCGGATGGAAACGCGAAGAAACAACACGCCAAGGCGAACCGAATGGAATACTTCGCGAAGCGTGATTTGATCCTTCTTCTCGGTAAAGCGCATTCATGGCAAGGGAAACAACGGGTCAGCGCGGAACGGATCGAGTTCGATACGAAAAGAAGTCGCGTCAAGGCACATGGCGCACTTACTGGAAGCTCGAAAACCCGCGCGACTGGACAGTCCGGTAAATCTCGTGTTCGAATCGTAGTGCCGACAAGAAAAGACTAGCGAAGCTTGTGCCCGAACCGACGAAGCGTGATTCGGCATTAGCAGAACATTTCCCACTGTTACGAAATGACGCATCCTTCGGCGTTTTGGATGATTGTATCCGAGTATTCACGGGGAAGATGTCGGTTACTGAAAGGAAATCGCATATAATAGCCAAATGGAATATTCAAGGGCTTTTTCCCTGTTCGTCTCTACACAAGTCAAATAGCAGCAAATGAGTATCTTGGCAGCCCGACATCTTGCCAAACGTTATCAGTCGCGGACCGTGGTGGATGGCGTAAGCATCACTGTACAAAGCAATGAAATCGTTGGCCTTCTAGGACCGAACGGTGCGGGTAAAACCACAAGCTTTTATATGATTCTCGGCATGATCCCGATCGATGCAGGCTCCGTCTATCTAAATCATCGTGATCTTACGAACTATCCCATGCATACGCGGGCCCGCATGGGGCTTGGTTACCTGCCTCAAGAGCCATCCATATTCCGCAAACTCTCTGTGGCCGACAATATATTGGCAATACTGGAGACCCGCGTTGAACTCGACCAAGGGCAACAGCAACGGCGGCTCGAAAGCCTGTTGGGAGAATTGAATATCGGGCACATCCGAAATCAATACGGGAGTAGCCTTTCCGGTGGTGAGCGTCGCCGTGTAGAGATTGCCAGGGCACTGGCCGCCGAACCGCGCTTTATCCTCTTCGACGAGCCCTTTGCCGGGGTCGATCCCATCTCTATCCTCGATATTCAGCGAATTATTCAACATTTATGCGCACGTGGTATCGGCGTATTGATTACGGATCATAATGTGCGCGAGACGCTGGGAATCTGCAATCGTTCCTATATCGTCAGTGAGGGGCATATCATTGCGGAAGGCAGGCCCGCGGAGATCCTCAAGAATTCTCAGGTCCGTCAGGTATATCTCGGTAACGAGTTCCGTTTGTAATATATGGGATCGAAAGATCGTTTTCGAGGGGAGTGATGTGCGGAGTGACATGGCCATCACCGCCATGCGCCATGCTACCTTGACACTGATGTCGAGATCTTGTAGCCCTTCCAATTATCCCAAGCCGGGCCGTCGCGATCATCATCGCTATCTTCAAGGGCGCGTGTTTGTTTGAGGGATATCCTCGTTATTTCAGCATTCATCTCCGTTGCGGGCATGAAGTATGCATTTTCGGTCAGCGCTTCTTCCCCTTGTTCGGTCAGCGTCCTTTCCTTTTCTTTCTCGCTCGCCAGAGCATTTCTAATGAGGTCGCCGCTTTTCCACGCCAATAACGTATCGTCGACCGCTATGGTTATCTCCTGTAAATCGTCGAAGGCCCCCATGGATTTCGGCGCGATATCGAGACCGAGCGTAGCATGGATTCGTCCATAGGCCGCTTCGAGCTCGGCATAGGTTTCATAGCGTTGCAGTTGCGAGGTGATTGCATCTGTTTGTTCGTAGACGAAATCACGGATCGACCGATCTCCTGCCAGACGTATTTTGACCAGCTCGGCGATTCTCCGATTTACCTGGGAAAGGCTATCGGCCAATTGAAATTGTTTTAGGGCATCCCGGAACTGTCGGTCTACCACATGAACTTGGGCAAGCACTGCCATCCGCAGGGCCAGGCGTTGCATTTCTGCCACCTGCTCGGCGAGCTCCGCATATTCGATGCGTTTCGGAGCGGAAAGTATGTTGAATACATTCCACGTCAACCCGGTGCTCCATTCATGCCAGTCATTGCTTTTCAGTGAGTCATCACTGTCATATCGATACGAACTGGCCAATTCGATCCCCGGCAATGTTCTGACAATTGCCTTATGGGTTTCCTGGATGGCAATCCGAGATTCGTAGAACCCCTCGCGAATATCCGGGTTATTGAGAAATGCCAGCCTTTCCATCTCATCCATCGATGTATCCCATTTCGGAGGCTGCAAAACTCCCTCTTCCGGAACCACGACCCGGATTATGGTTCCCGGTTTTTCGTTGATCAATAAAGCCAGATCGATATGGGCAGTGGAGAGATCCTGTTCGATGCTCTCCAGTTCCCAGATATTTTCCAGAAGCATCTTTTTATAGTGGTTCGCATCGAGGGGTTCCTTCAAATTTTCCCGCAGTTGGGTATCTACGTTGGCCAACTCGTTTTGGGCCAGTTCCAGGGTATCGCGAATCGGGTCTTCCAACACTTGGGATGCCGCAACGCGCCAATAGGCGGATCGTACATCGCGAATCAGATCATGGATCGCCTTGCGGCGGCGCTCGGTAGCAATGAGCGCATGGTCTGTATTCTGCTTGGCGGTAAAGTAACTGATTCCGAAATCGAGTATATTCCAGCTCAATACCAAATCCGTCGAAGTCGTTTGCTTTTCCAGATAATAGTAGGAATCGCCGGGATCCTTGGTTCCCGTGTCGGATCTGGACCGCCCATAGGGCCTGGAACGGGATCGATAGTCGGCCCTGGACTTGGATTTTGGAAGGAAGTCGAGTCTGTCTATACCCAATCGACCCAACGCCAACGCCTCTTCCGCCATCTTTACCCGATGATCGAGGTTGTACTTCAATGCCCGCGCGATGGCCTCGGATAGGGTCAGTATTTCCGGAAGCGGTTCGGTTTCGATAAACAGCGTCTCGATGTCGTTTCGACCCTGTAATTTCAATTGATCGCTGGTTAGCGGGTCCGGCGTTACCGCGCAGCCGGCGACGAGCAGTGCCGCAACCAGAGTCGGCATGATTGGACGCGTCAATTTTCCAAGACGTCTATACGTCGTCACCGGATCAGCCATCCACCTCTTTTTTCGATGAAACATCGCGAAATCAACCAGTACCGCCTATCGTGGCGATGAATGCCGCCTGACGCATCTCGAATCCAACCAGACCAGCCGATGCCAGTTGGGCGGAGAACCCGGGACGACCAACGGGCCGCTCGGTGTCGGAACCCGGTGCGGGGGCTCCGTGGTATTCACCAATACCCCTGTTATCTTCCGGTTCGACGCCTTTCTCCTCGTTACCGCCTACGCGAAGATCGAAGGTGGTTCGAGCCTGGCATCCGCTGACCCTGTCACTGGCGATGACTTCCACCGTGATAACCTTTTGTTCCGGGCGGACAGGGGGCTCTATAGCGAAAACCCCGGTGAGGGGATTGAATCGGATCCAATCCGGCAATGACGACCCATCGGCCAACGTTGGCTGCAGTAGTTCTATCTTTGCCTCGGGATTCGTGTGTATGAAGGTATCGAGGGGAATCTGGAAATCGAGTCGACCGTCTTCGACGAATATGGCTTCTATCTCGCGACCGGCGGAAAGGCAATGACCATCGATACCATAGCACCGCGAAGCCGTAGCATCGAATTCCTTTGCTGGAGAAAGACTCCATGCGGCCTCGGAAAGGTTCGATTCCACCGGATCAAGACTCCCCACAGTGAACTGGGAAAAGCCCCTGTCACCTTGAGTGAATCCACTGGAAAGACCCAATGGATCCCTATCGATGGATGTTATCGGCGCCAAGTCGCCCGGCAGGATGTCGGGCAGCGGTGAGGGGATCACTGGCCTATCCAAACGGGGATCACCGCTTTGTGGCCGAGATGGCAGCGGGAGAGGGGGCGGCGATGGGGGTGAAGGTGTTGGGGGCGGCTGGGGCGATGGTTGGATATCGAGTTTCACCCGGGCGATGTCATTCCATTCACCATCATCCAGGTTTGCTCGAATGGTTACCTCCCTCGGATCATCGGCAGGTTCGCTCTTGGAACTATATTCGTACGTCACCTGTTCGGCGATTGTATTCAATATCGTGGCAGAAAGCTCCACTTTCAGGTTATCGAGTCCCAAAGAATGCCCGGTGCTTCCCGCGTTCGATTCATCGATGGCGCCTACGACGGCTATGGACCGGTAGCTACCGGTCTCTTTAATCCTCTTCGTCCACGTATCCCAGTTCCCGGAGGAATTTTCATTGAGGACGAATGTCTTTCCATTGTCTGTATTCAGAAGATAAAAAAATGGATCACCCTTATCATTTCCTCCCTTGCCCTCGTCATGCCAGTCGAAACCGAATAGTTCCCCCTCGATGAGATCGAATTCATTACTACAGACATATGGTCCGTATCTGTATCCTCCAGACGGGACGGGTAAGTCCCCCCTCGGGATATTCAGATACTTACCTTCAGAAGGGGAATCAAGGCGGGGTAGAAGTGTGGGGAACCAGTCCTCATCGACAAGGGTACTCTCCTGCTCCCTAGGAAGTACAGGGGGATCGGGGGGGCTGTTGGACCTACTAGGTACCGTCCAACCGGCTATCTTGCTCATCCCAGGTGATATTATTCTGCCTTCAGCACTCCAGGCATCCTTTGGATTCGCTTCCCCTTCCTTTATTTTTTTCATATCCAAGTCTTTTTCGAAATCGTGGTTGAGGATTCTATCCGAAAAGCGGATTCGGAGATCCTTCGTATCCTGGCCAATGACTTCCCCAATCTTGATCCGTTTCGTTCCGGTACCAAGATAAAGGTCATGATTACCCGCTGCGTTTTTGCCCTCACCTACCGAGATTGCGTCCTTCTCGTTGATGTCGTCGGAGCTGTTTTTCAGATGGAACTTGTCGGAATCCCCCTTACTCGCCAGATCGAAATGGACATGGTTGTCGGAAGAATAGCTCCAGTTCTTGGAGAAGATATCTTTATCCTTATCCACCACAATGGGAACCCTCTTGCCCTGGTCGGGATCATTGGGATCATAAGAGATATCACCCAAGTCGATCCCCGAACCATCGAACATGATCCTTGGCTCAAGGGCAAGAAGCCCCAGATGGCCGCTTGGGATGCCGCCAAGGACTGTGTTCGTTTCTTCGTGCATCGCCATTTCCCACTTCGATCGTCGGGACGAACTCACGGCAACCCCTTCACGCCGGTAACCAGGTGCCGATGACCCGGAGTCACTTGGCACTTCACTTCGACTTCCGGGGACGTTACGCCCTTTTCGCCGTAAGATTTCAATGAGTGGAATTTTCAAGTCGAACCCTTACGAATCAGGCCAGGTGAAATACTTTCAAGGTATCGAAAAGACACGGATATTCGAGAAAACCGGTGCGTGCGCCAAACCCCACACTCGCTTCAGTGTTGGCGCGAAGCGCTCATTCGTTTGTTTCCCGTTCATCTTCGCAAATGAGCCAAGTCTTACAAAACGCCGATTTTGCTCTCGATACCAAATCATGCTTCATCGGTTCGAGCACAAGCCTCGCTAGTCTTCCACTCGAAAAGAAATCGTCGGTGGTAACACAAGCATCTCCATGTCGTTCGTTCCGACTACTCCATTATTATATGAAGTGAATGGGTATTTTCATATATTGGTTCAACACAACTGACGAAGGAGGGACAAACTTTGGGGAGATAACCCATTGACACTACCCGATTCCCACATCCGGGAATCAATCGAGTAGTTGATCCATCTGGGTGATAATCCTGCCTATACCCTTGATTCCAAGTTTCCCGTGCCTTATTTTCCGAAGCATGATACAAATCGACTTGTTTATTTCCCGCCCGGCCTCGCGAACGAGTCGAGTTTTACAAGGTGCTAATTTTGCTCTCGATAGCAAGTCACGCTTCATCGGTTCGAGCGCAAGCTTCGCCAGGAATGGATTGTCCAGATTTTCCGGTCAACAAAATCTCACGAATCACAAGAAATGCTACACGTCAAAAAATTACAGGTAAACATCGAGGGCGAGAGTATCCTCAAGGGTATCGACCTCACCGTAAACGCCGGAGAAGTCCATGCCATCATGGGGCCCAACGGATCGGGCAAAAGCACCCTGGCACACGTGCTCGCGGGCAGGGAAGGCTATGAAGTCACGGGAGGCGCGGTTACCTATGAAGGCGAAAATCTCTTGTATCTGGCCCCGGAAAAACGGGCACGCAGGGGCGTTTTCCTAGCCTTTCAATACCCCGTGGAAATCCCCGGCGTCAACAATAGTTATTTTCTCAAGGCCGCCATCAATGCCGTTCGCAAGGAACACGGCGAACCCGAATTGGACGCCATGGAATTTCTGAAGCTCGCCAGAGAAAAGGCCAAGCTGGTCAGGCTCGACCAGGGGTTGTTGAAGCGCGCCGTCAACGAGGGGTTCTCCGGTGGAGAAAAGAAGCGCAACGAGATATTCCAAATGGCGATGTTGGAACCCAAACTTGCCATTTTGGACGAGACCGATTCCGGGCTCGATATCGACGCCTTGAAGATTGTCTCCGAAGGGGTGAATACGCTTCGCGGCCCGGAACGTGCCATCATACTCGTCACCCATTACCAGCGATTACTGGAATATATTATCCCGGATTTCGTACACGTATTGGCCGATGGCCGCATCGTCAAATCCGGCGGCAAGGATCTTGCCCTGCACCTGGAAGAACACGGATACGGCAAGATCCTCGACAACACCGAAAGCAAGGTAGCGAACCCATGAGCATGGTCGATCATTACCGGGCGGAGTTCCTGTCCCATGAGCCCCATTTACCGGGAACCGCCGCGTGGTCACGCCAAAGGCGGCGCGGTGCCTTCGATCGATTCGCCGAGGCAGGCTTCCCTTCCTTCCGACAGGGGACATGGAAATACACACCTATCGACACCATTACCCGACGCCGCTACGGATTGTGGGATGGGCAATGGCGAGATAGCGGTGCCCAACCGGCCTTCGATCCCGAACGGGGCAATCTTTCCGCGTTCTATCTCGCCGATCCGAATTCCCACCGTCTCGTATTCCTGAACGGGCGCCATGCCCGATGGCTTTCGCATCTCGGAGACCTGCCCCAAGGTGTTATCGTCGGCGGTCTTGCCGATAATGCCGACAATTCCGATGCACCTCGGGAAACATTGGAGGAACACCTGGATCGTCACGTCGCAAATGCCGATCCCCTGGCCGGATTCGCCGCATTGAATGGTGCCTTCTGGTCCGATGGCGCCTTTATTTACCTGGCCCCCGGCGCGGCAGTCGACGCCCCGATTCACCTGCTATTCCTCTCCACCCTCGATGACGAAGAAATCATTACTCACCCCCGTATCCTGATCGTGGCGGAGGAAAACAGCGCCGTGAAGGTGGTCGAACACTTTGCGTCGGTCGGTGGGGGGGGCTTCACCAACGCCGTTACCGAGATCTCCCTGGGGGCCAATGCCAATGTCAGGCATTGCAAGATACAAGACGAGGCCAGGCGGTCCCCCCATGTAGCCATGTTACAGGTGCACCAGGCGAGGGACAGCCATTTCGCTTCTCATTCGGTATCGGTGGGAGGGCGGCTTACGCGAAACGACATCAATGCGGTGATCGGCGCCGAAGGCGGGGAATGTATGCTCGATGGCCTTTATATGGCCGATGGGCGCCAACATGTGGATTACCATACTCGGATCGAACACATCAAACCCCACGGCGCGAGTCGGCAAAGATACAAGGGCGTTCTTGCGGGAAAGGCCCACGGCGTCTTCAATGGGAAAGTCCATGTGCATCCCGACGCGCAACATACCGATGCAAAACAAAGAAACGAAAACCTATTACTATCGGAAGATGCACAGGTAGATACGGAGCCGCAACTCGACATCTTCGCCGATGATGTGCAGTGCGCGCATGGAGCCACCGTGGGACAGCTCGATAAAGATATGCTCTTTTATCTACGTGCCCGCGGTATTAGCGCTGACGTGGCCTTGAATCTACTCACCTATGGTTTCGTCAATGAGATCCTTGAACTTGCGCCCATAGAAGCACTCAAACCCAAGCTCGGCGAGATCGTGCTCGCTAAATTGCCGAACGTCGATGTAAAAGATCGAATCCAGCAACCGATGCCTCCCGCGGCATGAATGTAACTGGTATCTCCTGGGGCGTGGGTATAGTTTGTTCATTTCCCGCTCGGCTTTACGAATGAGTCGAGTTTTAACGGTTCTTTACTAGCGCAGGATTATGGTTTATCGGTCCGAGGCGAAGCCTCGCTAGTTCGTTCATTTCCCGCTCATCTTCGCAAATGAATCGAATCTCACAAAACCGTAATTTGGCTTTATTCGGTGCCGAAACACGCTTCATCGATTCGAGCGCAAGTTTCGCTAGAGGATTAACAATGAGGTTGAATATTGTCGGTCGTGGATAAATCGGAACGCAAAAAAAAAGAAGCAGCGCGTAAAGAGCTTAAGGAAGCGGTTATTGCCTCGCTGCGTCAGGTCTATGATCCGGAAATTCCCATCAATATTTATGATCTTGGCCTGATATATCGTGTGGACGTCAGCTCCAAGGGCATGGTGTACCTGGATATGACACTGACGGCACCGGGTTGCCCCGTGGCAGAGACCTTCCCCGGTTCCGTGGAGGCGGCGGTGCGCAGCGTCCCGGGCGTATTGGACGCACACGTCACCCTGGTTTGGGATCCACCCTGGAATCAGGACAACATGAGCGACGAGGCAAAATTGGAGTTGGGGTTATTGTAGCCCTATAAAAACATATCTCTAGCGAGAGGCTTCACTTTGAGCCGATGAAGCATGATTGAGCCTCGATAAGGCGCCTCGATAGGGCGGATAGCGCCTCGTAAATCTTCATCCAATCGTGAAGCTGAGCGGGAAATAAAAAAACCGATAGCCAACATGCCCTGTTATTCCCTCCAGGATCCTTCAAGTAATTGGATGCGCCCAAAATCTCTCCTGGATTAGTCCCTTCTCCGGAAAATCTTGAACGATCGAAAAATTTCCGCTCGCTTCCAAGCGGGAGCTTCGGAGCGACATGGAAAGGGTTCTCGAGCTCCCACTTGGGAGCAAGCGGAAGTCCCTTTTGATCCCGGCTTGGCCGGATTAGGGCTTACTGGATTGAAGTTTACTATTGGGGCTCATTAGCTATCGGGGTCCACTTTGGGGCGTAGGGCAATGCGCGCACGATAGACGTCTTCGACATAAGGATTTGGTCATCGAATCCATCAAGGCAGTCGATACTACCTTGGCATCCCATTGGCATTCTTTATGTCCTTCCTGAACAAGGTCGCTATCCCGCCCCGAGTCCAGGGCATCGGCTGGTACGGATTCAGACACTGGTCTACTCCTTCGATATCCAAAACCACGCTCCCCTCAATAACAATTCGTCTATGGTTTGTTTTATCATGGTTCCCGTCCCGATCGACATTGGGGGTTTCATGTCTCACCGCCTGCTTTTCGAGGCCATTAACGAAAATATATCCTTTCGCAAAGATCAATCGGAATTTTATCCATACCAAATCCGATCCCTTTCTGCTAAATCATGAATCAAAGATTTTAGGCAGAAGCCTTGTCGCTAAAAATGACAATGCCCTACCCCGTCACTTCGTCGCCAAACGGTCTCGGCAAACATGGTGGATTTCGACGGGGTGGATCCAGTGGGTAAAAGGATAAGCAATTACGAAGGGTTTCGAGGTTCGGAAAGGATAGAAATTCACTATTCCGTGCGCTACTCGATTGCATTTTAACAACCTAGCTAGAATGACAGGAGGAGGGAAGGTTCAATGAAAAAATACAAGTGTGAAAATTGCGGGGCATTGAACAAAATTCCCGGGGGCGTTTCCCCCTCGGCATCTTCGTGCGAATCCTGCTCGTGGCCACTAACCAACGCGAAAGAGCAAGCCGGCGATCCATCCGCTACCGCGGTAGGAGTGATCGGCGGTGCTGCATTGGGAGCATATTTCGCTGGCTCTCCCGGCGCCGTACTGGGCGGTATTATCGGTGCTTTTATCGGCAAGGGAGCCAGAGGGGTGTAGGTCGATGGAAATGGATAGCACAGCGCTTGGCATCGCCTGCGGCGTTATCGGGAGCGGGATTTTCGCGTTTTTAGAGATCGTTATCCATCGACGCCACCGTCGTGATCGTATCGATACTGCCCGTAACATTGCTCTTGTATTCTTTTCGATACTTGCGATTTTCTCCGGTGGAGAACTCATATTCGTTGCGTTTCAGGGAGACCCGGATAATTTACCGCCGACATGGCGACAGTACCTTGCCCTGGCGGGCGTGGTCGGCGTCGGCCTGGCATTCGATTACTCGATTCGAATCGCCCAAGGAATACTCGAGCGCGTCCCGGAATCCGGGAACCAACGTGATGACAAGTAGCTAACGTGGGTAAGTGAACGCCAACCTGGAATTCCAGCATCAATGAAAATCCGAATTCGATACGGTTTATCTCCCGGGTTTGCTTCCTAATCCAATTTTCTCCATCAACCCAAACCCAATCACCTTGAACCAATGTCCCTCCCGGATAAATCCAGTTGGTCCGCTTTCCTCCGAGACGCCGCAATCTCCGCACTGATCGCTCTTGTCCTCGCCATCCCGTTTTTCGGTCTGCGTACCGTGGAGAGGGCCGGTAGCCTGACCATCGAAACACGCTTTTCCTGGGTCTTCATTGCCGTGGCAATCGCCTTTTCCGGCCGTCTCTTGTTTTTATCCATCAGGGCATTGCGCCCGGCCACGGGGTGGATTTCCATGCCCGGCCTCATGCCGACAGTCCGTCCCTATGTTCATTGGGTCATGATTGCCGCCATCCTGTTTGCCCTGGTATTACCTGCCCTACCCTTCTCGAACCGCTACCTCATCGATCTCGCAACGGGTGTCATGATCTACATCATGCTGGGTTGGGGCCTTAACATCGTCGTAGGCCTGGCCGGTCTTCTGGACCTCGGGTATGTCGCCTTCTATGCCATGGGCGCGTACAGCTATGCGCTGTTGGCGCTGACCTTCGATCTATCTTTTTGGGTTTGTCTACCGCTTGCCGGTTTATCGGCGGCGCTTCTGGGGGTGTTGTTGGGCTTTCCGGTGCTGCGGCTTCGAGGAGACTATCTGGCCATCGTCACCCTGGGTTTCGGGGAAATGATCCGAATCATCCTGCTCAATTGGCACCAACTGACCGGTGGTCCGGATGGGATCTCGAGTATCCCCCGCCCCACCCTGTTCGGGCTCCCGTTCACGCGCAAGCCAGAAGAGGGAGTTACCGCTTTCCATGAATTCCTCGGATGGGAATATGCCGGTGTCCATCGGGTCATTTTCCTTTACTACCTGATTTTGATCCTGGCGTTATTGACGAACTTTTTCACCATCCGAATACGACGCCTGCCTATCGGACGCGCCTGGGAAGCGCTGCGAGAGGACGAGATCGCATGCCGATCCCTGGGGATAAACCCCACCAACACGAAACTGACCGCATTCGGCATCGGTGCCATGTTCGCCGGGTTCGCCGGGGCCTTCTTCGCGACGCGCCAGGGCTTCATCAGTCCAGAGAGTTTTACATTTCTCGAATCCGCCACGATCCTCGCCATCGTGGTCCTGGGGGGGATGGGCAGTCAGATTGGAATCGTCATCGCTGCGCTCGTACTGGTCATGCTCCCGGAATTGGGACGGGAATTCGCCGAATTCCGCATGCTGCTATTCGGTGCCGCCATGGTATTGATCATGGCATGGCGCCCTCGTGGGATACTCTCCCACCGGGAACCCGTGGTTCACCTGCCGGAACGGGTGTCGAAAGATTGAACCTTATTTTGTTTCCCGATCAGGGGCTTTGTCTTCTCGGACTACAAGGTTTGAACACCCGAAAACCATTACAAATGGATCAAGTTTTTGAAATCGTTCAACGCTGTGGTTGTTTTTCGAGGGTTTCTATTACAATCGTGGGATTCGATTACGCAGAGGCGTCATTCCCGCGAAGGCGGGAATCCAGTAACAAATGCTTATCTTTATATTGCGTTGCCATCCCCTGGCACTGGATCCCGGCAATCCCTGCCGGGATGACGGGATCGTTGAATTTGGGTTTGATTTCCAAGTCGGAGCGTAAAGATACCCAATTCACGCCTTTGTCGGTCCGAGGCGAGGCCTCGCTAGTTTGCCTGTTTCCCGCTCACCCTCGCAAATGAGGCAAGTTCAACAAAAGCCGCTCCTCCTCTACGACTAAATCACGCCTCATCGGATCAAAGCGGAACCTCGCCAAGTCGAAGTCATCAATCCCGGGTGCTATCCCGAATAACCTTGGAGGACAGAATGAATCACATCCGCAACCCCATCGACACCACACCCCCTGCCGGCCCAACCCTCCGGGATCGCTTCCGGGATGGCTCCCTGGGGCCCCACATGGTGGTGATTCCGTCCGGGGGATTCCTGATGGGTTCACCCCATGATGAACCGGGTCGTGGAGACGACGAAGGTCCGCAACACCATGTCACCATGGATAAGCCATTTGCCATGAGTCGTGGTGCGATAACGGTGAGGGAATTCCGAAGCTTCGTGGAGGATGCCGGATACCGTACCGGGGCGGAACGGGGGAACAAAGGATGCTTCGTCTGGAACAAAGGCAGCAGAGAATGGGAGCGGCACCAAGATTGCAACTGGCGAAATCCCGGGTTCCATCCGGATGATCGCGCTCCGGTGGTAGGCGTCAGTTGGGAGGACGCCATGGCCTATGTGAAATGGCTCGGTAACAAAACGGGCAAGGACTACCGTCTGCCCAGCGAAGCCGAGTGGGAATATGCCGCCCGGGCGGGAACCTCGACGCCGTTTTCCACCGGCAACCGCATCGGTAGCGATAGCGCCAATTACCACTACGCCGATTGCAAGGCACGGCCCGATGTATCGAAAAGCAAAATCGCCCCGGTGGGTTCCCTCCCGGCCAATCCCTGGGGGCTGTGCGAGATGCACGGCAATGTATGGGAGTGGGTGGCCGATTGCTGGCATGAAAGCTATCGAGATGCCCCCGTGGACGGCAGCCCCTGGTACGAGGAAAACGACGGGGTTCATTCGCAACGCGCCGCCCGCGGCGGTGGTTGGAACAGCGAGCCGAGAGACCTTCGTTCGGCGAGTCGGGTAAAGTTTTGTCTCGATGCCGCCGATATCTATCTGGGATTTCGGGTGGCCAGGTCTTTGTCGGTCTGACAACCATCAAGATGATGAAAAGATTTGTTCCTTGAACTCTTCATTTATCAGATAGGTGGTCAAAGATTGCATCTTTCACACCCTTCTGCAGGCGCACACTTCGCTTGTTTGAGTTATCGGCATTCTGCTTGATTGATAAGCAAGGCACCATTCGCATCGTTTCTATCCCATCGCACACTACAAGTTCTACCCGTTGAGAATCCCTCGAGCAACAAGTCCGTAATCTCGATATATAAGGGATTGTTCTGCCATAAACACGCCCAACCTGCTCCAGGCAAGTTCGGGACCATTCGGATACAAACGCCTCGACCAGATACATCACTGTTGAGATGATACAGGTCGATTTTGCCAGTGTGGGTACCAGCAAATGCAATATTGATGCACGACATAAAGATGCTAAAAGCCAATACTAAACGCTTCATTGCTTTACTCCTGTGAGTTGGTTAATTGGATGATATGACATTAGGGATAATACAGCGCTGCACTTTGCGTAATATATATGCTTAGCAATGAACTTCCGCATCTTAACCAATCTCTCTCATCATTGAAAAATCCGAGTAGTAAATTGTAACATGCGTGCGCTATTCTTCGATGGGACGTTACGGTTCGATCGCAACTTTCCTATGCCCTCGCCCCGTCCCGATGAGGCCCTCATTCGCACCCGGTTGGCCGGTATTTGCAATACCGATGTGGAGATCCTGCGCGGCTATAAGGGATTTGGCGGCGTGCTGGGACATGAGTTCGTCGGGGAAGTCGTCCGCGCCGACAGCGCTCCCGCGCTGGTGGGACAACGCGTGGTGGGTGAGATCAATTGCTATTGTGGCCGATGCCCGACCTGTCGGCGCGGCGACTTTCGACATTGTCCCCACCGAACCGTACTGGGCATCCGTGGACGGGACGGCACCATGGCCGATTTTTTCACGTTGCCCACTCGCCTCCTCCATCGCGTCCCCGACTCCCTGACCGACGAGCAAGCCGTTTTCGTCGAGCCCCTGGCCGCCGCCTGCGAGATCCTGGAACAGGTACATATTGAACCCAGCCACCGAGTGGTGGTGCTGGGCGACGGCAAACTGGGCCTCCTGATCGCCCAGGTATTGCACACCACCGGTTGTGATCTATCGCTCGTAGGGCGTCATCCGCGCAAGCTGGCGCGGGCGGCGAGCGGCATCGCGACGCGACTCGCGACCGATCCGGCTGATCCCATCGGGCCCGACGCGGACATCGTCATCGAGGCCACGGGTAGCACCACCGGCCTTGGGGCCGCTCGATCCCTGGTTCGCCCGGGGGGAACCCTGGTCTTGAAAAGCACCTTTCATGGAGAGGTCCCCTTCGATCCCAGTAGCATCGTCGTCGACGAAATCACCCTCATCGGCTCCCGTTGTGGACCGTTTGCCCCGGCCCTCGATCTGCTGAACCAGGGGTCGATCCAGGTGGAGCCATTGATCGATGGCAGGTTTCCCCTGGACGATGGCCTGGTCGCATTCGAAAAAGCCGCGTCCGGGGCCTTGAAGGTGTTGCTTGCCACGTGATTCCCCACCGATTTCGGCCCTGGATTTCGGTGAGACGATGCCTTTTGGAGGGATGATAAAAAATCGCCTTCTCAAAAAAATCTCTCAACCTTTGCTCCCAAGGACCGTCGTCATCCCCTTCCCCTCCTCGTTCTGCTTTTTCAAAAATGGAGAGGACATCCAAGACGATCCTCCATGCTTTCCACCAACTGCCCATACCTGCATGAAGCAAGGGCCTACGCCCGCACGAAGAGCAAATCCCAAATTCGGTGACCGAGCCTCTCGCCACGTCCCTCGAATTTGGTCCGAGGACGGTGATTCGGCCTTGCGGAGAAACGGTTCGACCCGGCAAGATTGCAAAGTCGGGGTTCTGCCTCCAGGACCTCCAACATCCACAGGGCATAATCCTCCCAGTCGGTTGCGAGTTCGAAAACCCCTCCCTGATCAAGACGCGTGCAAACCAGGGAGACGAAGTCAGCCTGTACGATGCGACGCTTGTGGTGGCGTTTCTTCGGCCAGGGATCGGGGAAGTAGAGCAGGATTCCATGGAGGGCATGGGGTGCGATACAGGTTCCGAGGACATCCACCGCATCCCCGCGAATGACGCGCACATTGGTAATACCGCGATGGGACAACTGATGGATAAGCCGCCCAAGACCCGGCTCGTATACCTCGACACCCAGATAGTCGTGCTGGGGATGAGCCATGGCCATTTCCACCAACCCATCGCCCATCCCGAAGCCGATCTCGAGATAACGCGGTGCGCGTCGTCCGAAGATGGCGCCAAGATCCAGGTGATGGTCCTCGGGGTCCATGCCGAACCGTCGCCAGCCGGTAGCGAGCGCCTGCCGCTGGGCGTGCGTAATGCGCCCCGACCGACGCACGAAGCTGCGCACCTTGCGATGCCGAGCGGAACAGGATGTTTTTTCGTCGAGAGTATCCAAGGCTTGCTCCCGATATGGCCAGGGTTTCCGATGCGACTCGATTCATTCCCCGATGTTCCCCCGAGCCGGGAATGACACGAGAGACTGAAGACTCGAAGCTCGACCCCACTTCGGGGTGGGTAGATGCTGGCTCGGGTGTGATTGAATTTTCTCTTCCAGTCGGTATGGATCCCGGTTTGGTAGATTACGCTAGAATAGATCTGCCGCGCAGAGGACACGGAGCACGTCCACTTCGAGGTCCTTCGTACCAGAAGGGCAGCATGTTCAGGCATCGGAAAAACATCTTGGAGGGTCGGTGCGTATATCGGAGATCATCCCTGTGGGCCTTGGCGCGAAGCGTTAACATGTTCTATCCGTCATATCAGGAGTTCACAATGAATAAATATAAACCCTTAATCATGATATGTGCGATGGTGGTGGTGCTACTGGGCCTGAATCCGTCGTCAGTTCAAGCGGGTATCACGTTTGACAAAACCCTTTATGGGACAACATTTGACGATGCCATTTCTCAAGTGACCGATTTGCTGAGCGAGAAAGGATTTCACCTTGTGGCCACAATCGATGTTCAAAAGACCATGAAGGAGACGATCGACAAGGAGATGCATCCCTATACGATACTGCAAGTCTCGAGCCCACGGCATGCATTTCAGGCGCTGTCACTGGAAAACAAAGTCGGGAGCATACTGGTATACATCAACATAGTCGTCCAGGAAACAGCTCATAGCCAGGTGGAAGTTTCTACTATCGATCCCGTTTCCTTGGTGCATGCTGTCCAAAATCCGCAGTTTGCCGATGTAGCGCAGGAGATACGACAGCTCATCAGGGAGGTTATCAACGGATTGTAAAGGGGGATTTTCCCTGAGAGCTTTGCGCGAGCCATCCCTGGCTCGACAAAGCGGAACCTAAGAAAAATGTGATTTTCTCGGTTCTTCCTGCTTTTTTATAGGGATAGGGACGGTTTTACCCGTCCCTCCCTCCGAACCGTGCGTGCGGTCCTCACCGTGCACGGATCGAAGATCGGTAGTTTCTTCATCGAGGTCGGCACGCTGATACCCGGACTTCATGTTTGGTGAGAAGCCCGACTTTCGCGAAGCAAGCATTTACCGTGCTTCCTTCACCCCGTTACCCGGGGCTGCCGACATGCGTTCCATACAACCTCGATGCTTACACCAACATCGAGATCTTGGCCCCTGTCTTATGTTTGGTTATTTCCAACATTGTATAGAACTGCTTTTGATCGCTGCATCGGCCTGCGCTTCACACATCTACCTTCCTGCCCTCCTTCCCTATTCCTGGTTTTTTACCTGAACTTTTCTCACGGGCGCATAAGAATCGAGAATCCCCGATTTTCATATTCCCCCTCATTCCCCCGTAAATTCCGTGTAACAGCACCCATCGGTAACTTCGGCATAACGGGGTAATATCCCCGATGCGGAAAAGCTGTATACGTCCTCCCCGGCCACGATGACATGATCGAGCACGGCAATGTCGATGCCACCCAATATCCGCACCAAGTGCCGGGTAAGCCGCCGGTCTTGTTCCGATGGCCGGACTGTGCCGCCGGGGTGATTGTGGGCGAGGATCAGCGATGCCGCCCGGTGGCGAATGGCGACTTCCACGACGCGGCGCGGATGTACATGGGCCTCTTTGACGGTGCCCTTGCCGAGGAGGGCCGGGTACAGGACCCGGCACTGCGTATCGAGGCAAAGTACGTAAAATACCTCTTCCGAGCGACCGGCCATGAGGGGAATGAGGTATTCGGCGACGATCTCGGGGTGATCGAGCCGGGGGCGATTCCGCGCCACGCGGTCGTGGAAGTAACGCCGCGTCACGGCAGGGAGCAGCGCCAGGAAGGTCGCGGCCTGCTTTCCCACTCCCTCGACGGTGGCCAGATCCACGGGATCGGCTTCCAATACGCCAGAGAGACTGCCGAAGCGGCGAAGCAGCTGGTGGGCGATGGGATTGGTATCCCTGCGCTTGAGTACCTGGAACAGGATCAGTTCCAGGACCTGATGGTCCTCGAAATGGTCCAACTCCTCGGAGAGAAACCGATTCCGCAATCGATCGCGGTGTCCGCGATGAAGATCGTTCAACGCTGGGCCGATACGCTACGTGGCACCGACGCTATGCCGGTTGCGATTTTCCCAGGGAAGGGGATGGGGTCGTCGTGCCAATCTCCACTTCCGGGTGGTGCTTATGGATGATTTTTACCAATTCATCCACCCGCCTTCTCGGTACATCCACGAGTAACAGTAGCTCTCCTTGGTTGATGGCGTCTTCGAATGCCGAGAGTTTTCTGCTGGGGATATCCTTGGCGACGATGCCGGAGATAACGGCACCGAGCCCGGCACCGGCCAGGGCGGAGGCCAGTAATGCTCCTCCACCCAATACCAGACCCGCTGGCGGAAAGGTGACAGCCAGCAGCCCACCCACGAGGCCCGCCGCGCCCCCCACGCCCAAGCCCTCTTCGATCCCATGGGTGAATTCGCTCTTTTGGAGAAAGGATGCCTTATGGAGACCATCGAGTGGCGTGAAATGGTTACCGATTACATGAGTATGGGAATCGGGGATCCCAGCCTCATCCAGTTCGTCGACGATCGCCTTGCAGGTGGCTACGTCCGGAACAAGAAAATACAGTCGTTTGCTCATTGTTGACTCGGGAAGTGCGTCAGTTGACGATCATTCGTTTATTTCCTGCTCATTTTCGCAAATGAGTCGGGTTTTGCAGAATGCTGATTTTTCTCTACGAATACTAAATCATGTTTCATCGGCTCGAAGCGAAGCTTCGCTAGAGCTTACGTGACCGCAGCATGAAGCTTTCGGTCTGCGTCAAGGTCCATATTGTGGATATTTTCACAATAAAAGGGCTCCCTATGCAATTCCCTGTACGCAATTCCCCCTCGACAATGGACACCGGGCAGACATGAATCCGAACGCTACGCGTTCGGATTTGTCATTTATCAGCGCTTCGCGCCAGAACCAAAATGGAATGTGCTCGGATTTCGGCGCCGGGTTTCCCAGGATTTTCGTTTTTCCGATATGTAAATACTTCGAGGCGCCAAAAGGTTCCGAGACACCGAATCACGGTGGTTGCGCCGACAATAGAAGTTCACAAGTATCCTCGCGATGAGATGGATTGCCGAAAAGGAATCACATACAAAGCGAATCACCCCGGATCCACCGGGGTGATCAAACATGCTCCGTGAACTGGCGAGGCTTGTGCTCGAACCATCGAGGCGGACCCGAGCATCGGTAAAGCAAAAACCTGTGTTTCGTAAAACTCGACTCATCCGCGAAGCCAAGCGGAAAATCGACAAAATAATCCACCGCCTGGGATTCATCCTCCCACCTCCAGGCAATGGAACGACACTTTTCCGTAATCGAGCCACCATATAAAATACAACCTGCTGAAAAATAAGAGTTTTTCCAAAGTGGTTACAATATCATCAATGTAACGAGAAATACTGCAATCACGGGTATTTTTGTTGGCTTTCCCAAAGTATTCCACAGGGTTATCCACAGAATCTGTGGATAACGGCAGTTGTGTCGTGTAAGTGCGCCGCGACGATGCCCACATCCAGTCCCCTTTCATTCTCCGGGGCGACCAGGGTATTCGACGTAACCGGCCGCCATGAAAGTACGGGAAAAGGCAACGCACAAGATCCTTGGTTTCGCTCGACAGGCGCCATCTTCACTCCTTGGTCGATGGCAAGCCGCGCATCGTTTCAATCACCCTTTGCCCTTCGGCAAAATCCAATGTCCCTTCATAAATGGCCCTTCCCGTGATGGCACCGATGATGCCCTCGTCGGCCACATGGCACAGGGCTTGAACATCCTCCAAGGTATGAATCCCCCCCGCCGCAATGACCGGAATGGTAATCGCACGGGCCACTGCCACTGTAGCATCCACATCGATACCCGTCATCATGCCATCCCGGCTGATATCCGTGTACACAATGGCTTCGACGCCCTGTTGCTCGAAGCGTTTGGCCATCTCGATGACATCATGACTTGATGACTTCGACCACCCATCCAATGCCAGCTTTCCGTGACGCGCGTCGAGGCCGACGATGACATGACCAGGGAAATCGACGCAAAGACCGGAAACGAAATGTGGCTCGGTGACGGCGCGGGTGCCGATGATGACATAACGAACACCAGCACGGAGGTAACTATCCACGGTGCTCTCGTCGCGGATCCCGCCACCGACTTGAATCGGCAGATCGGGATAGGCCTCGGCAATTGCGCGGATGGTGTCCGCATTTCTGGGTTTTCCGGCAAACGCACCGTCGAGATCGACGATATGCAACCGTCTGGCACCGGCACCGACCCATCTGGCAGCGATTGCCAGCGGATCGTCCGAGAATACGGTTTCGTCATCCATGCGTCCCTGGCGTAAACGAACGCATTTACCTTCTTTTAGATCGATAGCGGGAATCAGTAGCATAGCGATTTTACTATTGGATTTACTGTTATGAGATTTACTATTTACCAGCGAGGCTCGTGCTCGAACCTTCCAGTTCGATCGAACACGAGATCTTGCACATATTTCCGCTACCGGATCAAAGATTCCGTATCGAAGGAGCTGTCGGAACCTCGGCTGGCGAAGCTTCGCTGGCATGTCCTTCCGGGTTCGACACCGGATTTCGGCCACTTCCCCGGATGAAGCTCGACCATAAGATTCGGTCTCGCCGGAAACACGATAAACCCAATTTCATCGGAAACGGAGATTTGCATGACAATGCAAATTGATATATAAGTATTCGCTAAATTTCTAGCTTGATAGAACCTTTTAGGAGAGTAATATGGCCAAATTTGATCAAGAATTAGATGCTTCCGGCTTGAATTGCCCGTTGCCGATACTTCGTGCCAAGAAGACCCTGAACGGGATGGAATCGGGACAGGTACTGAAGATCATCGCGACCGATCCGGGCTCGGTGAAGGACTTCGAAGCGTTCTCCACACAAACAGGAAATAAATTGCTCGAATCCAGTGAGGAAGGCGGCAAATACATATTTTTCCTGTGTAAGGCCTAAAGGCCTGGAACCCTGTTCCAAGACCTTGACCGATTTCCCACAGTGATGAATCCGATGATGCTCCCCTGGTGCGACCAACAAAACCACACGAAATGATTCTCTGAAATCAGATCCGAACATTCGCGCGGTTATGTCGATAGTTGAATAGGGAAATCATATTTGTTCATAAAGGGACCTATTCACGAGACCCCATACTCGAGAAGGATTTGCCGTAACGGTACGGCAGATTTCGAATCCTCCAACCCGTAGGGCTTACGTTGGCATTCATGCTCATGACCCCGAGGTAGTTTCACGATGTCCGATGAGAAGAAACTTGCTATTATCGCCACTAAAGGTACGCTGGACTGGGCATATCCTCCGTTCATTCTTGCGTCCACCGCTTCGGCCTTAGGCTACGATACACAGATCTTTTTCACATTTTATGGCCTGCAGCTATTACGGAAAGACCTTAGTCTGAAAGTTTCCCCCCTAGGCAATCCGGGTATGCCGATGCCTATGGGAATGGATAAATGGTTCCCCGTGCTTGGAACCGCGCTCCCGGGAATGGAGACGGTGATGACGTCCATGATGAAGAAGAAGATGAAAAACAAGGGCGTCGCCAGTATCGAAGAGCTACGTGACCTTTGCGCCGAGGCAGACGTAAAAATGGTCGCTTGTCAGATGACAGTCGATTTATTCGAATTTTCACCCTCCGAGTTCATCGATGGCATCGAATTCGCTGGAGCGGCCGCATTCTTCGAATTTGCGGGAAACTCGGACATTTGTCTCTATATCTAGACACATGTCGCTCCCATGGGAGGTCCGGCAAACCGCAATAGGTACGCGAGCAAAGCTTGTGCTCGAACCGACCCAGCTCCCGGAAAAGCTTCCAAAGCCTCCGCTCGGGAACCAGCAGAACCGGCGCTTCGTAAAACTCGACTCATCTGGGAATGCCGAGCGGGGAATAAACAAATAAACACGGGAAACCAAAAAGGCCGCAAATGCGGCCTTTTTTCGAATGGCGCTCCCTAGGGGACTCGAACCCCTGTCTACGCCGTGAGAGGGCGGTATCCTGGGCCACTAGACGAAGGGAGCCTGTACCTTCAGGAAATCCAAATTCCATTTACGAGAAACCGTGGCTCTCCATTGCCAGAACATATCAGCACTTCGCGCCAGGACCGAAGCGGGATGGATACGAACAGGTCCAAATGCACACCGATCCTCTTGAGATCTTTATCTTTCCGATACCTGGCGAGGTTTCGCCTCGGACCAATAAACCACAATCCTGCGCTAGTGAAGAACATGTGAGCGCTTCGCGCCAGGACTGAAGCGGGATGGGTCCAGGCACGCGCACCGGTTCTCTCGAGGTCTTTGTTTTTCCGATACCTGAACCGTTAAAACTCGACTCATTCGTAAAGCCGAGCGGGAAATAAACAAACCAAATAAATCCCCTTTGTATCGGACTTCGATCCGTTACGGAAGCGCCATTATACGTATGATTCCGGCCCGTGCCTATTCCCATTCCAAAATTCATACGGTGCCGAATAGAACATGGATGACAAACTCAGCCCAATCGACAAAGGAAACCGCATGACAACAACCAAGCCCCCAGGCAACGACCTCGAAGAATACGCATTCGCCACACGCGCCATCCGCGCAGGCCAGGTACGCAGTCCCGAAGGTGAACACAACGATCCCATCTTCACCACCTCCAGCTACATCTTCGACTCCGCCGCCCAGGCAAAGGCGCGTTTTGCCGAAGAAGAGCCCGGAAACGTATATTCCCGATTCACCAACCCAACGGTACGCACCTTCGAGCAGCGTCTCGCCGCATTGGAAGAAGCAAAATACTGTGTCGCCACCGCCTCGGGGATGGCAGCCATACTGACTACCTGCCTCGCGCTGCTCAAGGCTGGAGACCATGTGGTCGCCTCGCGCAATCTCTTTGGCTCCACCGTAAATCTATTCACCAACATCCTGGCGCGCTTCGGCATCGAAACCACATTCGTGCCACTCATGGATCCGGCGCGGGGCACACAAGCCTGGGCCGAGGCCATTCGCGCCCAAACTCGGATGCTGTTCCTGGAAACCCCCGCCAACCCGCTCACGGAAGTCGCCGACATCGAGGCCTTCGCCGATCTCGCGCACGCCCACGATTGCCTGCTTGCGGTAGACAATGTCATCTGTACGCCCGCCCTGCAAAAACCACTCGCACTCGGGGCCGACATCGTCATCCACTCCAGCACCAAATATCTCGATGGACAGGGACGCTGTGTCGGCGGAGCCATCGTCACCCGAGCGGAACCCATCAAAAACGATGTATTCAGCGTGCTACGGACCTCGGGGGCATCCATGAGTCCCTTCAATGCATGGGTCTTTCTCAAGGGACTGGAGACACTGGCGCTACGGATGCAGGCCCACAGCGCATCGGCATTGGAGATTGCCCGCTGGCTCGAAAACCAACCGGGAATCGCGCGCGTATACTACCCAGGACTTCCATCCCATCCACACCATGGGCTCGCGGCAAGCCAACAATCCGCCTTCGGCGGCATTCTCGCCTTCGACATACAAGGAGAGCGCGAAACAGCCTGGCAGTTGATCGACGCAACCCGCATGATCTCCATCACCGCCAACTTCGGCGACGTCAAAAGCACCATCACGCATCCTGCCACCACGACCCACGGTCGGCTCACCCCGGAACAACGCACCGAAGCCGGCATCGGAGAAAGCCTGGTGCGACTTGCCGCGGGCCTCGAAGATATCGAAGATATCAAGGCCGACATCGAACGCGGCTTGACCATGATCCACAATACTTGATTCTCGGTCGGCGCAGGCGATGAAACATGTTAGCGCTTCGCACCAAGACCGAAACGGGCTGGGTCGTGGCGTGTATCGGAATCTTTTTCCGATACCCCAACCCGGCGTAGCCGAAACCAAAAATCTTCGCTCGCTCCCAAGCTAGAGTTTGGGAGCGTAGATCTCGGGAAGTTACAGCTCCCGGAAAAAACCTCCTACGCTTGCGCCTTGGAACCAACGGGAATTTTTTTGATCGTTTTGTCGAAGATTTTCCAGAGAAAGGACGAACGGAGCTTCGCCTCGAACCGACATGATTCGTAAAACCTTTTGACTCATGTCCCAAGAAGCCGAACGGGAAACAAACAAAACAGAACCTTACCCAGCGCAGGAAAACGGATCTTCGAAAAATATTCCATGCATCGATTGGAATCGGAAATTTGCCCGTAAAAACAAAACCTCGGAAGTCGACAGGATTACAAAATATGGATAGGGAAACGAATCACCCCATCGAGCCGAATATCGGCATGACATCCCCGGAACGCCGCGCCATCGCGGCATTGACGGTTGTTTTCAGCGTGCGCATGTTCGGGCTTTTCATGATCCTCCCGGTCTTCACGTTGTATGCCGAAGATCGATATACCGGCTATACGGCCACCCTGGCCGGACTCGCCATCGGCATCTACGGACTCACCCAGGCGCTCCTTCAAATCCCCTTCGGCATGCTCTCCGACCATCTGGGGAGAAAACCGGTAATCATCACCGGGCTGATCATTTTTACCCTTGGCGGCGTCATTGCCGCGCTCTCCGATTCCATGCTCGGGGTCATCCTGGGACGCGCCCTACAAGGCGCCGGGGCCGTCGCCGCCGCGATCATGGCACTCATGTCCGATCTGACGCGCGAAGAACAACATACCAAGGCCATGGCGATCTTCGGCGCCAGCATCGGGATGACCTTCCTCCTTGCCCTGATCGCCGGTCCGGCAATCGGGCATCTCGTGGGTCTTTCCGGACTATTCCAAATAACCGCTGCGTTGGGGCTGGCCGGAATCGTCGTGCTGCACTTTTCGGTACCCGAGCCTGCCGCGATCCATTTTCACCAGGACACCGAGGCATCCCCGGCGCAATTCTCCGATGTGCTCCGAAACCGCCAGCTATTACGCCTCGAC
This sequence comes from uncultured Thiotrichales bacterium, assembly GCA_964610175.1. Lineage (GTDB taxonomy): Bacteria > Pseudomonadota > Gammaproteobacteria > HK1 > HK1 > CAZSVE01. Next base: position 42,550 of record CAZSVE010000013.1, read on the forward strand.
ATCGGCATCTTCATCCTTCACTTCATTCTGGTGGCCGGCTGGATCGTACTGCCACCCACGTTGCGGGACACCGGTATCGCGGCCCCCGACCACTGGAAGATCTACGTCCTCGTACTGCTCGCTTCCGTGGTCCTCATGGTTCCGTTCATCATCGCATCGGGGAAATACCGCCATGTCGAACCGGTCTTCATCGGGGCAGTATTGGCGCTGGGGGGATGCCAACTGGGACTATTCAACTATCACGAAAACCTCGTCTTCATCGTGGCCATGATGGTGGTACTGTTCACCGCCTTCAACATCCTCGAAGCCAATCTGCCATCCCTGGTGGCGCGCACCACACCGCCCGAAAAGAAAGGCACCGCCCTCGGTGTCTATTCCACTTCGCAGTTCCTGGGGGCCTTCGCCGGGGGATTGACCGGTGGCTGGCTCATGGACGAAATCGGCACGCAAGCCGTATTCGCGTTTTGCGCCGCAATGGCGGCAATATGGTTCCTGGTTGTCATCACCATGAAAAACCCCCGATCCGGCCAGGGCTCGCCACCACATCGTTGACAGAGCGGCGCCGACCGACGAAGGTACCCGACAAACACCCCGGCAAAGCCTGTGCTCGAACCGACAAAGGATGATTTGATACCGAACAAAATCAGCATCTTGTAAAACTCGACGCATTTGCGAAGATGAGCGGGAAATAAACAATCCACTTCCCGGGCCGCTCCATTATCCATGGGAGGCCCCATCGAAACTTCAACCCGAAAAATCCCATCACCAACACAGCTCAATCAAACAGGGAGACACAAAAATGGCTAGAGGTCTCAACAAGGTAATGCTCATCGGTCATCTCGGCAGCGACCCCGATACCCGTTATATGCCAAGCGGCAATGCAGTCACCAATATCCGCATCGCCACCACGGAATCCTGGCGGGATCGCCAAAGCGGTGAACAACAGGAACGCACCGAATGGCACCGGGTCGTCATGTTCGCGCGCCTCGGTGAAATCGCCGCCGAATACCTGCGCAAGGGGTCGCAGGTCTATGTGGAAGGGCGCCTCCAGACCCGCAAATGGCAGGCACAGGATGGCAGCGACCGCTGGAGCACCGAAATCGTGGCCACCGACATGCACATGCTGGGCGGACGCAGGCAACAATCTCCGGAATACCAGGAGCCAGTGGGCCCTGGCGGAAACTGGGGAGACCAGGCACCGGCATCCCCCGGATACGATGCCGCCCCCACCTCCACCCCCGCCACAGGGCCATCCAGCCATCCCCCTGGCTCATCCGGATACGCCCCATCCAGCGCCCCATCCAGTGGCGGCGGTGGCACCCCGCCCGGGTCACAGCCACAGCAACCATCCGGCTCATCCAACGACTTCGACGACGACGTCCCGTTCTGAAGAAAGCGCACGGCCTGGCGAAGCTTCGCCGCGATATCCCTTGCGCTGCTCCCAGGCCCCGGCCTGGGAGCAGGCCATTCCCCCCCATCGACCCCCGCCAATCACTCCACCAATTCCAATCCCTCAATCCACCACTGCCACCGGAAAATTGCTCGTCATCTTCGGGATCGAAGTCATGGGGTGCTGGCGCCCTTCGGTCAATTCCTTGACGCGATTCGTCACATAGAGATCCAGTTCCTCGATACCGATGCGCCCGCCCCGGGATGGGGCATCCGGGAGCATCGCCCCCTCCAATCCCTCGAGGAGCGCCTTGGTAAACGCCCCGTGGCCCTCGGAATCCCCGTGGCGCCATTCCCACTTTCCAGACTCGCTTCCTGCCCGGTGGCGGCGGACATGATCACCACGCTTCCCGCGGCCCCCTTCAGGGCTCTCAAGGCATCCGTGATATCGGAATCGACCGAACGAAGCCCACGACCCCGCTCTCCGACCCCGGTGACATTCCCGGCGTGGCAGGTATCCACCAGCAGCCAGCGGATCCCCGGCAGCCTCTCCACGGTGTTGTGAAACTCCAGCCACTTGACGCCATCGAGATCCGGCTCCCCGGCATCGGCATTGCCGGGCAGAAAATAGTATTCCTTGTATTCGTCGTTCATACCGTGACCGGCTACGAAGATCACCGAGACATCGTGCTGGGTACTTTTGTTGCGCAACCATTTCAGCCCCTTGAGCACATCGGAACGACGGGCCTCGCCATCGGTGAGCACACGGGTCTCCACCGTACCGTACAGCCCGCCCTCCTGGGTCTTCAGGACGCGCCTCATGGCCCTGGCGTCATCGTCGGCATAGCTTAGATCCGTCAGGCCGCCCTCCCCATAATCGGAGACCCCGATGGCGAGCAGGTAGAGATTCGGTTTCGGCGTGGGCCTGGGCTCCGGGTCCTTGCGGGTCACCACCAGCAGCTCCGGCCCGGATTCCGTGTAATGATTCCTGGCATACACGGCGATGCGATTCCCCCCCCGGTTCCAGCTCCACGGTGGTCGCGAATTCGACATGTCTGCTATCCCGGAAGCCCTTCACATGCTCCTTGCCAGGGGGACGATCATTCACGGTGACCCAGACCTCGGTCACCGGGTGTTCATTGACGCTGCGTGCCTCCACCTCCATGGGCAGAGAGGGCCGCTCGGTGGTCATTTCGCGCATCGAGGACCGGGGCTTCGCGATGAACACCATGGGCGGGGCGATGGCAGGCAGGGCCTCCACATCGGTGCGCGTCACCCGCAGTCGGCGCGGCAGCTCGGCATTGGCAAGGGAAATTGCCTCATCGAGATCCCCGCCCATGGCGAGATAGTGGGCCACCACCCGGGGCTTGCGGAATCTCCCGGCGAGGCGCTCCGCAGGATAATACAGGGCGAGGCGATTCTCCCCCTGATTGATGTGCCAGCCGATAAGCCGGTCGCCATCGAGGGACGCCGTGTAATAGCCCGCCGGGGTCCAGGCCACCCATTCCCCCCTGTCTCATCCAAGGCCGGGAAGATGGTCAGGAGCAACTCGCCGGTTGCCAGATCCCAGAGGCGCACCGTCTGATCGGCGCCCCCGGACACCAGCCAGCGCCCATCCGGGGAGGGGGCCACCGCCCAGACATCCCCGGTGTGGCCGATGAACCCGTGGCACCCCTCGCCAGTTGCCATATCGTAACTGGCGAGGACACCATTGCTCCCACCACTCACCACGGTGCCCCCATCCGGGGTAAAGGCGGTGGCCCTCATCTTATCGCTGTGCCCCTCCAACGCCTTGATGAGCCTGCCCGTCCCGTCCCAGAGTCGCAGGGTATGGTCCAGGCTCCCGGTGACTAGGCGCCCATGACTGCCACGCTGGTCCGGCGAAACGCCACGGCGTAGATGAAATCCGTGTGACCGCGCAGCACCTCGATGGTCTTCCCGCTGGCGACATCCCAGATGCGGATGGTCTTGTCCTCGGACACCGAGATCAGTTCCTTGCCATCCGGGGTAAACAGGACATCGTTTATCAGGGCCTTGTGGCCGCCGGAGTCGATGACCAGTTGCGGCATCGCGCTAGCGACTTCGGCAGAGGACAAAGAGGGATGGGGATGCGAATAACTGCGCTTTCATCGTGGATACCTCCCGATCGATTGATTTGTCGATTTCCCACTCATCCTCACAAATGAGTCACGAAACACCCGTTCCGCCGATTCATTTGTTTTCGCCAATACGTCGAATCGACGGGCACCGGGGGGTCATTGGTCACCGAGCAGGCGGCGTATCGTCTGTTCGGAAAGTCCAACGGACGCGGCAATGACCTTGATGGCCACCCCATTGTCATGGAAGGACTTGACGAGGATCTTCTTTTCCTCCTCATGCCGTTGCCGCTCTTCCTGGCGTCCTTCATCAAGCCCTTTCTCCTGCCCTTCCCGTTTGGCGTCGGCAACTCCCCGTCTGGCCTCGGCAGCTTCCTGTTTGGCTTCGGAAACTCCCCGTTTGGCCTCGGCAGCCTCCCGTTTGGCTTCGGCAGCTTCCTGTTTGGCCTCGGCAGCTTCCTGTCTGGCGTTCTCGATCACCCCCCATTCGGATCTGACTCGATCGATATGCTTGTCGAACCTGCGCCGCTCCTCTTCGTCCATCTTGAGATAATCGAGTTTTTCCTTCAGGGCCCCGATGCCGGGGGCGGTGAATTCATCCAGGACCTCGTTGTTCTTGAAGGCATAGACCCATTGGTCCAGGTCGTCTCGGACCACATCCGTGAAATATCGGAGGGGGATGAGGAAGTACTCGGGAAAGATATTGCTCTCCCCGATGCGGATCCGATCGCCTGTCAAGGACTTCTTCAGGATCACGGCCCGATGGGTATGGAGGCCGGTGAACTCGGTCTTGCCGTGGTAGATGTAGTCATCACCGTTTTCGGTGATCTCGAAGTAGAGCAGGCTGACGGAATAGACTTTCCGGACATCGGTGTACGGATCGCCCAGTTTGAGGTTCTCGACGATGGTCTTGGCGGTGCCGTAGGCCAGACGCTTCAGGTAGGCCATTTCCGAGAGGTATTGCACCTCCACGATGATGCGCTCGCCATCCTCGGTCTTGGCCAACAGATCCACGCGATTGTATTTGTCGCTTTCGTCGAAACGATTGCCCTCGCTCTCCAACATATCCAGGATGACGATGGGTCGCCCCAAAAGGGCCGTCAGGAAACCTTCCAAGACATCGAAATTGGCCTTGTCGCGAAGTATGGTCTTGATGGCCCAGTCGAAGGTGACAATCTTTCGAGCCGGTTTTTTTTTCATGATGTTGCTCCATATCGTTGGTTGCCCGTTCTCCAAATCAATCACGAATTATCCGGGATAATCCTGGACAAAACGATCGAAAAATCCGGTTATTTGTCGCCCGGCTTCACAATCGGATGAGGTTTTCGCTCGTGCCCGGGCTCCAGCCTGGGCGTGGCGATCTCCAGAGGCGCCTGCTTCCGGAAAGGGATTCCTTGCACTGCCCGAAGGATGGAACAGGCGCAAAGCGCCGTATTCCACGAAATGGCGTCATGGAAATCCTCCGCTGGTGGAATACGCACCTCCGGTGCTATTCCGCCCTACTTTGTCCGTTGACGGGTGATTCCGCCGGAAACCCGAGTATGCGGCGCGCATCCTCGAGGATCAGATAGCCGATGGGGACCAGTAACAGCGTCACCAGGGTGGCGTACAGAATGCCGAAACCCAGGGATACCGCCATGGGGATGAGGAATTGCGCCTGGGTGCTTTTGTCGAGCAGGAGGGGGGTCAGTCCGGCAAAGGTGGTGAGGGAGGTGAGCAATATGGGACGAAAACGGGCCATGCCACCGGTTTGCACGGCGTCCGCCAACGGGACACCTTCGCGCCTGCGTCGATTGATGTAATCCACCAGGACCAGGCTGTCGTTGACCACGATGCCGACGAGGGCCAGGATACCCCAGATACTCATGATGCTGAGACTCATTCCCATGATCATGTGTCCGAGCAACGCCCCGAATATGCCGAAGGGGATTATCGCCATGACGATAAGGGGCTGCACGTAGGATCGAAACGGGATGGCCAGGAGCGCGTAGACGATGAACAGCACCACCGCGATACCGGCATAGAAACTGGCAAAGGATTCCCGTTGCTCGCGGAGTTCCCCCTCGAGGCTGAAACGCACTCCGGGATAGCGCTGATCGAGGTCGGCAAGGAAGGGGGTCAGGTCCCGCATGATGCGGTTGACGTCGGTCGTTTTCTTGTCGACATCGGCGGTTACGTTTACGGAGCGATGACGGTCGATGCGGCGAATGGTGGAGAATGCCGTGTCGGTGACGACGTCGGCTACCGCGCTGAAGGGTACCTCGACACCGGATGACGTCCGGATGCGCATATTGGCGAGGTCGAGGTCGGATCGGCGCTCCGCCAGGGGGTAACGGACCATGACACGCACGTCGTCGCGGCCCCGTTGGATGCGCTGCGCCTCGGCGCCGAAGAATGCATGGCGCACCTGCTTTCCGAGATCGGAGACCGACAGACCGAGCAACTCGGCCTCGGGACGAAGATGCAGCCTGATCTCTTCCCGATTGGCATCGAGGCTGTCTTGAATGTCGAAGAGGCCGGGATAGCCGGACAGGCGCCCTTTTACTTCCCTTGCCGCGGCCGTCAACGTGTCGAAGTCGTCCCCCATGAGCTGAATGTCGATGGGGTCACCACTTCTGCCGATCTCGGCGCGAAATCCGAGTTCTTCGGTCCCGGGTATCTGCCCGATGCCGGTTCGCCATTCGCGAACCAGTTTCGAAGTGGCGATGGCAATGCTGCGCTCTTCGGGGGGGACGAGTTCCAGGATCACCTGGCCAAGGTGGGAATCCCCGCCCAAGTTGCGGCCAGCGTCGAAAACATTCGAGGACGTCCAGCCAATCAGCAACGCAATGTTGCGGACGACACTTTCATGGGTGCTCGGATCGCGGTATTTGTCCTGGAGGTGGCGCGCTGTCTCCAGGATATGCTCCATATGCCGGGAGGTTATCTCCACCGGGGTTCCCTTGGGCATAGCGAGGGTGACATGCGCGATTTCACTTTGCACCCGCGGAAAGAAAACAAAACCGTAACGCCCGCTGAGGACAAGACTAAGCAGGATAAAGGAGAATCCCATGAACAGGGAGATGACCAGGAAACGACGCTCCAGGGCGCGGGCGAGGAAGGGCCGATACAAGGTATCGATACCCCGCTCCAGGGAATCGGCCACTCGGCATTGAATCCCGGTGAGCCACCCTCCCAAACGCCGCCTGGCAGTCCCGTCGCCGTGGCCCATGCGAATGTGGCGCATGTGCGCAGGCAGGATGAGTTTCGATTCCACCAGGGAAAAAATGAGCGTCGAAATCACCACCATGGAAATCTGGGCGAATACGGGAGCGCGCCGCCCTTCGACGAATAATAGTGGAATAAACGCGGCGGCGGTGGTCAGTATCCCGAAGGTCACCGGAACGGCGACCTCCCGTGTGCCACGGATGGCGGCAAGAGTCGGGTCCTCGCCTCTTCTCAAATGGATGTAGATATTCTCCCCGGTGATGATGGCGTCATCCACCACGACGCCGAGTACCAGGATGAACCCGAACAGGCTGACGATATTGAGGGTGACACCGAGCTCCGGCATCAGGGCGAACGCGCCCGCGAAGCTGATGGGGATACCGACGCACACCCAGACGGCCACGGACAGGCGCAGAAACAGGGTAAGGAGCAAAAAGATCAGAAGGCCGCCCTGGATTGCGCTGTTTAGCAGTGTGTCGAGTCTGAGTTTTATGATGCGGGAGTGATCCCGCCAATAATCCATGCTGACACCAGGGGGCAGGTGTTGCTTGAAGTCATCGACGTAATTACGCACATCTCGCGCCAGGGCAAGGGCGCTTTTATCACCCACACGGTATATATCCAGAAATACCGCGGGTTCACCGTTGAAACGGGCATACAGGGGATTTTCGGCAAAACCGTCCTCGATGTGGGCGATATCGCCCAGGGTAAGCCTGGTTCCGTCGGGGCGGCTGATGATGACGATCCGCTCGAAATCCGCTTTGGTGTAAGCCTGTCCTCGGGTACGGAGCAGGATGTCGCCGCGCCGGGTCTTCAGCGATCCGGCAGGATAGTCCTTGGAGGCATTACGCACGGCACCGACGACATCATCGAAACCAATCCCGAAACGTTCCAGATTGTGCTGACCGACCTCGATGGCGATCTCGTAGGAACGCACCCCCGTCAGATCGATCCAGGTGGTTTCCGGCAAGGCCAGGAGATCATCCCGAACCCATTCCCCCAATTCCCGCAGTGGACGTTCCGGCAGATCGCCCGATATCGCTACCCTGATGACTTCTTTGCGGTGTTGCAGGACCTCATAGACAGGCCGTTCGGCATCGACAGGAAAGGTGTTGATGGCATCGACGCGGTTTTTGATATCATCGAGCACCTCCCGAGGAGAGTGGCCATCCTCGATCTCGATGCGTATCCGAGCACTGCCCTCATTGGCATTGGAGATGATCCGGTCGATACCGGAAAGGTCCGAGATGGCCTCCTCGATACGGATTACGATGCCCTCCTCCACCTCCATGGGCGTTGCCCCCCGAAAAACCATGGATATGGCGACCACATCCAGATCGATATTGGGGAATACCTCCAGGGGAATGCGGGAAGACAGGGCATGGGCGCCAAGCATCAGGATCAGCACCATCAGCAGGTTGGCGGCGACGCCATTCTTGGCGAACCATTCGATCATGGGAATACGGCGTTGTACGAATCGAAATCAGCAAAGAAGGTCTTGCCTCGAGCCGACATTAATTCGTTTATTTCCCGCTCGGCTTTACGAATGAGTCAAGTTTCAACGGTTCTTTACCAGCGCGGGATTATGGTTTATCGGTCCGAGGCGAAGCCTCGCTGGTTTGTTTATTTCCCGCTCGGCTTCACGATCGGATCGAGTTTCATAAGGCACCACTCCGCCTTACCAATACCCCATCCTGCTTCATCGGTTCGAGCGCAAGCTTCGCTAGAAGCTTTGACTCACGATCATCTTTACGAATGGATCAAGCTTTGCAAGGCGCCAGCTTTGCTAATCGAAACAATGCACCTATTGCCCGATCAAGTTTGTTCATAACATTGGCGATGGCCCGATGAGGGGATTCAGGAAGCACGATTTGCACCATAGTTTTTAGGTGGACCCCAACCCTTGGACAGGATCTGGGAGGAAATAAGCTCTGATTTT
>CAZSVE010000014.1:0-49448 GCA_964610175.1 uncultured Thiotrichales bacterium
CAAGTTGAAAATCAAGGGCCTCCATGAAATAAAGTACGCTTTAGTCGGATGAACCGTTTTTCTTTCTCTAAAATTTCTTCGACATTTTGTTCAAGATTTCACGGGTAGCGGACTAGGCTTTTTTCCGAGACTGCGCTCGGAAAAAGAGGTTCTTCTCCAGAGAACAACAGAAACCAAAAAGCATCGAATATTAGCAAACTTTGTTGTTACCAACATGTTTGCTTCTAAGGGTTAGCTAAGCGCCTAAAGCCCCGCCTCGAACCGATGAAGCGTGATTTGGTGGTAGAGAAAAATTGGCGTTTCGTGAAATTAGACTCATTTGCCAGGATGAGCGGGAAATAAACAAATTACTGAATTGGGCGACTTGCAGTTATTCAGTTATCCAGGAAATCTTGAACAAAACGATCAAAAAATTTTGGTTCCGGCTTAGCCGGGTTGGGAATACCAGAAGTGAACAGGAGAACTTTACACGGCGATGTATATTCCTTCTGAAATTTACAGCCAACCGCTTTTTCTCGATTTTCCGTTTTTGGTTTTGGCTATGCTGGGCTGGAATACGGATAAAAGGCGATGACTCTCGGGAATGCCAAGCTCTTCGAGGATAAGGCAACGACATTTGAGGAGTAATGATCACTGAGTTTGCGGATCCGGAGGCTCGATATTCAACGGGGAAGGCTGATCTTCGGGGATGATTTTCATGGTGTCCCCCTTGATATGTTGTAATTTGCCGTCCTTGAAGAAGAGCGAGAGTTTGCTTTGCTTTCGATCGCCGCCGCCCGATTGAAAGCTATACACATAGTCCCAGCGATCCCTATCGAAGGCGCTGACAATCAACGGAGTACCAAGAATAAAACGAACCTTTCTTTTGTCCATTCCCCTTTTTAGCTTATTCAACATCTCTTGGGTAACCAAGTTTCCCTGTTGAATATCGATTTTGTAGACGATGTTAGGAACCTTGATATCGGGGATTTTGACGCTACTGCAACTGGTAGGTATTGCGATCATCAGGATCGGTATCGAGTACCGCGCCCACCTTTTCACGGAATCGTTTCGTGTAGATAACCACGTTATATTTTTTTTTGCAGTCATAAGAAATTCTGAGTCTACGAATTTTGGCTTTGTGCAGGGTACAAGATAAGCCTACGAAAGGTATGATTATCGACGACAATCTGAATTTACCGGTTACGAATCAGTCATCGTCGATGGGGGCCTTTTACACCAATATGCCGGATTTTGGGGGGAACCTTGGTGCCGAATCTCGAAGTACAGACCATTATCGGTGTTGCCACCGCTGTTGCCGACACTGGCGATGACGTCACCTGGTTCGACCGCGTCGCCGGTTTCCTTGTATAGGCTTTGGTTGTGACCATAAAGGCTCATGTATCCACCACCATGGTCGATGATCATAAGCAATCCGAATCCTCGTAACCAGTCGGCGAAAGCCACCCGTCCATGGAAAACGGCATGTACTGGCTGACCGGCTTTGGCGGAGATCCATGCGCCCTGCCAGACGAGATTTCCCTGGTTGCGCTTTGTACCAAAGCTATGCCGGATGGAGCCGGCAGTCGGCCAATGCAAGCGTCCCTTGAGTGTGTGGAAGGGTTGTTGACCGGGAGTGTAGATATATTCCTGTTTGATATTCCTGATGAGTTTTTCCAGGCGGTTTTTATCTTGTTCAAGATGAACTAGGCGTTGGTTATCCCGTGTAATTTCCCGAGAAAGCCTTGCGAGCGCCTCTTTTCGCTGGTGAAAGTGTTTCTCCACGTTATTTTTGGTTTTTGTCTTTGCACGCTTGAGTCCTTCCAGCACTATGGTTTCCTGGTCTATTTTCGTTTCCAACGAATGAATGCGATCGAGGCGTGATCGGATGGCATCGATTCGTTCGGCGCGTGCTCGATTGAAGTAGCCGTAATAGGTCAGGGTGCGCGTCAATGCGGATGGGTCCTCATGATTTAGGATTATTTTCAAGTAATCCTGGCGACCCATTGCATATGATATCCGTATCTGACGGGCAAGATCCTGACGTTGCATGGTCAACGCTTTGTTTTGTTTATTTCGCTGGTGACGTAAATTTCTCAACTGCCTTTGCTGCCGGTGGAGCCGGTTTTCGATTTCTCGCAATTCCGCCACCAGTTTCCCGATGGTAAGTTCCGTTTTTCGGAGTCGTTCTTGAATAGTGTCTCGCTCTGAACGCGCATCGGTAAGACGAGAAGACAAAAATTGGATCATCTTGTGAATCACCGTAAGTTTCGTTTCGGTGTCTTCTTGCGCGGTAACGGAATGGGCCCTTTCCGGTAGGGTGCCTATCGCGATACAAAAAATGAGGATGATTATCCTGAATGATGGGTTATCACCGATCATGGTCGGTTTGGATTGCAATCGGTCTGATGTGTCTTCTTGCGATATCATTGGCATCCAACTATCTGTACCCCTTATCATTATTGTATAATTTTCTAAAATACTGAAACACGCTTTGGATATTTACAATCCGATAGACTTTTACGCATGATTTTTCCATGAATGATACTGCTGTTGATGCGCTTATGGCGGAAGGGGATGAAATAGAGCGAGCATCCCGCTCTATGAAGGCGATTGCCCATCCGTTGCGTCTTAGAATCCTTTGTACCTTGGGTGCCCAAGAGATCAGTGTGCACGATATTGTTGACCGGGTAGGAACTTCTCAAAGTAACATTTCACAGCATCTTGCCATTCTCCGTGAAAAAGGGATCTTGGCAGCCAGAAAAGATGCAAACCGCGTTTATTACCGGGTCGGCGATTCACGTACACTTCGGCTTATCAGAATGATGCGTGAGATTTTTTGTGATACCTGAATTTATCCTCGGCTCGTAATCCCTTTGATTCCTATACGGAAACAGCAACATGGATCAAGTAATCGAGTTTGCCACAAATCATTGGTTTCTTACCTTGACATTGTTTACCGTGCTCGGTTTGTTGGCATGGATAACGGTGGCTCCCGGTGTTTTTGGTTCTGAACGAGTCAATCCGGTGGAGGCCGTCCGTCTCATCAATCATGAAGGCGCTGTCGTTTTGGACGTCAGGGCTGATAGCGAAATCGAAGAAGGGCGCATCCTCAACGCGATACATATTCCGCAACCATCCCTGGCGAATCAGATAAAAAGACTGGAAAAATATCGCTCAAAACCTGTTATTGCGGTATGCCGCACAGGTGGTCGTTCGGCAAGCGCCTGCACAATGTTGCGAAAACATGGTTTCGAGCGAGTCTATAACCTGGGTGGTGGTGTAGTTGGTTGGCAAAGCGCCGGTCTTCCACTTGTGAAATAACTTTCACAATCGTTATTCGATAAAGGTCGTTGGCCTTAAAACAGCGTTACGAAACATCATGGCAGAATCCGAAAACAAAGATACAACGCAATCCGATACTAAGACTTCATCTGGTCAATTCGCTATCCACAGGATCTATACAAAAGATATCTCATTCGAGACGCCAAATTCACCGGGAATCTTCCGAGTCGACTGGCAGCCGAACTTGGACGTTCAGTTGTTTACCGATGCATTACGTCTTGATGCCGATTTATACGAGGTAATCGTGCGCATCACCGTTACGGTAAAAATCAAGGATAAAACGGCTTTTCTTGCCGAAGTGAATCAAGCCGGTATTTTTGGTGTTGGTGAACTACAGGAAAACCACCTTAAACAGATATTGGGCAGTTTTTGTCCGAATATCCTGTTTCCTTACGCACGCGAGGCAATATCCGATCTCGTTAGCCGTGGTGGGTTTCCTCAACTTTTACTTGCACCGGTCAATTTCGACGCCATGTATGCGAAACATTTGCAAGAAACCCAGGCTAATGATGTTCAATCCGTAAATTCGGATGCTGCGTAACTTGGCTCGAGATCGGGCGGCGGACGAGGTGAAGCGTTCAATGCCCTGATTTGATTTGTTTATTTCCCGCTTAGCTTCGCAAATGAGTCACCATTTTACAAAACACTAATTTTGCTTTACCAATGCTAAATCATGCCTTGTCGGTTTGAGGCGAAGCTTTGCTAATAACTGAATTTTCCGATTCGGGATCGACAGTAACGATGTCGGTTCCCCGTTAAACCACAATCGAAGATAGTTTTGCCGTGCGCAGCATCAACGTTTCGAATACTCGCCCCATCGCCGTATTGGGCGCGGGTGCGTGGGGAACAGCACTAGCGATCCTACTTGCCCGAAACGGAGAGCCGACAATCCTTTGGAGTTGGGAAGCCGACCATGCGCAGGAGTTATGTAAAGATCGGCATAACAGGCGTTTTTTGCCGAATTATCCTTTCCCGTCCTTGTTATCGATTACCGCGGATCTCACCGATGTTCTTTCTTCGGCACGACACATCCTGATTGCCGTACCAAGCTACGCCTTTCGAGAGGTATTGGAATCCGCGGTATCGATGTTTACTGCTAGCCCACGGATTGCCTGGGCAACCAAGGGCTTTGAGCCGGGGAGCGGACGGTTGCTGCACCAGGTCGTAGCGGATATCGTAGGTTCCGATACCGCCGTGGCCATACTTTCGGGTCCAACCTTTGCCGCTGAAGTGGCCCATGATCTTCCGACAGCGATGACCGTTGCATCGACCGATGATTCGTTTGCCCAAGATTTATCAATATCCCTGCACAGTCGGAGATTTCGTGTCTATACGAGTAGAGACATCATTGGGGTACAGGTTGGTGGGGCCGTCAAGAATATTCTAGCCATCGCCGCAGGGGCCGCTGACGGACTCGGTTTCGGTGCTAACGCACGCGCTGGATTGATTACACGAGGGCTTGCCGAGCTAACGCGGTTCGGTATGGCACTTGGTGGCGAACGCGAGACTTTTATGGGCTTTGCGGGACTCGGTGATCTCGTGCTCACCTGTACCGATGATCAGTCTCGTAATCGTCGTCTGGGGCTGGCGCTTGCCAAAGGAAAGTCCCTGAATGATGCTAAAAGCAGCATTGGGCAGGTAATCGAAGGGATCGATTCCACGCGTGTGGTAATCGATTTAGCACGTCGCCACGGCACCGAAATGCCTATCGCTGAACAGGTACACAAGGTACTTTTTGAAAATGTCTCTCCCCTTGATGCCGTGAATGTCTTGTTGGCCCGATCAGCAAGATCGGAAAGCCTATGAAAAATGATGACGTCGAGTTTTCATCGATCCCCTGACAATGACAAGGGGTATTCCAGTAACAGGAAGAGTACGCCAAGACGGGATATAGAGATGAATCCAAAGGACAATATGGCCCTGTGGCTTCGATTCAAGTTTTCGACTGCTACTTTTGATCCCCCATGGTACCTTGGTCGACAGTCTAGCGAAACTTTACTAGGCACATTATCGATAAAGGCCGGTACTCCTGGATGTCACATGAATGTGACGCTGGAAGCATAGTCTTTCAGGGTGGCATCCTGCTCTTCGATGTATCGGAAAGCGAAATTTCCCAAAAACTTGTCCTAAAGGCGACATCACGTTGAAAAATTTTCGATAACACAATCGAGAAATTCATCGTTTTGGCTTTACTTGTTTCTTTCCCGCTCATCTTCACAAATGAGTCGAATTTTACGAAGCATTAGTTTTGGTTTACCGATGCCAAGTCATGTTTTATCGGTTTGAGGTGAAGCTTCGCTAGCAGGTTAGTAGGTTAAGGTTGCCTCTTTCCAAATCTGAAGTACCGTACGACAATTTGGGCTTTGCTGGATTTCCTTGTACACTGCGTGCGCGTTCTATAGTCGTATATTCGCCTCGTAGTCAACACTGCCCTATAGTCAAGACTATCGAACCCGAACATCCACATACCGGAAATTTCCATCATGTTGCAAGATATTCGTGACCGCGCCCAAGGCTGGATTGCTTGGTTGGTGGTCTTGTTTATCAGCATCCCATTTGCCCTTTGGGGGGTACATGAATACTTGGGTTCGGATCCCAATATCCCCGTTGCCGAAATCGACGGCGATGAATTAGGCCTAAGGGCATTCCAACAGGCGTATCGTCAGCGCCAAACGCAACTCCAAAACCTTTTTGGTACGGATTTCGATTTCCGCATCCTGGATGAAAAAGAACTCAAAAAAAGCACTTTGAATGAGCTGATTCACGAGGAAGTATTGTTACGGAGGGGAACCGACGAGGGGCTTCGTATCGGAGATGAGCAGCTGGCCGAAGTCATTCAGTCCCAACAAGATTTCCAGGACGAAGGTCGCTTCTCCGATGCCCTATACCAACAATGGTTGCGCATGTCTGGGTACACTGCAAATGGCTTCGAGCACGAGTATCGACGTGCCCTTCTCATCGATCAGATTCGAAGAGCCATTATAGAAACCGCGTTGGTCAGTGAGAAAGATGTCGAAAACACACTTAAACTAAAGGCCCAAAAAAGGATCGTTAGCCTGCTCACCATACCGAAAACCCGCTACTTGGGGAATCAAGTTACGGAAGAGGCTATCTTTGATTATTATGAAACCAATCGGGCCGAATTCGCTACGACGGAACGTATCAGTGTCAACTATCTGGAACTCTCTCTGGATGATTTAGCGGATGTCTCCGAGCCCACGGAGGAAGATCTCCATACCTTGTACGAGAATCAAAAGGCAGATTATATCGAGCCCGAGCAGCGTCAGGTGCGTCATATCCTTATTGGTTTGGAGCCTGATGCGGATGAAACTACTGTAGCCGCAGCTCGCGAGAAGTTGGAAAAGATCAAGCTGCGTTTGAAAAAAGGAGATGCGTTCGAGGATTTGGCAAAAGAATATTCGGAAGATATCGCTTCCTCGTCCCGAGGGGGAGATCTCGGCTTCTTCGGGCCGGGTGTTATGGATCCCCAGTTCGAGACGGCGGTATATTCCCTTGTGCAAGGCGAAATCAGTGAAGCAGTTCGATCCCGATTCGGTTTACACCTCATCGAATTGACGGGGATCCGTCCAAGCACCGTACATCTATTCGAAGAGGTTCGTGAAAAATTACGACAGGATTTTCAGCGCCATCGAAAGGAGCAGCAATTCTTCGACCAAGCCGAGCAACTTGCTAGTTTGACCTTCGAGAACCCAGATACCTTGGCGGTTGCAGCAGACGCCCTGGGGCTTGCCGTCAAGGAAACCGGGTTTTTCGATCGCGCCGGTTCGGAGCATTTCGGTGGCGAGAGATCCGGCAACGACACGCCCAATGAGATCATAAAGAATAACAAGTTTATCGAGGCTGCGTTTAGTGAAGATGTGTTGAACGACGAGAACAATAGTGAGCCTGTCGAGTTGAGTGAATATCGGGTTGTTGTACTCCACAAAAAAGATCACCAACCGGCGTCGCCAAAGCCTATCGAGATGGTACGCGATGAGATATCGGCTATTCTTGATGACAATCAGGCTCTGGAACGGGCTACGCAACTGGGAAAACGGTTGGTGATACAGCTGCAAAACAGCGCAGATCTAGTGTCGATTGGCAAGACTCACGAACTCACCTTGCGACAGAACGTCGAAATCGACCGTGAAGGCATCAGTGAAACGCGTGAAATCACGAATAAGGTGTTCCGTATGGCGCATCCGGACAGCAACCATATTGTCTATGACAGCCTCACGACTACCGCGGGAGACTTTATTGTGATTGCACTACACGAGGTAATCGATGGGGATCCTGCGGATAACGACACGGCTCTCCGTAGCGCGACCCGAAATTCTTTGGCCAGCACGTATGGTAGCGAGGAATATCGAACCTATGTTCGTACTCTGCGATCCGGCGCAGAAATCCGTCTCTACGAGAACAACTTATAGTGGGAATAATAAAATCTATTTTCCACAACCATTTTAGAATAGGTCATACGCACGATCAGTGAGCGCACGATTACTTGACGGTAAGGCAATCGCCGAGAATATTCTCTCTTCTTTGCGCGAACGTGTGATGCAGCGTATCCGTGCCGGTGGTTCCCAACCTGGACTTGCCGTGATACTGGTTGGTAGGGATCCTGCCTCTGAAGTATATGTTCGAAATAAGCGTCGTGCGTGCGAGCAGTCCAACATCCGATCTGTTGCCTATGATCTGCCTATATCCGTATCGGAGGATTATCTTGTCGGCCTCATTGATACCTTGAATGAAGACTCGGAAATACATGGGATTTTGGTCCAATTACCACTACCGGCGCACATCGATCCGGAAGTGGTTATCGAACGCATCTTGCCGGGTAAAGACGTCGATGGATTTCATCCATACAATGTAGGCCGCTTGGCGCTTGGGGTTGCGCATTTTCGCCCTTGCACATCGCAAGGCATTATGACACTTCTGGAAAATACTAATGAACCACTCAAGGGACGCGATGCCGTCGTCGTTGGTCACTCTGCCATTGTTGGTCGCCCTATGTCCCTAGAACTGTTGGCGGCTGAATGTACCGTTACCATTTGCCACCGCGAAACGCGAGACTTGGCATCCAAGATCAAATCGGCGGAAATCCTCGTGGTCTCGGTGGGTAAGCCAAGTCTGATCCCCGGATCTTGGATACGAAAGGGGGCAATCGTCATTGATGTCGGCATCAATCGCTTGCACGATGGAAAGATTGTCGGTGATGTAATGTTCCGGGAGGCGCGAGAACGCGCCGCCTGGATTACCCCGGTTCCAGGTGGTGTAGGCCCCATGACGGTAGCTACCTTGCTCGCGAACACGCTGATGGCGGCAGAGATGGATGGAAAAAATAGGTAGTCATTATCGGGGATAATTGGGAATTTTGTTGAGAAAGCGATTTTTCGGTTCGAAGGCAGGGTGGCTTCCGAACGAAGAGGTCTGCTTCGGATCGAAATCCCAACCCAGCATTGTCGGAACCAAAAAGTGAAGGAAGTTGGAGCTTCGAAAGATGCTTGTATCTTTATGAGGATAAAGGTGTATTTTGCTAGCTTTAAAATTTCTTCGACATCCTTTGTTGAAGATTTCACGGGTAATGGACTAATGAACTTGTACAGTATCTTGTGAAATTCTGATAGACTCCCCTCTCGGGGATAGAAGTAAAAGTCATACCGGAATCTTCACAGCCCATAGCTAGCCGGAAATAAAGTAGTAACCCGGCATAGCCAAAACCGGGAATTTCCTGATCGCTACACTCGGGATTTTCACGGTAAGAAACCAACGGTTGTAGATTTTCGTATTTGTTGAAATATGGCCGATGGTTTTTATGCATGGAGCACTCTAAAGATAATCATGGATCGGACGAGTACTTTAGAAACTGAAAATTGAGTTTCGCCTTCAATCAATCAAAATAACGACGGAGACTGCAAATGCCTACTTTCGTTCGTACCGAAAAGTGTGACGGCTGCAAGGGGCAGGACAAGACCGCCTGCATGTATATTTGCCCACACGATCTCATGAAGCTGGATAAGGATGGATCCGATACAGGCCATGCCATGAAGGCCTACAACCAAGAACCCGAACAGTGTTGGGAATGCTATTCTTGTGTAAAGATTTGCCCGCAAAGTGCCATTGAATGTCGACACTATGCGGACGTGGTACCTCTGGGCGGTTCCGTACAACCCCTGCGTGGTACCGATTCCATCATGTGGACCATCAAATTCCGTAACGGTACCTTGAAGCGATTCAAATTCCCGATTCGTACGACCCCGGAAGGATCCATCGATCCTTACAAGGACAAACCGGCTGCCGATATGTCCAAGATAGAGGATACCGGCTTCTTCTGCCAGGAAAACGGTTTCCGTGCTGGCGATCGCAGCGAGTTGATTTGCTTGTAATTTAATTATGTAATTTTTGCCCGTATCATCTATACATTTCGAGGGCAACAAGCGAAATAACGAACACCTGAGATTTATCGAACCATTTGAGGGTTAAAGAAATGGCTGATGTTGGTACTTTTGGAAATCCCGAGGTTATCGAAGAAGAGGTCGATATCCTATTGATCGGTGGTGGCATGGCGTGTTGTGGTGCTGCCTTTGAAATTATGCGTTGGACTGAAGGCACTGGCCTTAAAATAAAATTGGTAGACAAGGCTGCTATGGATCGTTCCGGTGCCGTAGCCCAAGGACTCTCGGCTATCAATACCTATATCGGTACGGAACAAGACCCAGCTGACTATGCACGCATGGTTTCCAATGACCTTATGGGCATTACCCGCGATGACTTGGCCTATGATCTTGGTCGTCATGTGGACGAATCCGTGCATCTCTTTGAGGAATGGGGACTTCCGATTTGGAAGACCGACGAAAATGGTGAGCGTCATGACGGTTCCAAAGGCCTACCGGCACTCAAAGATGGCGGTAAACCCGTACGTTCCGGAAAATGGCAAATCATGATCAATGGTGAATCCTACAAGTGGATTGTCGCCGAAGCTGCCAAGAAAGCCCTGGGCGTCGACAATATTCAAGAGCGTGTCTTCATCGTTAAATTAGTAAACGATAAGAAAGATCTCAATCGGGTCGCCGGAGCTGTTGGTTTCTCCGTTCGGGAAAATAAAATCTACGTGTACAAATTCAAGGCCTGCCTGCTTGCCGCCGGTGGTTGTGTGAATATCTTCCGTCCGCGTTCCGTGGGTGAAGGTACAGGCCGCGCGTGGTATCCGGTATGGAATGCCGGCTCCACCTATTCCATGGCCGCCGAAGCTGGTGCCGAGCTCACCATGATGGAAAATCGTTTCGTACCGACTCGATTCAAGGACGGCTACGGTCCGGTAGGTGCTTGGTTCCTGCTCTTCAAATCCCAAGCCACCAACGCCCTTGGCGAAACGTACATGACCCGTAACAAGGATATGCTGGATGACTATCCGCCGTATGGTAAGGCCGCCGTCCCTGCTTCTTGCCTGCGTAACCATCTCATGCTCAAAGAGATGAAAGAAGGTCGCGGTCCCATATACATGGATACCGTTACGGCATTGGCTAATCTTCGCGAGACATTGAGCCCCCGTGAAGTTAAACACCTGGAAGCCGAAGCCTGGGAAGATTTCCTGGATATGTGCGTCGGTCAGTGCGGTATCTGGGTTGGTGAAAACATCGAACCGGAGAAAAAGAACTCCGAACTCATGCCCACCGAACCTTACCTCCTCGGTTCTCATTCCGGTTGTTGCGGCATTTGGGTGTCCGGCCCCACCGATGTAGGTGCCCCTACCGAAGAAAAGGAAAGTGGAGCTCCTTCCCATCTACCTTCCGGATGGAACTGGGGCTATCGCTCCATGACCACGGTTACGGGTCTCTTCACTGCTGGTGATGGTGTCGGTGCTTCCGGCCACAAATTTTCCTCCGGTTCCCATGCCGAAGGTCGTATGTGCGCCAAGTCCATGACCAAATTCTGTTTGGATAACAAGGACTGGAAACCCGAGCTGGATACACCCGTTGATGAATTGGTAGCTGATATCTATAAGCCGGTGAAGACCTTTATGGAGTTCAAGGACTACAGCACCGCCATCGACGTAAATCCAAATTACATTACACCAAAGATGTTGCAATTCCGTCTACAAAAGATCATGGATGAATATGTCGCTGGTGTTGCCACGTACTACACCACCAACGAGCATATGTTGAAGGTTGCCGAGGAGAAGCTGGAGATGCTCAAGGAAGATGCCGGAAAGATGCGTGCCAAGGATCTGCACGAACTGTTGCGGGCTTGGGAAAACTACCATCGCATCCTGACGGCCGAAGCCCACATGAAACACATCCAGTTCCGTGAAGAGAGTCGTTACCCAGGTTTCTATTATCGTGCGGACAAGAACTTCGTGGATGAAGAGAGCTGGAAGTGCTTCGTTAATTCCATATACGACAAGAAAACCAAGAAGTGGACCTGTTTCAAGCGTGCTCACAAGGATCTGGTCGACAAGTCAAAGCTATTCAAGTAGATCCATATCCGCATCGGGCTACCTCTTACGATAAGGGGTAGTATGATGGTGGATCAGTGACTTGAAGAAACCGAGTGCCCAAAAGGTGCTCGGTTTTCGTTTGTGTGGGAGGCGCGACTGCTAGGACGGTGGTGTTATAGGCGTAATATTGAAGTTCTATGAACAAACTTATCAAGGTAAGCCAACGAGAAGTCATACGTATGGCCCTTAATCGAGGTTTTCGATGCCATTAATCATCGCTGCCCAAAAAATGGGAATCTAACAACGAAAAATATACTTCGTGAGAGAAAGAGATCGAGGATACTGGACAATACTTCCGCTAGGGACTCATTATCATCGCTGGTGAATCTCCCTTGTGGGCTGCGCATTTTGCTGCGGTACTCAACCATGCTAAGCAGTCAGTTTCGATAACGGTGTATATGCGTCAAGCGCGCTGTCCGATTCTGAATTGTATTACCATTCTGGACCACTGTTAGGCGCTTAGCTAAGCGTTAAGATAAACGTGTTGGTAACAACAGCGTTTGCTGATATTTCAGATTATGTTTTTGTTGTTCTCCGAAGGAGCACTTTTTCCGAGCGTAGTCTCGGAAAAAGCATAGTCACTTACCCGGAAAAGCTTCGACAAAACGATCGAAAAATTTCGAGGTCATTTCTCGCTGCACTCGAAATGACAAAGGGCAAGTCAACCAGAAAGCTTTGGTTCCGGCTAGGCCGGATTAGAGTTTGGGGAAGGTTTTGAGGTGGAAAGGAACAATGAATCTTGATTTCGGTTCCCGAGAGAGATGGAGTCGAGTGCCGAAGTTCATGTTTTCGTATTCCTTGAAATGATCTTTATCGAGATATGACACGTGATCATATGCAATCCGAATTGAATGTGTGGATATTATCCGATGGCATACTTGGCCATATAAACCAAGCATATGGGTTGGCAAAATGGATGTCGGATCGTTACAGGATGTCTTGTCTGGAGATACCCGCGCAAATTCTGGCCAAACAAGTGTCACGTTTATGGATGCCTTTTTTGTTGCGCCAAGGACGTTGGGGAGCACGTATGGCCATTGCCTCGCATCGGCTGGGGATTCCCCGTCTTCCCCCTTTCGCGGCCGATCTGAACAGGGACTTTCTTGTCCACGAATGTGGGAACTATTCATCCATTAAGGATCTTTTCGGCAATAGTGTCGATTTGATCCTATCGGCGGGAGGGAATACTTCCTTCATCAATGTCGCTCTTGCGACCTGGCTGAATTGCGACAATCTATTGATCGGATCCCGCCGCCGGCTCGATAGCGAAATGTTCACTGCACATCTCACGCTGGAACCGGTGGGCAAGGATAGTAATATCGTGATGGATTTGGCACCGACTCTGATCGATCCGATGAAATTGCGACGAGAAGCTCCAGTGGTAAAGAAAAAATTAGGGCTTTTAGAATGTCGCCCGGTTTATCTCCTGATTATTGGAGGTGATGGTGCAGGCTTCCGGTATGAAAGGGATGATTGGCTACGCTTTGTTCGCATGATGAAAAAGTATCGGGACCAGGATTCAGCTCGGTGGTTAGTGACGACATCTCGCCGCACAACTCAAAAGAACGACGCGTTGATCAAGGAGATGCTCCGAGTCGTCCTGCCAGAGGATTCCGTGCTGGAACAGGTCATCTGGAGCGATACGCCACGGAAAATCATGCAAACCTATCTCTCGGCGGCGGATAGGATTTTCGTGACGGCAGACAGTATGTCGATGATCACCGAATGCATCAGTACGGAAAAATCGGTGACCTTGCTTTACCCGAGGCATTTCTCCCCCAATGAGAGATATCGAAGGGCAATCGATAAATTCTTGCGCTTGGGATTTTGTTCGCAAGAGACCGGATGGCATGGAACCGAAGATACGGTATCTGGAAAAGAAATGATTGGAAATAATACCCGTGAGAATAAAGCCCCTAAAAATAAGGCCAATGTGCAGGAAATCAGATCCAATCTATTAGATCGACTGGAGAAACGGATTGGGGTGCTGCAATCTTGCAACTACCAGTCTTCGGAGAGTTCCCTCCCTTCTCTATGATGCCCTGCAATGTTTCGAAACCGGTCTTATTCCCATCGACGACAATGTCCATGATCGAAGCACCGATACACGTAGCCTTGATAATGGCTGGAGACGAAGAGGGTGGACTGGAAAAGCATGTGGTTGATTTGGCCGGGGCACTACTGGATCACGGCATACAAATTACGGTAATCGCGCACCCCAAGTACGGCCCACGTTTTCGTAAGGGCGTCGGTTTTATTGCTGCCCCCTTGCACCTGGGTCGCCGCGATCCACGTGCGCTATGGGCGTTGCTATTCGCACTACGCAAATTGCAACCGACAGTGATTCATACCCAGGCGCATAAAGCGACGGCGATGGTGCATACCATTCGCCGTTGGTTGCCACCAGCGCGGTGGGTCGGCACAGTCCACAATCTTAAGCGGCGGAACGATATATTTTCCTGTTGCCAGGTGGTCATTGGTGTCAGCCGTGGGGTGGCAAAGCATACTGGGTTGTTCCAAGCACGGGTTATCTACAACGGATGCTCGAAGGCGGATCCGCCATCGTTATCGGAGGTAGTGAGGTTCCGACAGGAGTTGGAATTTCCGCTCACTAGGCCACTTTGGCTGGCTGTCGGACGTTTGGTGTCGGCAAAGGCCTTCGGTATGTTGCTGGACAGCTGGGCACGGTTACCCGATGCGCCTAATCTAATGATTGCGGGTGATGGACCCGAACAGCCATGTTTACAGCGACAGTTAGCGCGCTTGGAGTTACGAGATCGGGTACGCCTGTTGGGACATCGAACCGATGTGCCAATATTGCTGGCGGCCTGTGATGGAGTGGTAATCAGTTCGCACCGCGAAGGATTTTCTTACGTCATGGCCGAGGGACTGCTGGCCCGTAAGCCAGTGCTGGCTACTCGCGTACCCGGACCTGCGGAGCTGTTACCAGCCGGGTGTCTCACCGATCCGGGCGATGCGGAGGGCATGACCGCTATGTTACAAGCCAACCTGGCTGACCCTAGCGCACTGCGGACACATTTTGCTCCGGTATGGGACTGGGCGTGCAAACACCTGACGCTGACAGCCATGGCTACACAGTATGCCAACTTGTACCGCGAGCTGACCAAGGCATCATGACCTTCTTTAGTTGATTCGACTAGGGTCTTCGATCTTGAATCTCAGGAATTCCATATCCCCAAAACCCGTAAGCCATTCTTTAGAGATCCCAATCAGAGCTTACTTCCTTTCAAAATCTGTCGAGAGTTGGGATTTACCTAGCTCGATAGGAATTAAAATATACCAAGCTTTACCCAAGGCGATGAGGAGCGAGAATGGCAACCATGATGATGGTTGGATATATATCACTTGGAGTCTCGGTGAGATCGGAGGATGAGAAAAACGAGTGTTTGCCGATGCATGAGTGTCGTCGATTCCGATACGATCCTATTCAAAAGCGGAAATGAATAGACAGGATGCTTCCTCAAGCTGCCGCTACCAGCCAAAACTCGAACGCGCCTTTATTCTGAATAGACGCCCTTATCGGGAAACCAGTCTGTTAGTGGAGGCCTTTACGGCCGAATCGGGACGTATAGGTCTGGTGGCTAAAGGGGCAAAGCGCGGAAAGGCTCCGCTTGCCGCCATATTGCAACCGTTTCGTCCATTACTGCTATCGTGGTGTGGTTCGGGAGAACTTTTTACGCTGACGCATGCTGAACCGGAAGATTCTGTATGTCCGCCATGCATCTCTTCGGTTAAGAGCAGGTTTTACGTGAATGAGCTGTTGCTACGGTTGTTACATCGTCACGATCCTCATCCCGATCTTTTCGAGAGTTACCAAGAGGCACTAATGAAGGTTCTTATTCCGGAGCAGGAAGAATCTGCGCTTCGCGTATTCGAAAAACGCTTATTGGCTGCCATTGGTTATGGGCTTTCATTGGATCGGGAAGCGGGAACCGGACGCCCCGTGGAGAGTGAAAAGATTTATCGATATCAGCAAAGGCAAGGATTTTTGGAGTATGGTGGTACACCGAATCCAGGTGCTACAGTGCATGGTAGTACGCTGATTGCCATGGCGCGGGAGGCCCTGTATGACCCTGAGCGACTTCGGGAAGCAAAATATCTGATGCGATATATCCTTCGGGGATACCTGGGAGAAAAACCATTGGCAAGCCGAATGTTGTACCGATGTGTGACGGAAGGTAATGGCGGGCATCGGCGGCCGAATATCAATGCCGCCAATAATACATGAGCGGGTGATTTCGAGAATGTGGGGTAAGGAAATTGCGCGGTAAGCTGAAAAAATATGGAGCCTAGTAAGCTACCGCCCTTGGATAAGAACCCAATACCTTGAAAAATGTGGTGTTTTTCTCGATTTCCTGTAAGGATTCCGCAATGTGTGGATCTTGCGCGTGGCCTTCGATATCCACAAAAAATACATACTTCCATAGGCCACTTCGGGCTGGACGCGATTCAATGCGGGTCATACTGACTTTGCGTTTTGCGAAGGGCTCGATGAGGCTAAATAGTGCTCCTGGTCGATCCTTTACCGATAGCAGTAGTGACGTCTTATCTTCCCCTGTGCACGGTACTTTTTGTGAGCCGATTATCAGAAATCGCGTCGTGTTATTCGGTTCATCTTCAATGTTCGAAGCAAGTATACGTAGCCCATATATTTTAGCTGCAATGTCGCTGGCAATAGCTGCCGCGCCGGATTCCAACGATGCGCATCGTGCCCCCTCGGCATTGCTGGCAACACCTATTCGATCTATTGTCGGGAGATAGCGGTCTAGCCATTTGCGGCATTGAGCCAGTGCCTGTTGGTGAGAATAAACCTTTTTTATTTGTGTGATATCCAATCCCTCGGACAATGCAAGTAGGTGATGGTGTATACGTAACATTACCTCGCCACAGATCAAAAGTGGCGACTGAACAAATACATCCAGCGTGTGATTAACCACGCCCTCACTGGAATTTTCCACTGGAACCACGCCATAGTCGCAATTACCGGATTCTACTTCCCGGAATACCGCATCTATGGTATCGAATGGTACGGTTTTTACGGATTGTCCGAAATGACGAAGTGCCGCAGCTTCGGTAAAAGTCCCTCGCGGTCCGAGAAAGGCGATAGAAAGCGTTTTTTGTAGAGCACGGCACGCGGACATGATCTCTTTGAATAGCCTTACGACTTCCGACGAAGGCAATGGACCTTCGTTGGTTGCCAAAAGCTTTTGTAGAATCTCTGCTTCTCGCTCCGGGCGGTAGTAGCAATCACCGTTGGTGTTGACGTGATCCCCTTTGCATGCCGCGACATCCAGTGCGATACGCCCGCGCTGGTTCAACAGTGCCAATAATTGGCGATCCAATTCGTCGATTCGATCACGTAGCGCTTTTAATTTTTGTTCGTCAGTGGTCATGGGGTGATAAATTCCAGTACAGCCGGAATTTATTCCTTGGGAGTTAATTGCGGAGAAAATCGTTATTTATCGACTTATTGAAATACCAGGGACACGAAACGGGGCTATCCTTCGATAGCTCCGTTTTTTCTTTTGCAATCCCATTGGTAATATATTCGTAACTACGCTTCATGGCTTTTGGCAGCCTGCTCGCAAGGTCTTGGTTGTCTTTTAGATGGATCTTCCAATTCAGCACGGCACATTGTTCCTTGATGCTGTTATCTGCTTATCTGCTGTATCGCCAGCTATTGCCCTGATGGGTTGGTTGATGTTGCCATTTAAGTAAATGTACAAGAAGAATCTTCAATCGGCTTTCTAGCCCTCGTTTCGAATTTTTAACCCATGTCTTCGATTTCTTTTGCGATATTCTCTACGTCGATTGCGGCTAGGTTTCCCGCTCTTGGCAAGTTTTGCCTAGCGATTGGAGTCAGTGATGCATTTTTCTGACCGTTATAATATGAACTTCGGATGTAGTCCCTTTAGGGAAAGGTATTGGTGACCATTGTCCGGTCCTTCTACCACTATCATGATACGTCAAGATTGGGGATTCCCCACTCCTGCTAAAGGCAGCAACAGCAATTTCGAAATCGATCCCTACATCCTGCGGTTGACCTATGTAGATGAGAACTTGCCAATTTCCATTTGCATCTACGATTGGTTTGTCTTGGGGCCACCATTGATCTACAAATAGTTTTGGATGAACCAGAATCCAAATATGACTCTCACCATCGGTAATATCCGATGTTCCCTCGACGATTACTTGCCTTCCTACATCGTCTCCGTTGCTCGGTGACGTGATTTTTACCTTGTTTTCTTCGCTCCTGGTCATGAACTGAAAATGGGAATCACTAGCGAAGCTTTTCCTCGAACCGGTAAAGCATGTTTTTGTATTGGTAGAACAAAATTGGTGTTTTGTAAAATTCGACTCATTTATGAAGATGAACGGGAAATAAACAAAAAGCAAGCAAGAGTTACAGGATTTTCAGGTTAATTTCCCTGTTTGGTTGAGCTTTCCAGTCGATATGCTACCTTTTTACAAGATTAGATATTGATCTTGATGCCTGTAATCCCGCAAGGGAAGGAAAAACTTTCGATATTTTCTGCCGGTAGGGTGGCAAAAAGTTACAAGAAACTTCGTTTGCTCATCTGTACGACGAAATGTCTCTGATTTGCTAGTATTGGTGTATTCACGATGAATAGTATGAATTTTATAAGAAAAACATCATTCGATGAATAATTATTGGTAATAACACCAGCAAAGGGCGAAGATTTTGCCTTTCGATAAGAAACGGATTTTTGACTATTCGTTAGCTAACTATTCTCGATCTTCAAGCCCGGAATCGAGTGGAATCGATCACTTGATTCCCGGCGAGATCAAATACCCAACGCACGTACTCGCATAACCCCTTCGATTTCGGCGATTCGATCAATCACCTCCGATGGTACCGGTTCCTGTACATCGATCAAGGTGTAGGCCAACTCGTCACGGGAGCGATTGGACATATCCAGAATATTCAAATGAGCCTCGGCCAATGTCGTGGATATTTGGCCTAGCATATTCGGTACGTTGGCGTTAACGACAGCAATTCGAAATCCTTTACCTGGCGCTATTTCTACGGTGGGGAAGTTGACGGAATTGTAAATAGTGCCGTTCTCTAAAAATTCACGGACCTGATCGGCTACCATGATCGCGCAATTATCCTCGGCTTCTTTGGTGGAAGCACCAAGATGCGGCAACATAATCACTCGCGGATTGTCCTTGAGTACATTGCTGGGGAAATCGCAGGCGTATGTCTGTAACTTTCCGGCATTCAGGGCAGCCACGACCGCTTCTTCATCGACCACATCTCCACGAGAAAAATTCAGCAGGATTGCACCGTCGCGCATGGTAGGCAGGCGTTTGTCATCGAGCATTTGGCGGGTCGCATCCGTTAGCGGGACGTGGATACTGACGAAATCGGAACGTGCCAACAGGTCATCGATGCTTATGGCCTGTTGCACGGCGGAGGACAATTGCCAGGCACGATGCACCGTGATGGAGGGATCGTAACCGATGACTTTCATTCCCAATGAGAGCGCGGCATTGGAAACCAACACTCCGATGGCACCGAGACCGATCACCCCGAGCGTGCGTCCCGGCAACTCGAATCCTTTGAATTGTTTTTTCCCTACCTCTACCTGTTTTTGTACTTCCTGATCATTTCCTTCAAGGTTACGCACATAATCCCATGCCGGACAGAGATTACGGGCCGCCAAGAACATTGCTGCTAACACGAGTTCCTTGACGGCATTGGCATTGGCTCCCGGTGTATTGAAGACGGGTATCCCCAGCCGGCTCAGCTTGTCTACGGGAATGTTGTTGACACCTGCTCCGGCACGGCCCACTGCTTTTAGGCTCTGGGGTAATGGCATGTCATGCATTTTGTGGGAACGCAGCAGGATTGCATCCGGATTTTGGATTTCCGAGGCAACTTCGTATCGATCCCGAGGTAGACGTTCCAATCCTTTGATGGAAATGCTGTTCAAGGTGAGTATCTTGCACATGGTTATTTGCTTATGTCTTTGCTGTGTGGCCTCGAAATGACCTATGGCCGGAATGATTTTGGAGGATTGGACATGAATGACTCATCCTGAATATGGATGAATTTGGAGTTTGTGCCATTGGGATACCCCAACCCGACATAGCCGGAACCAAAGATTCTTGACTTGCCTTTTGTCATTTCTCGCTACGCTCGAAATGACAATCGAATTTTTTGCTCGTTTTGTCGAAGATTCTCCCAGTGAGGGAATACAGTTGCCTGAAGCATTTTGGATATGGATTTCCTTGGGCAAACCAGAGCCCATTTATCCATACCGCCGTTCGAAATCCTCCATGAATTCCACTAATCTATCCACCCCGGCTTCAGGCATGGCATTGTAGATGCTTGCTCGCATACCACCAACGGAGCGATGCCCTTTGAGGCCATCAAGTCCGATGGTTGCTGCCTCCGTGAGGAATGTACCGTCAAGTTTGTTGTTGGCCAGCGTAAAAGGGATATTCATCCTGGATCGGCATTTCGGGTCCACCGAATTAGCGTAGAAATCGGAGTTATCGATAACCGTATACAATTTATCCGCTTTACGTTGATTGCGCTCGGCCATACTCACCAATCCGCCCTCGTCGAGCAACCATTGGAATACGAGTCCTGCCATATACCAGGCGAATGTGGGTGGCGTATTGAACATGGAGTCAGCATCGATCTGGACATCGTAATCGATCACTGCTGGTGTGTGTTCCATGGACTGTCCGACGAGTTCTTCCCGTACTATTACCACCGTAAGCCCCGCAGGACCGATATTTTTCTGCGCCCCGGCGTAGATAATCCCGAACCGTTCGACATTGATGGGACGTGACAGAATGTTCGAGGACATGTCGGCTACGAGCGGGACATCATAGGTTTCCGGAATCCAATGGAACTCGACACCACCGATCGTCTCGTTGGGGGTATAGTGAAAATATAAGGCATCCGGGTCTTTTTCCCAGGTAAACTCCTTGGGGATACTGGTGTAACCAGAGCCCTTGCTGCTTGCAACCACGTTTACCTCACTGTATCGACGTGCTTCCTTGATTGCTCGGCTGGACCAGTATCCCGTATCCAGGTAGTCGACACGCGTTCCCCATTTGCAGGAGTTGAGAGGGACAGCGGCGAATTGCATGCTGGCACCTCCCTGAAGAAACAACACCCTGTAGGTATCGGGGATATCCATGAGCTTGCGCAGATTGGCTTCGGCCTGCTCGGCAATGGACATGAATTCCTTGCCCCGGTGAGTCATTTCCATGACTGACATTCCACTTTCACCGTGATTGAGCAAGTCTTCTTTTGCCCGTTCGAGCACGGCTTGGGGCAACATCGCGGGTCCGGCGCTAAAATTATAGATTCGTGGCATTTATGACTCCTTGACTAACCAGTGGTGTGGATGTTTCTTCTATGTCTTCCTCCCTGGGAGATGCAGGAAAGACCTTCGCCGTACCGGCATCTTCTTCCGCAATACGATCCAAACCAACCAATCGCTCCCCCTCGGCAAGACTAATCAGCTTGACGCCCTGGGCATTACGCCCAACCACACTAATCTCATCGGTTCGCATACGTATGAGTTTACCGCCATCCGTAATCAACATGACCTCATCGTTTTTATGGACCAACAAGGCGCCGACCATAGGGCCATTACGACTTGATGTCTGGATGGAAATCACACCCATTCCTCCGCGTCCCTTTGTGGAATACTCTCCTACAGGTGTACATTTCCCATAACCGTTTTCCGTAATCGTCAGTACCAATCCCGGTTCGACGATAATCAGGGAAATGATCCGATCATCAGCTTGAAGTCGCATTCCACGGACGCCGATGGCCCCACGACCGGTAGCTCGCACGCTTTTTTCACTAAACCGGGTAATCTTGCCGCCACTGCAAGCCAACATGAGATCTTGTTCGCCATCGGTTACGGCGGCGGCTACCAGATTATCGTCTTCCCGAAGTTCTATGGCGATGATTCCACTGGGTCTCGGCCTCGAAAAGTCCTGCAAGGAGCACTTCTTGATAATTCCACGGGATGTCACCATGACGATAAACCCCGGTTTCATGAAGTCATGCACTGGTAACAAAGCATTGATGCGTTCCCCTTCTTCCAACGGGAGCAGATTGACGATGGGGGTGCCTTTGGCTATCCTGCTTGCCAAAGGTAAATCAAAAACCTTCTTCCAATACACACGACCACGATTGGAAAAGAAAAGGATCATGTCATGGGTGTTTGCTACAAATAGTCGATCCACGAAATCCTGTTCTTTCATGGTAGTAGCCGCTTTACCTTTCCCTCCCCGTTTTTGAGCCTGATAAACATCGAGGGATTGGTATTTTATGTACCCCGAGTGAGATAGCGTAACGATGACCTCCTCCGGACGGATCAGATCTTCCCGATCGATTCCCATATGGTCATCGATAATCTCTGTCCGGCGCGCGTCGGCGAATTGATCTCGCAGGGCTGTCAGCTCTTCCCGGATAACATTCATAAGTCGGTCAGAGTTGCCGAGTATATCCAGAAGGTCTTTTATTTTATCGAGAAGTTCTTCATATTCACCAACAATCTTATCCTGTTCAAGACCAGTTAGGCGATGTAGGCGCAGATCCAGAATTGCCTGAGCTTGCTCCGGAGAGAAATGATAGCCATCATCGGCAAGGCCGAGGTCCATTGACGAATTTTCCGGTCGCGATAACGTTCCGTTCACCCTCGTAAGCATATCGGCCATTATCCCCGGTGACCAGATCCCATCCAGCAGGCCTTGCTTTGCTTCCGCGGGTGTTTTGGAATTCCGAATCAATACGATAATGGGATCGATATTCACAAGCGCGACAGAAAGCCCCTCCAGAATGTGAGTTCGCTCCCTTGCCTTATTGAGATCATATAATGTACGCCTTGTAACCACCTCACGCCGGTGGCGAACAAACGCCTCGATAATTTGCTTAAGATTCAATAGGCGTGGTTGAGAATCCAACAATGCGACCATATTGATCCCAAATACGGTCTGCATTTGCGTATGCCGGTACAGATTGTTAATGACCACTTCCGACATTTGGCCTCGCCGCAATTCGATTACAAGCCTCATGCCATCTTTATCGGACTCATCCCGCATTGTGGCGATTCCCTCGATACGGCGCTCCTTCACAAGTTCCGCGATTTTCTCCTGGAGTCTTGCCTTATTGACTTGGTATGGAAGTTCGGTAACCACAATTCGTTGTTTTGCCTGATCCGATTCGCCTTCAACGTGGGTTCGCGCCCGAACATAGATTTTTCCCCGTCCGGTTTCATAAGCGCTTCGAATACCCTGCATACCGTTGATGATACCTGCCGTCGGAAAATCCGGACCGGGCATGTGCTCCATCAAACCGGCAATCTCTATATCCGGATCTCCAATATAAGCAATACAGGCATTGATCACTTCTGCCAAATTATGCGGTGGTATGTTGGTGGCCATTCCCACCGCAATGCCGGTCGAACCGTTAATAAGAAGATTCGGGAAACGGATCGGAAATACCGATGGTTCCTGCTCGGATTCATCGTAGTTGGGGACAAAATCGACGGTTTCCCTATCGATGTCCACGATCATCTCGTGGGCAATCCTCGCCATACGTACTTCCGTATATCGCATAGCGGCCGGCGAGTCTCCATCCACGGACCCGAAATTACCTTGCCCATCGACGAGCATGACGCGCATGGAGAATGGCTGCGCCATCCGCACGATGGTGTCATATACCGCGCTTTCACCATGGGGATGATATTTACCGATTACGTCCCCGACAACACGCGCCGATTTCTTATAGGGCCTGTTCCAGCCATTATCCAGCTTGCTCATGGCATAGAGCGCCCGGCGGTGTACCGGTTTTAGTCCATCGCGAGCATCAGGAAGTGCGCGCCCTACGATTACGCTCATGGCGTAGTCCAGGTACGACTGTTTCATCTCCTCCTCGATGTTGACTTGGAGGACTTCCTTGGCAAATTCAGTCACGGGGATTCTTGCAGTCCGTATTGGCTGTCGCTGTGTTGGTCAGGGTAAGAAGAGCAGGGTGCCTAGAAATAATCCCATTTACAGGATTTTCGGTCTAAAACCGACGATAGTGCACTGATCCTCATGGATTTATGGTAGGGAAAGCCGAAAACTCGAATCGCGCTTCGTGGCAAGGTAAAAATTGGTGAGAAGACCACGTTCGAGCGCGGCCAGAGAACATATGATCATGGATTTCGCTATGGAATGT
Organism: uncultured Thiotrichales bacterium; assembly: GCA_964610175.1. GTDB lineage: Bacteria > Pseudomonadota > Gammaproteobacteria > HK1 > HK1 > CAZSVE01. The sequence continues at coordinate 24,063 of CAZSVE010000014.1, forward strand.
AAGAAGGAAAAGACTAGCGAAGCTTCGCTTCAAACCGACAAGGCGTGATTTAGCATCGGTAAGGCGAGGCTGGTGTTTTGTAAAACTCGGATCATTCGCGAAGATGAGTGGGAAATAAACAAACTATCATGATGACTATAGTCAAGATTAGGGGAATTCTACCACAGCGATGACCTTACTCGCATACTTACTTGCTCCACGAAAGGCCGCTCCATTTTGTCGATCGCTATCGAAGTCGGCTGGGTATGACATAACCAGAAGATAAAAGCCAACGTCAATTTCTGGCGAAGCTTGTGCTCGAACCGATAAAGCATGGCTCGGCATCGGTAAAGCAAAACTGGCGTTTTGTGAAATTCGACTCGTTTGCGAAGATGAGCGGGAAATAAACAAGTTAAGCTGATGAAAACAGCTCGGCAACGCAGAGGATGAATCTTCGCCATTGGGCAACAATAGTCCTACACGATCTTACGAAGCTCATATTCCAGTATTCCTGTCGCACCAGCTATCTTGAGACGCGGTATCAAATCACGAATTTCATTACTACTTACCACGGTTTCCACGGCAAGCCATTTCCGGTTGTAGAGATGGCTGACGGTAGGTGCCTGCAAACTAGGCAAAATGGAAACGACTTGATCTATCTGGGCAGTCGGCACGTTCATCTTCAATGCGACTTTTCGACGAGCCGCGAGCGCCGCCTGAAGCAATAGCGCAATCTGATCGATCTTGCCCCTCTTCCAGGGATCTTTCATGGCTGTCTTATTGGCGATAAGCCGAGTATGGGTGTGCAGCAAATCACAAACGATGCGTAATCCATGGGCCTTGATAGTGCTTCCGGTTTCAGTGATTTCCACCGCTGCATCTACCAACCCCTCCACCACCTTCGCCTCGGTCGCGCCCCAGGAAAACTCCACCTTCGCTGCAATATCCCGTTCGGCAAGATAGCGTTTCGTGAAACCGACAAGCTCCGTGGCAATCCGTTTGCCCGCCAAATCCGCAACCGACTGTATCGAGGAACTATCGCGCACAATCAATACCCAACGGGCTGGTTGATCGGTGCTTTTGGAATAAACGAGTTCGCGAACTTCCATGACATCGGCCTCGGTCTCCAATATCCAATCATGCCCCGTAAGCCCGAGATCCAAAGTTCCATTTTCTACGTAAAGAGCCATTTCCTGGGAACGTACCAGAGCACAGCTGATCTCTGCATCATTGATATCAGGAAAATAATTTCGCGAACGCGTGGTAATGAACCAACCAGCTTGCTCGAACAAGGCAATGGTGGCGGATTCCAAGCTACCCTTGGGAATCCCTATTCTCAATTGTTCCAATGTAATACCCCATGTCGTGATGTCTAGCGTAGCCCGCGGCTCGAGGCCACTCGAAGCCGTATCCTTCGGGACTGGAATCCGAAGGAACGGAAAGAGTCGTTTCCTTATCCTATGCTTCAATAAGAAACCCCTACCCGGGGATAACCATCAACGAAGCTTGTGTTCGAACCGATGAGGCGTGATTTGGCATCAGCCAAAGCAAAATCAGCGTCTTGTAAAATTCCGGCTCATTTGCGAAGAGGAGGAGGAGCGGGAAATAAGCGAATCAAGCACAGCGATACCGCGCAATATCGATAACGATACACTACCCGAGTAGCTGGCAAGGCTTTCCCTCGGATCGACGAGTCACGAAGTAACCGTCGTTGCGGTATGCCACGTTTTCCGAGTTGCCCATGTTAGCAAACATATCCGGTCTCGGGTCGGTACCTTGTAGCTTGTCATGTGGCCATAGCGCGATAGTTGTACGCTGGTATTTTCGGGGACACCGACAGGCATTTTCTCGAAATTCATCACTACGCAAAGAACGGGGTCCTGGCTGCTAAAATGGTTTACGTGACCCTTCGATTGGAGAAAGGGGCTTTTTTGTTCCCACCATAGCTATTTCTCGGAAGCCTGCCTCATTTTCAGCGAAATGCCTCCTGACTTTCGTCTCCTTATCCCCCGCTGGCATAGCGTACTACGATTCCATCGATGCTCAGGTCACTACGCAACTTTTCGGCCAATTGCAACGCATTCCCCCGGCGCAATACCGGTCCAACGAAAACACGCGTTCGTGTTACGCCGATACTATCCCCTCGGAGAAATTCCACGAAGGCACGATACCCTTTCTTGCGTAACAGATCACGCAGTCCCAAGGCATTGTTCCTTTTCACGAAACTACCTACCTGTACAGCCCATGCTACAGGTTTTTGTTGTTTGGAAACCGTTGGTTTGGCGCGCTCGGGCACTTCTGCGTCCTTGTTCGGTTCACTCCGATTTTGCGGTCGATAGCTACCGTTTACAGCAGTTTTGGCCAATTCCGTTTTCGTTTCGGCGTTATCTCCCGATACAATCTTCCTATCAGGCTTTTCCATGGGAAGTTTCGCTCGTTGTACAAAGGGAGCGGAGTGGTCCTCGTATTGTGTCCCCGATGGCCCACGCCGGGTTTCGGTTCGTTCGGGCACTTCCGACGACCTGGTTGCAACCGTCGATTTATCCATGGGTACGATACGTGAATGGAACCCATCTTCGTTTTCCAACGGGAAAGCTTTATCGGTGAAGGCCCCATCTATTTCATCATACGGCGACAAGATCATCGGAATGAAAACCACGCCGAAGAGGACAAGCACCGAAGCGCCCACGATCCGATATTTTAGTTCTTTTTCCATTCGTCATGTTTAGGAGGAGGTTACGAATACACGAAAATCCCCGCGCTATTTTCCAGGTTTTTGGACAGGAGATTGCATGTCCAGGATGCATCCACATGTAATAAAGTCGAAAAAACGCCGCTACGAAGATACGAAAATCAGTGAGATCGAGTTTCGTCGGATTGCAAAGACCTTTGCCATGGATCTCTCCGAAACGAATTCATGGTTTGTCCATGGGCCGTCCATCCAGCTCGGTCTTGATCCTCGAAACCGATATGCCTCGAAGAGGGCATTCCTTCCGTCTTGACGGCTAGTGGGCATTTAGTCCCTCGCCGGGAAAATCTTCGACAAAACGATCGAAAAATTCCCATGGTCATTTTCAGTGTGGCGAGAAAGCTTGTGCATTCGGAACATCTTCGAAGCAGAAGATTCCTCGCGCAGCGAAAAATGACAAAGGGCAAGTCAACCAGAAATCTTTGGTTCCGGCGGAGCCGGGTTGGGAGACAAAAGGCACGACAGTCTCGGGTTAGGCACTGGCGTACCGTGTCGAAGCCGGCTTCATCGAGCCTGATCCTGCCTCGTCTCTCTGCAATCGAGCAGGGCAACTTCCCCATTATATACTTTACTGACGAGGGCTAGAATAACAGCCTCCCAAACTAGAGGGTAAGAAACGGCTAGCGAGGCTTCGCCTCGGACCGACAAGGCACGATTCAGCATTGGTAAAAGCAAAATTGGCGCTTTCGCTCGGGGGCCACATCCGGGCACCGAGCGGAGTCGGGGCGCGGTTGACCAGCGCCTCGAATCAAGCAATCCCCCCGGTACTTTCATGGCAACTCTTCATTTATCCACACCATAGAACGGATTTTTCGGCATTGTAACGCCGAAATAAAGCTGCTTTATTTATTTTTCGCTTACCATTCCCAAATGAGACAGGTTTTACAAGGCGCTAATTTTGCTCTACCAATACCAAACGATGCTTTATCGATTCGAGGCGAAGCTCCGCTCGACCATTGAATTAGGCCATTCGAAATAGCGACGCACAGTATCGCACCCAGGGTAGGCACCCAGGGTAGTGAAAAAATTACACCTTTCGCCCCCTACTGACGACGGAAAACAACCAACTCGAGGATCCGAACATGGCCGCAAACGAGGCCAGAGCGCGAATCAAGATCAACAAACTGTTGGAGGAGGCCGGTTGGCGCTTCTTCGACGATAGCCATGGCAAGGCCAATGTGATCCTGGAGCGCAACGTCACGCTTACCGAGACAAAAATCGATGCCCTGGGTAACGACTTCGAGACCACGAAAAATGGCTTTATCGACTTCCTACTCGTGAACGAGTGGGGTTTCCCCCTCGCCGTGCTGGAGGCCAAGGCCGAACATAAAAGCCCCCTGGATGGCAAGGAGCAGGCCCGCGGATATGCCAAGTCCCAGAACTGCCGCTTCGTCATCCTCTCCAACGGAAATGTGCATTACCTTTGGGATCTGGAACGGGGAAACCCGGAAGCGATTTCCCGCTTCCCCGGCCCGGATTCCATGGAGGACTGTCGGCGCCTCACGCCCGATTGGCGGCAGCTCGTTACCGAGAATATCGCCGCCGATTATGTGGTTCTCACCCAAATTCCCGGCTATGCCCGGGAGGCAGGGTGGAAAAAGGTCGAGGAACGCACTGCCTTCCTGGAAAAGAACCAGCTGCGTTTTCTGCGGGACTACCAGGTGCGCGCTGTCCTGTCGGTGCAGACCGCCGTGGCCCAAGGCAAGGCTCGTTTCCTTTTCGAAATGGCCACCGGCACGGGCAAGACCCTGGTCGCCGCCGCCGTCATCCGATTGTTCCTGCGTACCGGCAACGCCCATCGGGTACTGTTTCTGGTGGACCGGCTGGAGTTGGAGACCCAGGCCAACGACCAATTCGGTTTCCTGCTGAAAAACGACTACACCACCGTTATCTATAAGGAACGGCGTGACGACTGGTCCCATGCCGATATCATGGTCACCACCGTCCAGTCCCTCCTCGCCCATGACAAATACCGACGGTTCTCGCCCACGGACTTCGATCTCGTCATCTCCGACGAGGCCCATCGCTCCATCGGCGGCAACGCCCGGGCCGTATTCGAGTATTTCACCGGCTATAAGCTGGGTCTGACCGCTACCCCCAAGGATTATCTGAAGAAATTCGACAGCGCAAGACCCACCACCCGCGACCCCCGCGAGCTGGAACGCCGCGAATTGCTCGATACCTACCGCACTTTCGGCTGCGCATCCGGCGAGCCCACCTTCCGCTACTCCCTGCTCGATGGTGTACGCGATGGCTTCCTGATCAACCCTATCGTGGTGGACGCCCGCAGCGACATTACCACCCGATTGCTCTCCGAGCAGGGATACTCGGTACTGACTTTCACCGAGGACGGGGAAGATGACGAACAGACCTTCGATCGAAAAGACTTCGAGAAGAAATTCTTCTCCGAGGCCACCAACCGGGTATTGTGCGAAACCTTTCTGGAAAACGCCCTCCGGGACCCCATCAGTGGCGAAGTCGGCAAGTCCATCGTCTTTGCCGTCAGCCAGGACCATGCCGAAAGATTGACCCGGTTGCTCAACCAGCTGGCCGATGTCGGGTTCCGTGGCAAATATCGATCCGACTTCGCCGTCCAGGTCACCTCCCGGATCCCGGATGCCCAGCAGTTCACTGCCAATTTCGCATACAACAACCTGATTGGCTCGGCCAACTTCCTGGAAGGCTACAAGACCAGCAAGGCACGGGTCTGCGTCACCGTGGGCATGATGACCACCGGCTACGACTGCCCGGACATCCTCAACCTCGCCCTCATGCGCCCCATCTTCTCCCCCCAGGAATTCATCCAGATCAAGGGGCGTGGCACCCGTCGCTGCGATTTCTCCGAGCGGCTCGCCGATGCGGTGCTGAAAAGCCAATACAGCAAGCAGGAAAAGACCGCCTTCAAGTTATTCGACTTCTTCGCCAACTGCGAATACTTCGAAGAGAAATTCGATTACGATGAGGTACTGAAGTTACCTCTCCCAAGCCAGCGGGAAGAAGGAGGGGACCCATGGCTGGTCGGATCGCCGGCAGGGTGGTACGAACATACCGGTCCCGATGAAATCGATACCGTGATCGAGGGACGCATCGACTCCAAAGGCATGAGGATCGACCGCATGTTCTTCCAGTGCTTCGAGGACAAGGCAAAACAAGACGATACACTGAAGGCGTTCATCGATGGCGAGCGCTGGGAACTTGCCGCCGAACACGTGAAAAGCCACCTGTTCGGGAAGCCAAAGGAGTATTTCGACCTGGAAAAGCTGCGCCGTGCCGCCGACGTCGACCGACGCCTCGATCTCCGCGAAATTCTGGAAAAGGTCTTCGGACGCATCCCTCGCTTCAAATCCAGGGACGAACTCCTCGACGATGAGTTTCGGAAATTCCTGCTGGATTGCGCACCCGCCGATCTGGAACGGCACAATGATGCCATCGTGCCCCTGAAGTACTTCTTCAAGGCCTATGCTACCGATAGGGAGCTGCGCGACATCATCGACAACAAACGTTTCGAGGACTTGCACACGAATCCCGGTTTCGGCATGGACGATCTCGAGGCGACACCCTCGCGGTGGCGGCAACGGGTCCCGGAATATATCGGGCTTTATGTGTCGTTGGAGCGGTTCCGATAAATCATGAAAATCACCTCGACAGTCGCCGCTCGTACTCGGCAAAAAATATACAAGGACAAACAATCGAAAATGCTGATTTTTCTCTACCACGGCCAAATCACGCCTCATTGGCTCGAGGCGAAGCTTCGTTAGCCCATGCTGGACACCGACACCAAACGCCGCATCGACACCTGCCGCGACATCCTGGTAGGCAAGGTGCCCGACCCCAAATCCCAGGTCGAACAGATCACCATCGCCCTCATCTACAAATTCATGGACGACATGGATCTGAAGTCCGAGGAGATGGGTGGGAAGCGCAGCTTCTTCACCGGCCAATTCGCCAAATACGCCTGGTCCAGGCTCATGGCCCCCGGCATGGGCGGTTTCGACATGCTGGAGCGCTATCTCGATGCCATCGCGCGCATCAACGAAAATCCCGGTATCCCGCCGCTTTTCCGGGACATCTTCAAGAACGCCTATCTGCCCTATCGCGACCCGGAGACCCTGCGCGGTTTCCTCAAGGAAATCAATGGCTTTCGTTACGACCACTCCGAGCGCCTCGGTGATGCCTTCGAATACCTGCTCTCCGTGCTCGGCAGCCAGGGCGATGCCGGGCAGTTCCGCACCCCGCGCCATCTCATCGACTTCATGGTGGCCATCGTCGACCCCAAAAAGGACGAAACCATCCTCGATCCCGCCTGCGGCACGGCCGGGTTCCTCATCTCGGCCTGGAAACACATCCGTGCCGCCAACACCAGGGACCGCCCCGGCGACCGGCTCACCCCGGCGGAGCGCAAGGGGCTCGCCGACGGCATCCAGGGCTACGACATCTCCCCCGACATGGTGCGCCTGTCCCTGGTCAACCTCTATCTGCACGGATTCCGCGCCCCGCGCATCCATGAATACGATACCCTCACCAGTGAAGCGCGCTGGAACGACTACTTCGACATCATCCTCGCCAACCCGCCGTTCATGTCACCCAAGGGCGGCATCCGTCCCCACAAGCGTTTCTCGGTACAGTCAAAGCGCTCCGAAGTGCTGTTCGTGGATTACATGGCCGAGCACCTCACCAGTCGCGGGCGCGCCGGGATCATCGTCCCCGAGGGCATCATCTTCCAGGGCCAAAACGCCTACAAACAGCTACGCAGGCTGCTGGTGGAAAGCTATCTCGTCACTGTCATCTCCCTGCCGGCGGGCTGTTTCAACCCCTACTCCGGCGTCAAGACCTCCATCCTGATCCTGGATAGAAGCCTCGCCAGGAGAACCGACACCATCGCCTTCTTCAAGGTGGACAACGACGGCTTCGGCCTCGGGGCGCAGCGCCGCCCTATCGACAAGAACGACCTGCCCGAGGCCCGCGCCGAGATCGCGGAATACCTGCGCCGTCTGCGGACTGGCGAGGGGATGGATGGGTTCGAGCCGACACTGGGGCGAGTGGTGGTCAAGGAGCGGATTGCGGAAGGAGGGGAGTGGAATTTGAGTGGGGGGAGGTATGGGGAGGAAAGAGTTCGCTCATCACGTTTCCCAAATTTCCCTCTGGGTGACGTTGCCGAGGTGATCGCCGGGCAATCTCCACCAAGTGAATCCTATAACGAGTTAGCTGTAGGTACTCCATTTTACCAAGGTAAAACAGAGTTTGACGAAATGTTCATTGACGCGCCTAAAAAATGGACTACCGAACCTCAGAGATTCGCTACATCCGGCGACATTCTTATGTCCGTGCGGGCTCCGGTTGGGCCAGTAAATCTTGCAACTCAGAAAATCTGCATAGGTCGAGGCTTAGCTGTTATCAGACCGGACGAGGATCGCTTGCTCACGCTCTATGCTTTTTACATCCTTCGCAGTGTTGAAAGTGAGATTACGGGCAATGCAGGAGCGGCTTTTGCATCGATCAACCGTGGTGATATTGAGAAGATCCAAATCCCCCTCCCCCCGCTTGCGGTACAGCAGGAGATTGTGGCGGAGATCGAGGGTTACCAGAAGGTCATCGACGGCGCCCGCCAGGTGGTCGAAAGCTACCGGCCCTACATTTCCATCGATCCCGAGTGGCCGATGGTGGAGTTGGGGAAGTTATGTTGTATTGGCGGATCGATCACGAAGTCGGTAAATACTGAGTTACCGTATTTCGGTGCAGATAGCATTGAGTCCAATACTGGCCGGCTACTCACAACGAAAACTGCTGGAGTACAGGATGTTTCTGGTCCTGTGTATTAATTTTCCGGGAAACGATTACTGTACAGTAAGATTCGACCATATCTGAACAAACTATGCGTTGTGGATCTTTCGGGATATTGCAGTTCTGACATGTATCCCCTGGAAGTTGACACTTCAAAAATAGAGTTGACTTATCTGAGATCTTACATGCTATCAATGGCTTTTCTTGAGGGTATCCGTGGGTTTTACGGACGTGCCAATATTCCAAAGATCAATCGTAGTCAGCTTTTTTCAATCCTAATTCCTTTTCCTGATCTCCCCACCCAACGCGCCATTGTTGCCGAGATCCAGGAGGAACAACGCCTTGTCGATGCCAACCGTGAACTCATGCGCCGCTTCGAGGCCAAGATTAAAGAGGCCATCGACCGCGTTTGGGGAAAACCATGAATCGATTCCGCAAGCAATCCAGGGTGGAGATCGGCCATATCGTGGCTATTCCGTGGCCATTCCGGGATCGACGAAGGGAGCGCGAAATGCTAATTTGTAACGACGGTAATCGCCCCCGCCTTGTCGGGGAGGACGGTATCAAGCGAAGCTTTGCCATCGAGGTGATCCATTGAACAGAGTAAAGGAAGGAGAACTTGTCCGCTTCGATTGGGCGATCAAGACGCTGTTGCGGGAAAAGGCCAATTTCGACGTCCTGGAAGGCTTTCTCTCGGCCCTGCTGAGAGAACCGATCACCATCGAACAAATCCTGGAGGGGGAGTCCAACGCCAGGGAGGGGCAGAAGTACAATCGTGTGGATATCCTGGTGCACGATGCAAAGGGGCGAAAGCTCATCATCGAGGTGCAGAATCAGCACGAAGGAGATTACATGGAACGGCTGTTGTTCGGCACCGCCAAGGTGATCGTGGAAAATCTGCCTCTGGGAGAGAAGTATGACCAGGTCGTGAAAGTGATCTCCATCTCCATCCTGTATTTCAATCTGGGGATCGGCGATGACTACGTGTATCGTGGCACCACGGAATTTCGCGGCCTGCACACGGGTCATTCCCTGGTGCTGCGAAGGCGTGGAGAGGCCTTGCGAGGGAGTCTTCTCTCTCGATCGCGGGATATCTTCCCGGAGTACTACCTCATTAATGTGGAGCGCTTCGGGGACACGATTCGGAACGACCTGGACGAGTGGATCTATATGCTGAAGCATTCGGCGGTGCGTGATGATTTCCGCGCATCGAAAATAGATAAGGCGCGTGAAAAACTCGCCCTGATGAGGATGAGCCCGGAGGAGCAACGGCGCCACGAGCGTTATGTGCAGTCCATCGTCATCGAGCGGGACATGTTCATGACCGCTACCGAAAAAGGCCGTGAAGAAGGCCGCAAGGAGGAGCGGGAGGCGATCATCCGTTCCCTCCGGAAAAATGGCATGACATTGGAGAAGATTTCTGCCATTACCGGACTTTCGGTGGCCGAGATCACGGGTGTCGATGATGACGAGTCGTGACTGGAATCCGCCCGGAAGATGTAACGATTTGCATCGGGGACAATCGAGTTCTCCGATAGACTTCATGTTTTAACTTGCTGCGTAACTTAAAAGTGTTAAAACACAAAGTCTGATGTTTTAGACAAGAACTGTGCCAGAAAATTTCCTTTCTGGCACAGTTACTTGCAAGTTAAAACATATCAGTCCGTTGCCCGGAAAAGCTTCGACAAAAGGATCAAAAAGTTTAGAAGAGGTGTCATTTCGAACGCAGCGAGAAATGACGATTGCTAAAATCAGCTGGATGGACAATACAAAGGTATGCCCTTACCGGAAGAACCGGAAGGGCTTTATTTCCAGGCGCGAAATTCCCCGTTCAAGAGAGCATCGGAATCAGAAAAATGTCTCTATCAGAAAAAAATAATCCCATCGAATCGGTGATGGATCCCGGCGATATTGCCTGCCTCGAGGCACTTAGCCGGAAGGTGCATTGGCTTTCGGCCTGGATCGTTCATCATGCGAATCATCTTCGTCCCAAGCGGGATGGCTTGAAGGTTGGCGGACACCAGGCATCCAGCGCTTCTCTTATCGCCATAATGAGCGCCCTTTATTTTCATGTGTTGACGCCCCGGGATCGGGTGGCCGTGAAACCCCATGCGAGCCCCGCCTTCCACGCCATTCAGTATCTCTTGGGGAATCAGACCAAAGAGCAGCTCCAGAAATTTCGGGCACTGGGCGGTGCTCAGTCCTATCCGTCGCGCACCAAGGATATCGATGATGTGGATTTTTCCACGGGATCGGTCGGTCTTGGGGTCGCGGTGACGGTTTTTGCCTCTCTTGCCCAAGACTATTTGCTTGCGCGGGGTTGGTTGGCCGAGAAGGATAAAGGCCGAATCATCGCGCTTCTCGGTGATGCCGAGCTGGATGAGGGGAATATCTATGAGGCGCTCATCGAAGGTTACAAGCAGGATCTCCGCAATACCTGGTGGATCATCGATTACAACCGCCAGAGCCTGGATGCCGTTACGCCGGATCGGATGTTCGGGCGCTTCGAGGATATCTTTCGCACCTCGGGTTGGAATGTGACCATCATCAAGTATGGGAAGCAGCAGGAAAGGGCCTTTGCCCGACCTGGAGGAGAGGCATTGCGCCAGTGGATCGATGATTGCCCCAATTCCCTGTACTCCGCCCTTACCTTCAAGGGCGGGTCGGCTTGGCGGGAACGACTGCGCAAGGACAAGGGGCATGTTCCTGGTTTTACGGAACTTCTCGATTCCTATGACGATGATGCGCTCCACGCCTTGATGATCAACCTGGGTGGACATGATCTGGAGAGGTTGTTGGAGACATTCTCCTCGGTGGACGACGAAAAGCCCCATTGTTTCATCGCCTATACCACCAAGGGCATCGGTATGCCGTTCCAGGGACACAAGGATAATCACGCGGGGCTCATGAGCGAGGAGCAGATGGCCGAGTATCGAAGGCGCATGGGGGTCCCCGAAGGAAAGGAATGGGAGCCGTTCGCGGGAATGGAGGAGATGCGCCCGATGCTCGAGGGTTTTCTCGCCAGGGTGCCATTGAAGTCTTCCTATGAGAAGGAGTCCGATTGGTTCGGAAACGGCCCTGGAAAATCCACCAGCCGCCGCCGTCACGAGTCGCCCAGGATAGCGGTGCCGGAGGCCGAGGAATTGCCCGTGGTGCGTGGCGATCTCCAGGCGACGCAGGTTGCCTTCGGGAGGATGCTGCGCTATCTCGGGCGCGGAGAGACTCCATTGGCCGATCGTATCGTTACCACATCGCCCGATGTGACCGTTACGACCAATCTGAGCGGTTGGGTAAATCATCGAGGCGTCTTTCACCGGCGGACGCGAGAGGATGTTTTTCATCAACAAAACATCGTGTCCATGCAAAAGTGGGAGATGTCCGCCAGCGGTCAACACTGGGAGCTCGGCATCGCTGAAAATAATCTGTTCTTGGTGCTGGCCGCGCTTGGTCTTACCGATACCCTGTTCGGACAACGCCTGTTGCCCATCGGGACGCTCTATGATCCCTTTATCGCCCGTGGGCTCGATTCTCTGAACTATGCCTGTTATCAGGATGCGCGCTTTATTCTGGTCGGGACCCCGAGTGGCGTGACGCTTGCCCCGGAAGGCGGTGCTCACCAATCCACCTATACGCCACTAATCGGTATGGGCCAGAACAAGCTGCTGTATTTCGAGCCTGCCTATGCCGATGAACTCGCCGAAATTCTGCGTTGGGCATTGGCGTACATTCAGGAGGAGAACGGCTGTTCGGTGTACATCCGTCTTTCTACGCGCGCCATTCCCCAGGCCCTTCCCCCCAAGACGCCCCTGTGGCGCAAGGAGTTGTTGCGAGGCGGCTATTGGCAACGTCCGCCCGCGCAAGGGGCGTCTATCGCCATCGTCTACGCCGGCGTCGTTGCCCCGGAGGCGTGGGCCGCCTTCGAACGGCTTACCGAAGAGGTGCCCGATGCCGGTCTCCTTGCCGTGGTATCTCCCGACCGCCTGCATACCGACTGGGCGAAAAGCCTGCGCGCGCGGCCGATCCATGGCCCCGGCTTGCGATCACATATCGAGCGTCTGCTGCGCCCCCTGGCCCCCGATGCCACCCTGGTAACCGTTCTGGATGGTGCGCCGGAAACCCTGTCCTGGCTTGGTTCCGTGTGTGGACATCGCGTGATTCCCCTGGGCGTGGATCGATTCGGACAATCCGGGGATATCGATAGTCTGTATGGGGTCTATGGCATCGATACCGCATCTATCCTTGCTGCCTGTGGGACGGCGCGCGGGAAGAGATGATGATGAAGCGGACCGTGGCCGTGACGAAATGCTTCTTTTTCGGATAAATTTCCGATATTCGTTCATCATCGGGAAACGCTGGATGGAAGTGTCGAAGTGTCCCGGTTTTTGGGGTGCCCCCACTGTCCAGTGAAGCTTCGCCTCGATCCGATGAAGCGTGATTCGGTATTCGTAGAGAGAATAGACGTTCTGTAAAACTCATCAGCGGAGCTGAGTGGGAAATAAACGAAATATTCGGCGCGATCCGATCCATCGCATCCCTTTACACCTGGAATGAATCCATGAGCATCGAACTGCTTAACTTTATCGAAACCGTCCTCAACGGCCTGATGACCGGCATCATGTATTCCCTTGTCGCCTTGGGGTTCGTGATGATCTTCAAGGCGTCCGGCATTTTCAATTTTGCCCAGGGGGTGCTGGCACTTTTCGCGGCGCTGACTCTGGTCGGGTTTCAGACGGGACAAGTACCCTTTTCCCATCTCATCAATGCGCTATTCGGCACGAATATTCACCATTGGGGGCCCATGCCGACATTCCTCGCCATCATTGCCACGCTTTTGGTCATGGTGGCACTGGCCTGGGTGATCGAACGTTTCGTGCTCCGGCATCTGGTGAACCAGGAACCCATTATTCTCTTCATGGCCACCATCGGCCTTGCCTATGTGCTGGAGGGTTTCGGGGACCTTATGTGGGGTTCCGACGTAAAGATGCTGGATGTCGGATTACCGGTCGGTGCTTCCATCGATCTCGAAGAGATGACGCGCGCTTGGGCGGTGGAAGGCAGTAATTACATGGGTATGTATTTGGACGTATTGGATATTTCGGCCGCGGTGGTGGCGGTGGTTCTGGTCACCGTTCTGACCATCTTCAGCCAATATACCCGCACCGGCCGGGCACTCCGCGCGGTGGCCGATGACCATCAGGCCGCATTGTCGGTGGGTATTTCCCTGCGCAGCATTTGGGTCATGGTGTGGTCTATTGCCGGATTCATCGCGTTGGTGGCCGGTATCATGTGGGGATCCAAGTCCGGTGTGCAGTTTTCCCTTTCCCTGATTGCGCTCAAGGCCTTGCCGGTATTGATTCTTGGAGGCTTTACGTCCATCCCCGGGGCGATCGTCGGTGGGCTCATCATCGGCGTTGGCGAAAAGGTCGCCGAGATCTATCTTGGTCCCTATGTCGGAGGGGCTATCGAGAATTGGTTTGCCTATATGCTTGCCCTGGTGTTCCTGCTGCTTCGGCCTCAGGGTCTCTTCGGCGAGAAGATCATCGAGCGGGTATGAATCAAGCGGAGATAAAAAGGGGCCAGACAGGGCCGACACGGGAAGATGGGCATAGCTAGCGAAGCTTCGCCTCAAACCGATAAAGCATGATTTAGTATTGGTAGAGCAAAATTACTGTTTTGTAAAACTTGGCTCATTTGTGAAGCTGAGCGGGAAATCAATCAATCAATCGTTGCCGCCCAGCCAGTCGCGAGCATGGGAGCGCACCACATCGGCAAGCGCCTTTATGTGTTCCGGTCGATCATTCAATCCATGAATGTAGTGAAATAATCCCCCCCCCGCGGCAAGGAAGGTCTCCCGGGCGCGTATCTCGATTTCCTCCAGCGTCTCGACGCAATCGGCCGAAAAACCGGGGCAGATCACATGAACGCTGGCCACGCCGGTATTTCCCCATTCCTGCAGCAATTCGTCGGTATGTGGCGCGAGCCATTCCTGTCTCCCGACGCGCGATTGAAACGAAACCATCCACTTTTCATCATCGAGCCCCAACCTTTCGGCGACCCGACGAGCTGTCGTTTGGCACTCCGCATGATACGGATCGCCACTTTCCACATAACGTTTGGGAAGCCCATGAAACGAGAACAATAGGCGATCGGGCGGGGAACGTTCCTCCCAGGTCAGGCGAATGCTTCGGCATAGTGTCCGAATGTATCCCTCGTCATCATGGTAGCCATTGATGAATCGTAGCGTCGGCAGCCAACGCCAGGTTTTTAGTTCTTTGGTGACGATGTCGAAGGTGGATGCTGTCGTGGAGGCGGAATATTGCGGATACAGGGGTAGCACCAACAATCGCCGAATGCCATCGGTCCGCAACTGTTCCATGGCTTCCCGAAGAGAGGGTTCTCCATAACGCATCCCAAGTACCACTCGAACAGGTACGGGGCATTGTTCGTCGAGTGTTTTCCGCAGAGCCGACACCTGCCGTTTCGAGATCACCAATAGCGGCGATCCCTCCTGCGTCCAGATGCTGCGGTAGAGTTGCGCGCTTTTGCCGGGACGAACGCGGAGGATGATGCCGTGCAGGATCGGCCACCAGAGAAACCCAGGCATATCGACTACTCGTCGATCCCATAGAAATTGGGCCAGATACTTACGAACGGCGCTACGGGTCGGTGCCGCCGGCGTGCCGAGATTCGTAATCAGTATCCCGACGGGATCGGCGATTGCATGATGTGGGCTGTCGGACATAGGGGTGGTATTTCATGTAAAGGTTTTCGGGTGCGCTCGGAGGCCATGCCAGGAAATAGCCCCGAGAGGGATAGGTTCATAGGCCCGAACGAGAGGATTGTGCTCGAGCGGATATCGTGGGTGATGCGACGCGTATTTTTGTTTATTTCTCCCTTATCTTCGCGGATTATCAAGCTTTACTACAAAAGCGCTGGTTTTGCT
The DNA here is from genome assembly GCA_964610175.1 of uncultured Thiotrichales bacterium. Lineage (GTDB taxonomy): Bacteria > Pseudomonadota > Gammaproteobacteria > HK1 > HK1 > CAZSVE01. The sequence continues at coordinate 39,515 of CAZSVE010000014.1, forward strand.
CTACTACGACCAAATCACGCTTCATCGGCTCGAAGCGAAGCTTCGCTGGGTCTCCCATCCGGGCGTATCCAGGGTTTATGGGATAGGGTTCATGGGATTGGGAAGGGTGCGTGGCGAGAGGCTCGATCTCCCATTACGGTGATTCTGGTCGGTACATTATGTTCCGTATCGCCTTGTTTTACGGTAACGACGATATCCCAAACGCCTTTCAAGGGGAAGGTTGCCTTGGCAAGGTACCAGGGGGCACCGGCCTCTGTCGTAGTCGAGGTTTTTGTCATGGATATGGAAAAATCGCCCATGATGTCCGATGGACGGTAGGCGTGTAAGGTAACTGCGTCCGCGTCGATGGGTTCCCCGGTTTTCTTGGTGGCCGTGAAACGGAACGTTGTGGGTTGCCCGATTGCGATTCGTGGCGGTACATCTATCTGTAGTGATAGGTTTCGGTTGCGTGTCTGGCGGGTAAGGACGGTCTCCTCGTAGTTTTGTCCTCGCTCGTAGTAGTCTTCGACCACAAGTCCGGGGCTGCTGTCTATGGCCAGGTAGATCATACCTGCGTTGACCGAGAGGATGACGAATACGATGGCGGACCAGGTTATCACCCATGGGTTGCGCCATATAGGGCGTGGAGTCGCCGAACGCATTTCCGTTGCCGATGATTTATTTTTCATGGGAACGCGGCTATGGTCGTACTGCTTTTTTGGGTCCGACGAAAATACTTTCCCGTTCGCTGGTGAACGCATTGGAAGCCAATATGCCATCGATGCGGAAGGTAATCCGACTGGATTCCGTATCGATATTTTTCCGCGGTACCCGCACGAAGACCATGGTCGGGGTTACCGTGCTGCCACGCGCGGTAATGGTTTTTTCGGTACCCGTCAACACGAGACCTTCGGGGCCTGTCGCCGAGATTTGCACGTCGAGGTCGTGGGTCATCTTGTTGAGCACCTTGAGGGTATATTGATTCTGGATGGTACCGTCGCTTCGCGTCACATACATGGGTTGGCGCGCGCGTAGTACTTTGAGTTCGATGGTATCCAGGCTGGCGAGACCATATACGATTCCGGCTGCGGCAATCGATAAGATGGTGCCATAGATCCAGACCCGGGTTCGGTTCGATAACGGGATAGTAACCCCTGATTCTATTTCATCCAGAGAGGCATATCGGATCAGGTTACGGGATCGCCTGAGCTTGTCCATCACGGTATCACAGGCGTCGATACACAAGGCACACATCAAGCATCCTTCCTGTAATCCGGCACGGATATCGACCCCTGTCGGACAGGCAGTAACACAGAGTCGACAATCGATACAATCTCCTACCGGCGACCCCGAGGTCGCTTGGAGCTTTTTCTTGACGTGGCTGCGCGGCTCACCGCGCTGGCTGTCGTAGGTGGGAACCACGGTGTGTTTGTCCACCATGGCGGACTGGATGCGTGCATATGGACAGAGCCAAAGGCAGGTTTGTTCCCGCATGAATCCAGCTAATGAATAGGTTCCAGCCGTAAAAACCGCAATGGTTATCCAGGCAACCGGAGATGCTTCCAGGGTAATGAGATCCGTCCACAACCGATATGCATCCGTAAACCAGGCAACGAAAGAAATACCGGTGAATACCGAGATCAACAGCCAAAGAAGGTGTTTCGTTGCCTTGATGCGGATTTTGTTTGCATCCCAGGGCGCTTTGTCCAGCTTGCGTCGCTTTTGAGGGTTGCCCTCCAGCTTGTCTTCGATCCAGGTAAAGAGATCCGTCCAAACCGTTTGGAAGCAGAAGAAACCGCACCAGACACGCCCCGCGATTGCCGTCGCCACGGCGAGGAGCATGGCGAAAAACAAGAGGACCAGCGAGAGCAGCCAAAAATCTTGAGGGAGAATGGTGATACCGAATAAGTGGAATTGACGATTGGGGATATCCCATAGCACGGCCTGTCGATCGTCCCAACGCAGATAGGCACCGAAAAAAAAGATAAGCCAAATGGAACTGCTTATCCATTTGATATTGCGCCATTTCCCAGGATTCCGTTTGGCGTGAATGGTTTCTTCCCCAATATTGATCTGTTGGTGGGCTACCTCCGTATACTCCTCGTACGATGAGGGGGTGGGATCCTTGGTTTCACTGGTGTTACGCACGGTAACTACCTCCGAATTACAATCGGCTAAAATGTTCTAGCGAAGTTTCGCCTCGAACCGACAAAGTATGAGTCGGCATTGGTAAAGCAAAACTGGCGTTTCGTAAAACTTGACTCATTTGCGAAGATGAGTGGGGGATAAGCAGAATATTCAGTCTCGGGGGACCGAAATGATAGATCGAGATACCCGTGATTCGAGGCGATAACGTCCGGTTCCACGAGCTGCCACGAAGGGATGTTATCGTATCGGTCCTGGAATCGGAAACCATTGACTACGAATGCAGCATTTATTCATTTGGAGTCTGCTTGCGGTCTTGCCATGGAATACGACGGGGATTTCGTATTCACGAAATACTCGAAGTCCTTCATGGGATTATTCCTGGTTCATGGATTCCCCGCAAAAAAGCCGGTGCAATTGTGAACGAGCCGCCTCCCCCATCACTGCTCCTCCCCCTTGGATATAAAGGGGATATTTCTAAGTTGCACAAAGGGAACATTACTATTTAGGGTGCCGGAAAAGCTCCCGGGAAAAGCGGTGCGTGCGTCAGGACCCACCCCACTTCAATCCTGGCGCGAAGCGCTAACATGTTCTGGGCTAACAAAGTCGGTGTAAACAGTTGGTTTTTATACATAAATTATGATATATATATAAGCTTTGTTTCGCTTCCAGTGTTACTGGAAGTGAGAATTGGGATTTCCTGAGATGTATTTTTATGGTAGTGAAAATGGAAAGAGTTATTAAAGTTGGAACCTTCGTCGGCCAGGGAACACTCGGTAGAGAGAGTGATTTCAAGGCCAAACACCCCTCCGTCGCCGCATTGTTCGAGGCGCTGAAGATCTCCAAGCCGACCATTGCGTTGCCGCAGATCTCGACCTATCGGGCATCCACGCTTCTAGCGGCTCATCTGGGCGTCGACTTCGATGTATTACTAGGCCATTCCGTCGGCGAATACTCGGCGTTGACAGCGGCGGGGATTATTCCTTCGTCCGATATCGGGTCGAGGATCATCAGCATACGACAGGACTTCATGGACACGGTGAGTGTGGGCAAAAGGCCCGCTGCCGCGATAACCCCCGCGAAAGATTCCACGGAAGATCCCGAAAATTTCATTCCCACGGTGGAGGAGTTCGCCGATCAACATGAGGGCATTTCCGTCGGACTTTATAATAGTCCCACATGGATGGTATTGGTGGGTTCCGATGAAGCACTGGACGCTGCGCTCAAGCAGGAAAAATTGCCATTCGAGGCCAAGAGAGTCCCGTTGAAGGGGCCATTTCACTCTGCGGAACACTACGAAAGTATTGCCGAGGAGGGCTTTCGGGAGGCCTTGAAAAAGGAAATGAAAGACTGGAAGCTCCTCACGGAAGAGACACCCGCGATCTACTCCAATGTAACCGGACGGAAATATTCATCCCAGGAAGAGCTGCTCACCAATCTGGTCAAGCAAATCTATTCCCCGGTGATCTTCTTTCCAGCCATTCAGCGGATCTACAAAAGCGCGTGCGACATCGGCATGCAAATAGACTTCTTTGAAATCGGGCCTGGGAAGAGGTTTTTGGAGACATTGATTCGCCAGACCCTTGGCACCAGGGTAGGGTATCGGGTGATTCCCATCAACACCGAGGAACAAGCAAGCGCCTATCGGCAAGATCCAGAGGCGTATTTGGCATCGTTATTATAAAAAATGGGTCTGCGGCACATTTTTCCATGCAAGGGCGTTGGCCACTTCGTAGGGTCAGCAGCAAAAGAACATTGGCGTTGGCGGTAATGCCGGGCAATCCTTCCTCATTGAATCCACTCGTAAATCTCTAGAGACTCGGGGGCACATCTGTGGCAACCATCGCCACAGGTGGTTCCTTCCGGTAGTTTCCGGACTTTCCCCTTGCGAACCCAGTGTTCCAACATCCCTCGAACGGCATCGGGTTCTATATCGAAATGATAGGCCATATCGATAATGGCTGCTTGACCGTTCGCACGCAAATATTCTCCAAGTTCACTCAAGATCATCGCTATCTCCCCTGGAAGCCGAAGTAAGGCACAAAAGGCATGATATCTCTATCGGGTTCATTCCGACATCTCATCGCGGTTTTGATCATTCTATCTCATTGATCGGATTCCCTCTTTCCCCATGGCGGGGAAAGTTGCGTCCAGGGTGGCCAGATGTCGTATCGAATCATCGATGCTTGGCTAGTGGTTCTGGCCGTGAATGATGATGAGATCCTTGAGCCACCCGGTGACCAATAGTTCGCCATTTTTCAAAAAGCCCAGATCGAGGCCTTTCAGGACGGTGTCCTGTGTGTAGGATCGGGGTAATCGGCAGACGATTCGTTTTTCGGCAACCAGTGGGGACGTACGGTGTGATGAGAGCGTATCCCGCTCCCCTTGGAAAGGGCTTGCGACATCAGGATGATCGATTCGGGTACCCCATGGGTCCGGCGCATTTTTGCATCCATTTCCCGGTGGCGTGCTATGGGAACCCGATAGGGAAGGACAATGCCCGTATCGACGATGTGCGCCTTTTGGCGACTCATGTCTTGGATCTCGCGGCAACTGAAATCAGGTGCAATTGAAAGATGCCCCTGGAGCGAATTTTTGGAGGCTTTGGTCTCCGATTTCAAAACGGTTATACCATCTCGCTGGGAAAAGATTCTGCACCGAGAACAGCATTCAGCGCATAAGATCTCTTCCCCAAACCGAGGTGACATATCGTAATCGGAAAACCTTCGGAAACCTTGTTTTTGGATGAGCAAGTCGTATTTTACTGGCAACCTGAGACGAACCAAAATCCGAGGATGTCATTTTTATCGATTTGGATGAAGTCCAAGTCCATCGCGCTCTGGCAGGGATCGAGCAGGAGTGATTTTCGACCGAGATTTACCCGATTACCCGGATCGGTGGTTCCGGGATCGGAGCCGAAATCGGAAAATCCCCGATGGTTTTGTCTCGGGCTTTCAACTCGAGCGACTGAAAGCCGAAAAATCGAAAGTTCTAGGGAAGCTCTGAAAAACAGAGATCCCCATGGATGGCTTTTTCAGATCTTCCCTAGGATGATTTCGAGGAATCGAAGCGCAGTCTTCCCCATCGGCGAAGTCCGAATATCGTAGCACCGAAGAGGCAGGTTATCGCCAATAGCCAGGTTGCCGAAGTTGCCGGATGGGCCGAAAAGGTGGCCGTCTGGTAGAAGATGGTGGCCGTGCCGTATCCCAACCCGGTGGTCCAGGCAGCGACAAAAGTCGCCCACCCCAGACTGGTTTCTTTATAGATGGTCGCGGTGCTGGCGGCGCAGGGAAAGTACATGAGGATGAACAGGAGGTAGGCGAATGCTCCGACCTGTCCATCGAATCGGGCCACCATGGCGCCGAAGGTGCCGACGGCGACTTCCTGTTCCTCGGCGGCGCGCTCGATTTCACTGATATCCCCGATACTGATTCCCAGCGGGTCCGTAACCGTTTCCAGGATCGCCGTGAGATTTTCAGGGATAGTGGCGAATGCCTCTGAAATACCATCCCACAGTTGAAAATCTTCGGGAATCGCTCCCTTCCGATGGGCGTCTCCCTCTTCATCGATCTGGGCGAGCTGGCCATAAATAGCGTCCAATGTGCCCACCACGACCTCCTTGGCCATGATGCCGGTAAAGACACCAACCGTGGCCGGCCAGTTTTCTTCCGTGATACCCATGGGGGCAAAGGCCGGCGTCAGGGTGCGACCCACCTCGCTCAATACGGAGTTATCGGTGTTCTCGTTACCGAAGCTCCCATCGGTCCCGATGGTATTCATGAAGTTGATGATTACCACCATGGGAACGATGATCTTGCCCGCTCGGAGCAGGAAATTCTTGAGCCGATCCCAGGTATGGATCAGCACACTCTTCGATGAGGGTAGATGATATCTGGGGAGTTCCATCACGAAGTGTGATTTCTCTACGGGCAAAATCGTGTATTTCATGACCAACCCGGTCAATACCGCCATGGCGATGCCAATGAAATAAAGACCAAATACCAGATTCTGCCCACCAACCGGAAAGAAAGCCGCTCCAAATAAGGCATAAACGGGCAGGCGCGCGCCACAGGACATGAAGGGATTCATCAGAATGGTCAGGGCGCGATCTCGAGGATTTTCCAGGATGCGGGTGGACATGATGGCCGGAACATTGCAGCCGAAGCCGACGATCATCGGCACGAAGGATTTTCCGGGCAGTCCCATGGCGCGCATGAAACGATCCATGACAAAGGCCGCGCGCGCCATGTAGCCGGAGTCTTCCAATACGGAAAGAAATAAATACAGAAAACCGATGATAGGGATGAAGGTGGCCACAACCTGAATGCCGCCACCGATGCCCCCGGCCACCAGCGCGGTAAGCCAGCCGGGCGCGCCCATGGATGTCACCCAGACATCGATGCCGTCCACGAACAGGACACCGAAGAACTGATCGAAAAAATCGATGAAGGCGCCTCCCAGATTTATGGTGAACATGAACATCAGATACATGATCGCCAGAAAAATGGGGATACCGAGTACTCGATTCAGGACCACGCGATCGATGTGCTCCGATGTCTGCCGCCGGATCTCATCGGTTCGCGTCAGGACATGGCTGGTGAGATCATTGATGAATCCATATCGGCCATCGGCTATCAGGATATCGGTCTCTTCACCCGATTTCTCCTCCATGGCGGCGAGGAGTTCGGTCGACCTCCGACTTGCCGTCTTTCCGGCTATTTCCACGGCAAGGGGGTCACCTTCCAGCAACTTCAACGCGATCCAACGGGGGGCCGCACCATATTTGTTGGAGGAAGTGTCCAGAAGCGGGCAAAGCTCCGACACGGCATGCCTTACTTCCTTGGGATAATGGATTTCGACATCCGGTGCATATCCTTTTCCGGCGATTCGGTTGATGGTGGACTTGATATCGAGAATACCCTCCCCCGACTTGGCCACGACCGGAACCACCGGACATCCCAAGCGCCTCTCCAATTCCTCGACATCGATGGAAATCCCACGGCTCGTGGTGACATCCATCATATTGAGCGCTACCATCATGGGTACGCGCATTTCCAGCAATTGACTGGTGAGATACAGATTGCGCTCGATATTGGAAGCATCGACGATATTGACGATGAGATCTGCCTCACGAGACAGAATATAGTCACGGGCGATGTTTTCGTCGATGGATATCTCGTCGGGATGGATATCGATAGAGTAGATGCCGGGCAGATCCACCACTTCGATGGTAGTTTCCTCATGCCGATAGGTACCACCCAAACGCTCCACCGTGACGCCGGGCCAATTGCCGACCCGCTGTTTGGCACCCGTCAGCATATTGAAAAGGGTGGTCTTACCGCAATTAGGATTTCCAAAAATGCCGATAACGTGCCGATTTGCCATGGGGGCATGCTCCGTTTTACGTTTCAGTAGTGTAGATTCCGAGCCTTTTTCGCTTCCCTGAATGTCGGTATCCCGCTTGGTGTGCCGGTATGCCATGCCCTTCCAAAAATCGATGTGACTGCACGAACGTTTGTGTGCGTTTTTCCGATGACTAGCGAAGATTTTCGATTCCGGCTAGGCCGAGTTGGGTAGAGGGAAATTAGCGTTTTGTAACTCAACCGATTTGCGAAAATGAGAGGGAAATAAACAAATCAATCCCGATAGCGTAAAACGGACAGCAGCGAACTGCGGTTCTGGATCTCGAAATGGCCTATCCCTTACCCGTGGAGTATCAAGCACAATTCCGAAGAAATTTTAGGGGATGAAGAAGGGTGAAATGGCGCGCGGCACCACATTCCACGTCATTCCAGAGAAGGCACTTTCCGCCCGGAATGACATTGAAATTGAACCTGTCCGTTATTTTGACTCAAGGGGAAGATCTTCCATTTTCTGGATCGGAGGTGGCAAATCCTTGGTATGGTCCCCTTTTTCCGGTGCATCAAGGCCCCGATTTTTTCGGGTTTCTGTATGAGCGCCTGCTTATAGTCGTTGTACGAGAATCGCGCTCGCTTCTTGCTTCCTAAGACTCAAGGAATAACCCCGCACAGTGATCTCCATAGGGTCACCGAGGGGTGCACGGCGGATCACCTTGAATTCCGTACTCGGCGTCAAACCCATGGCCATCAGCCGTCTTCGGTAGGCCTTTGCTTCCTTTTCGTAGCCAATTACGCGGCCTTGAGTCCCAATAGCCAACTCACCCAAATTTCCCGACATGTTTTTCTCCTTGATTTCTAATGCAAACTGATTGACTTCAGTGGGAAGATATACCGGATTGTACTTCGCTATCCGAGGCAATCCCCGGATATATGATGCAGCTTCGTCGTAATATTTACGTATCCATTTGCGGAAATTATCGCCATCCCAGCAAAATCTTGTTAGCTCTTCGAGTCGGGAGCGTTAGTTCCTCACTTGGGAAAATCTTCGACGATACGATCAAAAAAATTTCCTCTGGTTCCCAAGCACAAGCGTAGGAACCCTCTTTCGGAAGCTGTAGCTTGCCAAGATCTACATTTCCAAGCTGGCTTGGGAGCGAGCGAAGATTTTTGGTTTCGGCTAGGCCGGGCTGGGGTGTTGAAAAGTACGATCTTTCACTGGGTGCGCGGCAGAGTGTATTACCGCTTTCTATAGTGTTGTGCCATTTGCAATGATGCAAGAAAGTACGTTTTCCCCATTCCAGAAGTGAAAAAGCTGGGAAATGGATTTTCCATCCTTTGTGTTAGCTCTTTTGGTGACTCTTCAAAAATATCGCTTCTTTCCAAGAGCGCGCCCGGTCGAAATGCCACCCCTGAGAGATATGAATACCGGGGAATATCGGCTCCCGAGGGGGAAACCGCATGGAATTTTGCAATTTCGCGGGCAGCCTCTTGAAGAGTCAATGGCCCCATAACCCTAGGCCCTGGCAGGGACAGAACCAAAAAACAGTTCGAATCGGATCCGTTGTCGAATAGGTACGATCTCCATTTCCTTCTTCGATTCCAATACCGAGCTCCATCACGGGATCGTAAATTTTGTCATTTTGCCGAAGGTTTTCCGGGGAAGGGAGTATGGTTTTCCGAGGCCGCACTCGGAAAAAGAGGTTCTTCAGCTTCGAGCGGTAAAAATCTAAGCCGGAATATTAGCGAACGGTGTTGTTGTCAGCATATTTGTTCATAAAAGCACTCTAAAGAGTGCTATGAGATAGGATAATAATGATAATCATTCGTATTTCTGTTTGCAACACTAATACTTACATATTCAAATTATGTTAGCCCAGAATAGGGTAATGTTCCCTTTGTACGATTTACAAATACTATGCCCCCTTAATTTTGTTTATTTCCCGCTCATCTTCGCAAATGAGTTTTACAAAAAACCGATTTTGCTTTACCGGTGCTGGGTCATGCTTTGCTTTAATGTTGGTTCGAGGTGAGGTTTCGCTTTCAAATCAAGTTGGGATTGTGGCAACCAAAACGCTGCAAGACGATACGAGTATTTCAGTTATGCGATCGCCGGAACCGTTTCGGCGAGCTGGTACAAGTTAGCGGATCGCCCCATGATTGGTTCGAGGGACGAGGCACTCACTGTACCCTGATTGTCTTCATCGACAATGCCATCGGGCAACTGGTGCAGACGAAATTCGTCTCTACCGAGATCACCGCGCTTGTATAGAAGTTCTAAGGCGCTATTTTGAGTATTTCGGGCCTCTGGTAGCCCTCTATTCCGACCGCCAACAGTATCCTTCCGAATCAACCGGGAAGAACCGAGCAATGGCAATACCCTAACCCAACCCGGCCAAGCCGGAACCAGTGCGCCCGTGAAGGCGATTCATCAGCAGGGTGGAAGTCCCTGC
>CAZSVE010000015.1:0-45754 GCA_964610175.1 uncultured Thiotrichales bacterium
TAAGACCCGGCGTTCTTCCCAAGACGTCCAGTGGCAAAGTGCAGCGCCGTATCTGTCGTGCACGGTTTTTAGAGGGAAAGTTGCAGGGTATCGCCGAATGGCGACACCCGAACACCGGGGAAATCACCTCATCGGAGATCACCTTATCGGATCTCACTTCATCGGAAGCCACCCCGGTGGGCGCGGTGGTCGAGGCCATCCAGGGTTGGTTGACCGCCAGGGTCGGTCAATTGGTTGGAATCTCTCCGGATAAGATCGATATCCTGCGTCCCTTTGCCTATTATGGCCTGGATTCGGCCACCACGGTGAGTTTGTCGGGGGAGCTTGGCGAGTGGTTGGAGCAATCGCTTCCCTCGACGCTCATCTATGACCATCCGACCATCGATGCCGTGGCGCGGTATCTGGCCGGGATACAGAGCGCCGAGCACACCACCGAGACCGAGTCTCCCGTATCGAGTACCGCCATTCGGAACACTATCCATTCCGGTTCCATTGCAATCATTGGCATGGGTTGCCGCTTTCCCCGGGCGAGAAATCCCGATGAATTCTGGCAGCTTCTCGAAAGTGGCGTCGATGCCATCAGCCGAGTGCCCGCATCGCGTTGGACGCCTGCGAGTTTCAGTGTCCCCTGGGGCGGTTTCATCGATGGGGTCGACCAGTTCGATCCGGTCTTTTTCGGCATTTCGCTCCGTGAGGCCGAAACCATGGATCCCCAGCAGCGTCTCGTGCTGGAGGTCGGTTGGGAGGCGTTGGAAAACGCCGGTATCGCGCCCCTTTCCCTGGCCGGTAGCCAAACCGGTGTCTTCGTCGGCATCAGTACCAGCGATTACCGTAACTTTCCGTCTTCCGCCGGCTTCAATATCTATTTCGTCACCGGCAACGCCCTTAGCATTACCGCCAATCGCCTCTCTTATCTGTGGGATCTGCGCGGCCCCAGCAAGGTCATAGACACGGCTTGTTCTTCTTCCCTGGTGGCATTCCATGATGCCTGTCAAAGTCTGCGTCTCGAGGAGTGCGATCTCGCCCTCACCGGTGGCGTCAATCTGATGTTGTCCCCGGAGGTGACGGATAGTTTTGCCGCCTCCCAGTTGTTATCCCCTGGGGGACGTTGCAAGGTCTTCGATGCCGGTGCCGATGGATATGTTCGGGGAGAAGGGTGTGGCATGGTCGTACTCAAGCGCACGGAGGACGCCATCCGCGATGGCGATTCGATCCTGGCCATTGTCAAAGGTTCTTCCATCAATCAGGATGGACGTACCAATGGGATTACTGCCCCCAATGGTTCTGCGCAACAGGCGGTTATCCGCCAGGCCTTGGCCAATGCCGGCATGGCCGCATCCGAAATAGGCTATGTCGAGGCCCATGGCACCGGGACAGTGTTGGGCGACCCCATCGAATTCAATTCCTTGAAAGGGGTTCTGGTACCGGATCGTTCCCCGGAGGAGGTTTGCCACATCGGATCGGTCAAGAGCAATATCGGCCATTTGGAGGCCGCTGCCGGAATCGCTGGCGTGATCAAGACGGTGCTCGCTATGCGGCATGGTGAAATCCCGCCCCATCCACACCTCCGGGAATTCAGCCCACACCTGGAAATAGCGAATACCCCGCTCTCGATTCCAACCGAGCCGACACCCTGGCCAACCGATGAATCCAATCGACCGAGACCCGCGGGAGTCAATTCCTTCGGTTTCGGAGGCACTAACTCCCATGCCGTGCTTGCGCCGCCACCCGACACATCCATGGCCTTGCCCAAGGTGGTGGCTACGACGCCCGAGTACCCTGGACATCTGTTGACGCTGTCGGCTCAGAGCGATGAAGCGCTGCGGGATCTGACAAAGGCCTATATCCAATACTTTCAATCTCACCCGGATACGCCGCTTGCCGATACCTGCTTCACGGCCAGTGTGGGGCGCTCCCATTTCGAGCACCGTCTTTCCGTCGTGGCGGGTTCTTCCGTCGATGCATCGGAGCGACTACGCACAGCGGACTATATCGCCGGGAAGGCCGCCCGTCGAAGACCCAAACTTGCCTTTCTGTTTACGGGGCAGGGTTCCGAATACCCGGATATGGGGCGGCAGCTCTATGAGACCGAGCCTGTCTTCCGCCAGGCCCTTTCACGCTGCGACGCTATTTTAGGTCTCTTTCTCGATACGCCCTTGATCGAACTGCTCTACGCAGGCCCCCCCAATCCCAATATGCATCTATTGAAAGAGATGAGTTATCTGCAGCCGACCCTGTTCTCCCTGCAATACTCCCTGGCCGAGTTGTGGAAATCCTGGGGGGTGTTTCCCGATGTGGTCATGGGACATAGCGCCGGGGAGTATGCCGCCGCTTGTGTCGCCGGTGTCTTCGGTTTGGAAGATGGTCTGAGATTTATCGCGAGCCGGGGCCGCCTGATGCAGACCCGTTGCGAACGGGGGGCCATGCTGGCTCTGTCGGTTGGCGAGGAAAAGGCCCTGGAGATCATCGCGCCGTTTGCGAAAGAGGTATCCATTGCCACCATCAACAGCCCGGAGAGCGTGGTGGTTTCCGGGAGGCCCGAGGCCATCGCGTCCATAGAGGCGGGGCTTGCCGGACAGGAGGAGATCGATTTCAAATTGCTGCCCATTCCGCTGGCTGCGCACTCGGCCATGGTGGAGCCGATGCTGCCGGAGTTCGAGGAAGTTGCCAAATCCATCACCTATGCGAGACCCGTGATTCCGTTGTGTTCGAATGTTACGGGACGGATCGTGTCCGACGAGATTGCAACGCCGGAGTATTGGCTCAGGCACTTGCGCCAGCCGGTGCGTTTTGCGGCGGGGGCTGCGGCTTTGCACGAAGAGGGATTCGAGGCGTTTCTGGAGGTGGGTCCGAAGCCGGCGCTACTGGGCATGACGCGTCAGTGCCTGCCCGATGATGTAGCCGGGGTGTGGCTTCCGAGCCTGCGTCAGGACCAGGAGGACTGGCGGCAACTGCTTCAGAGTCTGGGGGAATGGTACACGCGGGGGGGGACCGTGGATTGGCAGGCCTTCCATGAGGCCGCCGACGATAGTCCTCCCCGCCGCAAGGTGCACTTGCCTACCTATCCCTTCCAGCGGCAGCGCTGTTGGGTCGATGAAACCTTGGATAAAGGCGCGAAAACGGATCTTTTGCCGGAGACTTCTCTCTTTAATCTCCTGCGAGAAGGGGACACGGAACAGCTGGCCGAGCAGTTGCGCAAAGCGGAGGGGTTATCGGAGAAGGAATTGGAACAGTTGCCGCGGCTCCTGGAAATCCTGGCTAAACAATACCGAAAAGAGACCGCGGCGAACGACATCAAGGATTGGCTCTATGAAATCCAATGGCAATCCCAGGCGCGCCCGAGCGTTGTAACCGGGCCATCGGGTCACTGGCTGATCTTCGCCGATCGAGGTGGCATGGGCAAGGCGTTGGCCGGGCGTCTGGAGGAATCGGGCGATTCCTGTTTCTTGGTGTATGCGGACAAGGCGTACCAAAACCAGGAAAACGGCATATGGCGTATCGATCCGGCGCGGGCTGGGGATTTCGATCGTCTGTTCACCGAGGCCTTTCAGGAAGAAGCACTACCGTTGCAGGGGATCGTTCACCTGTGGAGCCTGGATGCGGCGGATACCCGGGAACTGACCACGGAGACCCTGGCTCAGGCACAGCTTCTCGGTTGCGGCAGCGTGGTTCATTTATTGCAGGCCCAGGCATCGAAGGCAAAAACGTCACAGGATCGGGCCGATCCGAGTCGGTCTGTCGCGTCATCCAAGCTATGGTTGGTAACCCGGAACGCGATAAGCGTGGCACAGCATTCCAATCCTTCGGCACAAGACCCCCTGGCGGTCGCCCAAACGCCTTTGTGGGGACTTGGCAAAGTCATTGCTTTGGAACATGCCGAATTATGGGGGGCAATGATCGATAACCCGGAGGTTACCGATCTATTGGCTGAAATTAGGGCTGAAAGTGATCCGGAAGAAAATGACGACCAAGTCGCCTATCGTGACGGACAGCGATATGTGGCCCGTTTGGTCAGGAGTAGCCCACCCGTTCCGGGCAACACGTCGCTATCCCCGGAAGACAGTTATCTGATTACTGGTGGCTTGGGGGCATTGGGATTGAAGATCGCTCGTTGGATGGTCGATCAAGGGGTTCGTTACCTCATCCTGGCCGGACGGCACGATCCTTCCATGGAAGCACGGGAACTCTTGGACGGTTTGGAAGAGGTCGGGGCCAAGATTATGGTAGCAAGCACGGATGTCTCCGACCAGGGGCAGATAGCCCACCTGTTCGAGGAAATAGATGATGGAATGCCGCCACTGCGCGGCGTAATTCATGCCGCCGGTGTGTTGGATAAGGAGATCCTCGTTCAGCAGGACTGGGACCGTTTCCATCGCGTCATGGCCGCGAAGGTGGAGGGAAGCTGGCACTTGCATACCCTGACACGGGCCATGCCGTTGGATTTCTTTATCTGCTTCTCTTCGTCGGCTTCGCTGTTGGGTGGGTTTCGGACGGGAAGCTATGCCGCTGCCAGCGCCTTCATGGATACCCTGGCCCATCTCCGCCACACCATGGGATTGCCGGGGCTCGCCGTCGATTGGAATATGTGGGCGTCCGATAGAGCGTCGCAAGATGCCAGCCTCAATAATCCCGATAAGCTGGCGGGATATGCGATGGATACCGAGATAGGGCTACGGATTCTCGGGGTCCTCCTGGGACAAGCGGATTCCGCCGCTCAGGTTGCGGTATTGCCGGAGGACGTGTCGACATTTCTGCAGGATTCCTACGCGGGTCAAGACCCGCCGCTCTTCTTATCGGAGCTGTATCGACCCGTTGTCGATGAGCTATCCGGGCCATCCGACTTCATCAAGGAATTGGAAAAGACACCCCCTGAAAAACAACGGGATTATTTGGCTGCACATGTTCAATCCGAGATCAACAAGGTGATCGGTTTTGGTTCTTCTCAAATGATAGATTTTCAAAAGGGATTTTTCGATCTCGGAATGGATTCATTGATGGCGATGGAACTCAAGAACCGGTTGCAAACCAGTTTCGGGTGTTCATTGCCTTCCACTTTGGTATTCAAATACCCGACGCCCATTGCCTTGCTCGACTACATCGCTACAGGGATATTGAAATTGGAATCCCAAGAAAAGGCAGCTGTGAAGCAGACTGTCGACGAGTCCGAAGAGGTCTTGGGAGAGGTAGAGCAACTCTCCGAGGAAGAATTGGAGGCATTGATCAACGAAACGTTGCGGATTTAGCGGGGCCGCGTCCTAACGGTCATGTGGTGGGTTCCAACACCCCTGATGATGAAAGAGCACCTGCTGTTTCATAGTAAAGATATACAAGCTATGAGTGCGCCTAGTCTCGCATTCTCCAGCGATAAGATCGCACAATACACTAGCGAAGCTTCGCTGGCGTGGTTACTTTGATGTCCTCCTCGAAATCGACACATGAAATTCCCCTACGGCATCAGCGACTTCGATTCGATCATTACCAGAGGGCATCATTACGTAGATCGCACCGACCACATTCCATTACTGGAGGGGGCCGGCGATCAACTGCTTTTCCTGCGTCCGCGTCGCTTCGGCAAGAGCCTCTTGTTATCGATGCTGGAAAACTACTACGACCTCAACAAGGCGGATCGCTTCGAAGCCCTATTCGGAGGGCTCGCCATCGGCAGGAATCCCACCGCAAGGCATAACCGATATTTCGTGCTCAAGTGGGATTTTTCCGGGGTCAGTCCCCAGGGCGATGGCGAGGAGATCAAGCGCAACCTCTATGCCTATTTGAATGATCGCATCAGGGACTTTTCGGCGTATTATCGAGAGAAGCTACCCGAGCCGCCTCGAATCGATCCCCGAGACGCCCTTTCCTCCTTCCGATCCCTCCTTGCCGCCATTCGAAAAACCGACCACTCCTTATATCTTTTCATCGACGAGTACGACAACTTCGCCAACGAACTCATGATGGGACGTCGAGACACCGAGGAAAGCCGTTATCAGGCCATCCTGTCCGGCGAGGGCTGTATGAAGGCCCTGTTCAAGACCATCAAAATGGCCGCGAGTGGGGAGGGTCTTTCCCGTGTATTCATCACCGGTGTCTCGCCGGTGGCCATGAGCGACCTCACCAGCGCCTACAACGTGGCGGAAAACATCTATTTACTACACCAATTCAACGAACTGTGCGGCTTTCGGGAGGCAGAGATCGCCGGAATGGTGGCGGAGATCGCCCGGGAGTGCGGCTTTCCCCAGGCCCGAACCGATGACGCGCTTGCCATGATGCGCACCTTTTACAACGGCTATCGCTTCAGCCGCCGCGCCGAGCACCACGTCTACAACCCGACCCTTGCCCTCTATTTTCTAAAGGCCTTCCAGCGCGACTGTCGCTATCCGGACGAGATCCTCGATAGCAATCTGGCCATGGACCGGGGCAAGATGCACTACATCTCCCGCCTCCCGGAAGGCAGAAGGCTGATCTTCGATGCCCTGGCCGAGGAGGAAGCGATACATGTTCGGAGACTATCCGACCGTTTCGGGGTGGAAGACATGCTCTATGCCCCCAAGGACACCGGCTTCGTGGCATCGCTCCTGTACTACTTCGGCATCCTGACCCTGGATGGCATGACGCCCTTTGGCGAGATCAGTCTGCGCATCCCCAATCTGGTCATCCGCAAGCTCTACGCCGAAGCGATCCGGGAGATGCTGCTGCCGGAAGGGAAGGACGCCGACATGGCGCGCCGAGCCGCCGAGACCCTGTACCGGCGTGGCGACATTCAGCCCTTATGCGACTTCGTGGAGCGGAAGTATTTCAAGGCATTGAGCAACCGTGATTATGCCCATGGCAACGAGCTCACCATCAAGACGGCGTTCCTGACCCTGCTCTTCAATGATGCCTTGTACATCATGGAATCGGAGACCGAGATGGAACGCGGTCATGCCGATCTCACCCTGATCGTGCGCCCGGACATGCGCCAATACCAGGTTATGGATATCTTGATCGAGTTCAAGTTCGTGTCCCTGAAGGAGGCCGGTGTCGATGGCAAGACGTTGGAAGGAATGGATAGCGAGGGGCTGCGTGCACTGGCCGCGGTGCAAAGAAAACAGCGCGAGGCCGAGAAAGGGCTTGCCCGCTATGAAGCGAAATTGAATGGCAAGTTCGGTGATGTGCTGCGTCTTCGCAGCTTCGCCGTGGTGGCGGTGGGTTTCGAGCGCGTGCTGTTTTGGGAGCTGGAATAAAGGGGCCTGGCATCGGTCGCGCGTCCCCGAGGGATGGATGCGAAGCGGCCTTCGGTCGTTTCCGATCGACAGGACTCATTTGTTTATTCCCCACCCAGCTTCATAAATGAGTCAAGTTTTACAGAACACCAATTTTACTTTACCAATGCTGAATCATACCTTGTCGGTTTGAGACGAAGCTTCGCAGTGTTTATTCCCCGCTCATCTTCGCAAATGAGTCGAGTTTTACAAAACGCTAATTTTGCTTTACTAAGACCAAAGCATGTTTCATCGGTTTGAGGCGAAGCCTCGCTAGGGGTTTCGTCAAAGGTTTTACGAATGTCCGATCTTCAAAATAGGCTTGAAAAACTATCTCCGTTGCAACGGGCCGCGTTTGCCCTGAAGCAGAAACAAACCGAGCTCGATGCCTTGAAGCGCGCTCGAACCGAGCCCATTGCCATTATTGGTATGGGTTGCCGTTTTCCGGGGGCGGATAACCCGGATGCCTATTGGGAGTTGTTGAAAAATGGCGTGGACGCTATGCGGGAGGTGCCCCCGGAGCGCTGGGATGCCGATAGTTGGTACGACCCGGATGTGGAAATTCCGGGGAAGGCTTATATGCGCGAGGCAGGTTTTTTATCGGAAGTAGACCGGTTCGATCCGCAGTTTTTCGGGATATCTCCCCGTGAGGCCCTGGATCTCGACCCCCAACAGCGTCTGTTGTTGGAAGTCACTTGGGAAGGGTTGGAAAATGCCGGTCAGGCCCCCGGAAAATTGGTCGATGTCCCTGTGGGGGTGTTTATCGGTTCCGCTGCCTCATCGGAGTACTTTTTGGCGACGGTTTATGGCGATCCTGACCGTATTACCGCCTATTCATATACAGGCGGCAGCATAAGTATGATGGCAGGGCGGTTGTCTTATGTGTTGGGTACGCAGGGACCTACCTTGACCATGGATACGGCTTGTTCTTCTTCGTTGGTTGCTACTCATCTGGCTTGTCAAAGCCTGCGAACCAGGGAGTGCGAATTGGCCCTCGCCGGTGGCGTAAACCTGATCGTTTCTCCGGAATCCATGGTTGTGCTCTCGAAAATGCAGGCCTTATCGCCGGATGGGCGTTGCAAGACCTTCGATGCCGCTGCCGATGGTTATGGACGAGGGGAAGGATGCGGGATCGTGGTGCTGAAACGATTATCGGATGCCATTGCCAATAACGATAATATATTGGCGGTGATTCGCGGTTTGGGCATCAACCACGATGGTGTCAGTAGTGGATTGACCGTGCCCAATGAAATGGCTCAGGAAAGGGTGATTCGCCAGGCGCTCGAAGATGGCAATCTAACACCTGCCGACGTGGGCTACATAGAGGCCCACGGCACCGGTACCTCATTGGGTGATCCCATCGAGATAGGTGCTCTGGATGCGATTTTTACCGAGAGCCATTCCGAGGATTTCCCCTTGATCGTCGGGTCGGTGAAGACCAATTTCGGACATCTGGAGGGCGCTGCGGGTATTGCCGGCCTGATGAAGATCGTACTGGCAATGCAACATAAGGAGATCCCGCCACACTTGCATTTGAAAGAGCCCAATCCCTTTATCGATTGGGGGAGGCTTCCATTCGAGGTGCCTACGGAGCGGCGGGCCTGGCTCGGGAAGGGGCCACGGGTTGCCGGCGTTAGTTCCTTCGGCGCCAGCGGCACCAATGTTCATGTGATGCTCGAAGAGGCCCCTGGTATCAGCGATAAGCCATCTGCCACCGATGCGGAACGCCCCATCCACCTGTTGACATTGTCCGCCAGGAACGATGCGGCGCTGCGTGATCTGGCGCAGGCCTATGAAGGACATTTGCGTTCCCACCCGGATACGCCGCTTGCCGATACCTGCTTCACGGCCAGTGTGGGGCGCTCCCATTTCGAGCACCGTCTTGCCGTCGTGGCGGGTTCCCCCGTCGATGCATCGGAGCGACTACGCACAGCGGACTATATCGCCGGGAAGGTCTCCCATGGAAAATCCAAACTTGCCTTTCTGTTTACGGGGCAGGGTTCCGAATACCCGGATATGGGACGGCAGCTCTATGAGAGCGAGCCGGTTTTCCGCCAGGCCTTTTTACGTTGCGACGAAGTTTTACGCCCCTTTCTCGACACGCCCTTGATCGAGCTGCTCTACGCAGGTCCTCCCAATCCCAATACGCATCTGTTGAAGGAGATGAGTTATCTGCAGCCGACCCTGTTCTCCCTGCAATACTCCCTGGCCGAGTTGTGGAAATCCTGGGGGGTGTTTCCCGATGTGGTCATGGGACATAGCGCCGGGGAGTATGCCGCCGCTTGTGTCGCCGGTGTCTTCGGTTTGGAAGATGGTCTGAGATTTATCGCGAGCCGGGGCCGCCTGATGCAGACCCGTTGCGAACGGGGGGCCATGCTGGCTCTGTCGGTTGGCGAGGAAAAGGCCCTGGAGATCATCGCGCCGTTTGCGAAAGAGGTATCCATTGCCACCATCAACAGCCCGGAGAGCGTGGTGGTTTCCGGGAGGCCCGAGGCCATCGCGTCCATAGAGGCGGGGCTTGCCGGACAGGAGGAGATCGATTTCAAATTGCTGCCCATTCCGCTGGCTGCGCACTCGGCCATGGTGGAGCCGATGCTGCCGGAGTTCGAGGAAGTTGCCAAATCCATCACCTATGCGAGACCCGTGATTCCGTTGTGTTCGAATGTTACGGGACGGATCGTGTCCGACGAGATTGCAACGCCGGAGTATTGGCTCAGGCACTTGCGCCAGCCGGTGCGTTTTGCGGCGGGGGCTGCGGCTTTGCACGAAGAGGGATTCGAGGCGTTTCTGGAGGTGGGTCCGAAGCCGGCGCTACTGGGCATGACGCGTCAGTGCCTGCCCGATGATGTAGCCGGGGTGTGGCTTCCGAGCCTGCGTCAGGACCAGGAGGACTGGCGGCAACTGCTTCAGAGTCTGGGGGAATGGTACACGCGGGGGGGGACCGTGGATTGGCAGGCCTTCCATGAGGCCGCCGACGATAGTCCTCCCCGCCGCAAGGTGCACTTGCCTACCTATCCCTTCCAGCGGCAGCGCTATTGGGTGGACCAGGCGGCTATCCGCGCTGCCCGGACCGTTGTCTACGGGGGGCCCTCCATTCATCCCCTGCTGGGTCGGAAGCTGGATTGGGCCGATGGGGACGATAAGATTCGCTTCGAGGTCCAGCTTGATTTTTCGTCTCTGCCTTATCTGACCGACCATCGCGTTTTCGATACCGCAGTCGTGCCGGGTACCGCCTATCTGGAGATGGGCCTTGCGGCGGGGAACGCCGTTTCGGATGAGCGTTTCCGGGTGGAGGGGGTAACCGTGGAACGGGCGTTGGTGTTATCGGACGAGGGAACGACTACTGTCCAGGTCGTTTTGTCTTCGGAGCAGCAGGGATACCGTTTTCAAATCTTTAGTCTGAATGCGGAGGAGTCCTATTGGATGCTTCACGGTGGGGGACATCTGATCCCCGATCAGGCGCAAGAGTCCCCTGCCTCCGTGGATTTGGCGGAGCTGCGGGCCAGATGCCCCACGGAGCTTTCGGTTGCCGATCATTATTTGTTCTGCCAGGAGCACGGTCTGAATTATGGTCCCGGCTTTCGAAGCGTAAAACAGATCTTTCGAGGGGAAGATATGGGATTGGGCAGGTTGGAGTTGTCCAAACCATTGGCCATTCATGCCGATGATTATCACCTGCATCCAGCACTGCTCGACGCCGCGCTCCAAACCACGATGGCGACATTGCTGGGAGAGTCGGGTAACGAGACCTATCTATTGACGGCGATAAAGGAATTGCATGTCTATGGTCATGCCGGTGCTCGCCTTTGGGGGTTTGCCAGGGTCGTCGAGGTGAGTGAAGAGGTAATCCTGGCCGATATATCCCTGTTCGATGATGCGGGTGCCCCCGTGGCGCAGGTGAATGGTTTTACCATAGCGCATGTCGAGCCGGAGACCTTACGGCATCATTTCCAGAAGAGACCGGATGATTTGTATGAGATCGTCTGGCAGGAGCAGTCCATTGAAGTCGTTGAATCGGCGGATGGGGACCATGGCAGGAATCCTGGGCATTGGTTGATATTTGCCGAACGGGGTGAGATGGAAGGGAGCGGCATGGGGCAGGATCTGGCCCGTCGCCTGGAGGCATCGGGGGATGTCTGCACCCTGATTTACGCCGGGGCGGCCTACGAAAATAAGGGAGATAATGTTTGGCACGCGGATCCGGGCGAGCCGGATCATTTCGAGCGCCTCTTCGTGGATGTCCTCGGGGGAGATTCACTGCCGTTGAAGGGGGTCGTTCATCTGTGGAGTTTGGATGCGCCGAACACCGATCTGACCACCGAGGTCCTGGAAGAAGCGCAGGTCTTGACTTACGGCGGCGTGCTTCATTTGTCACAGGCCATGATCAAGCAAGAGAAGCCTACTAAATTATGGGTGGTGACCCGGAATGCGGTCCGTGTCGAGCGCGGTTCCGAGCAGGATTCCCTGGCCATCGCTCAGGCATCCGTATGGGGGCTGGGTAACACCATTGCCCTGGAATATCCGGGTCTGTGGGGTGGGTTGATCGACAATCCCGAGGTGACCGATCTGGTAGCCGAGATCGTCGCCCAGGACAACGAAAATCAGGTGGCCTACCGGGATGGGCGGCGCTATGCCGCCCGCCTGGTGAGAAGCGGAGTTTCCATTTCGGGCCAGGCGCCGTTTTCCGCAGAGGGTAGTTATCTGATTACCGGCGGCCTGGGGGGGCTGGGATCGCGGTTTGCCCGTTGGATGGTCGTGGAACGCGGGGTTCGCCATATCGTCTTGACGGGGCGGCGCGCGCCCTCCGATGAGGTCAGCGAGATCCTGAAGGAAATGGAGGAGGTTGGTGCCAAGGTACTGGTGGTGAGCGCCGATGTTTCCGATGAGGTGCAGGTGACTCGCCTGTTCGAAGAGATAGACGACAAGATGCCGCCGCTCAAGGGTGTCATGCATGCCGCTGGCACCGTGGATGACGGGGTGCTGACGCAGCAAAGCATGGAGCGTTTCGGGAAGGTGATGGCTTCCAAGGTGTCCGGTACCTGGAATCTGCACGTCGGGACTCGAGATCGGGATCTGGATTTCTTCGTATGTTTTTCCACCATCGCGTCCCTGATGGGATCGGCTGGTCAGGCCAATCACGCGGCGGCCAATGCCTTCATGGATGCCTTTGTCCATTTCCGCCGCTCCCTGGGGTTGCCTGCCCTGGGCATCAACTGGGGTACCTGGGCCGACTTCGGCGCGGTGGCTGAAATGGCCGAGGAGAAGCGCGGTCGCCTGGCGGGATTCGGGATAAACGTTATCGATATGGAGACGGGGGCATTACGTCTCGATGCCTTGGTAGGGCAGTCGAAGGGTGTTCAGGTCAGCGTTATGCCCATGGATTGGTCGCGGTTCTTGCAACAATTCCCGGTGATACCGTCCTTTTTGTCCGAATTGATTGAAGAAGTGTCTTCTTCCACGGCCAAGGTCGTTCGCATCAAGTCTCGACTGGAACAAGCTTCCGAGGAGGAGCACGAGGAGATCTTGACGGACTATCTCCGAAATGGGATTGCCAATGTTCTCAAGACAACCTCTGCCCAATTGGATATCCATCAACCCTTGAATACCATGGGGCTGGATTCCCTTATGGCCATCGAGCTGAAAAACCGGGTTCGAACCGAGTTGGGGGTGGATATTCCCATTGCCATGTTGATGGAAGATATCGGTATTGTTGGCTTTGCCCAAAAGATCAAGGTGATGTTCGGGGAAATACAATCCGATGCATCGCCATCATTGGTCAGTACGAAGACACAGGATTCCGAGGAGGAGATGCTGGCGAGGCTGGAATCGGGAGAATTGAGCGATGAGGAAGTAGATGCCCTGTTCGATGAGCATTTTTCGGCAGAGGATGAATGATGGAATGATAGTTGGCAGGGATATTTCTGGCCAATGGACTAGCGAAGCTTGTGCTCGAACCGACAAAGCATGATCCGGCATCGGTAAGGCAAAATTCTTGTTTTGTAAAACTTGTCTCATTTGCGAAGCTGAGCGGGAAATAAACAAAATATTGTTTGCGGGGTTTCGGCCTTGCTCTTTCCCGATCCCATGTTCGATCCCCGATCCCGATAAGGGATCGTGTATGTAACGCCTGAATCGAGTCTTGTACCGTGACAGAGATTCATGACGGGGATTTTCCCCGAATCCAGGGTGTGGGCGGCGTTGCAGCACTACTTGGGGGGCATCGGTGAACCCAGACGCAGTCCTTTTCGGTATTACCCCGCTTCTTCGGCAGGGCTCGGTCCTGCTTCAGGAAGGGATGCACCCGGTGCTGGCGGGTGTGGTGCCTACTGAGTTTCCTCGATGAGGAGTGGTGCCTCTTTGGAACCAGGAGAACAGGGAGAACTAGGAGGCCAGCCTCGAAGGCTTGACACGAGTGTGATATGGGCGGTCCGATGATAGTTACGTGTCGGAAAAACAAAAATCCTGGGAAACTCGGCGCTGAAATTCGAGCCCATCCCGTTTATGTCCTGGCCGGGGAGCACGGGATTTTCGGGGTGCGTTGCCAGTGGTCCACGATAACGCCACTTTTGCTTTTGCGCCCAGCCGTAACCAACCCCAGGAATCCCATGCAATCGGGAACCCCACACAATACAGTGGTAAAAAAACTCATAGGATCATGCCATGAATAAAGACAAGGCCATCGAAAGGGCCATGAAGATGAGCTACTACGTTTACCGGTACGTTTGGCCAATCTACCGACCCTTCGTCAAAAATTCGCTATCGAAAAGGTGTTCCATTTGCTCCCTGAATGGAAAGGTGGTGGAAATACGTGATGATTCCGTTTGTGACATCTGTCATCGGGAACAGGGATCTTCGTCGTCGGCACAGGCCGTCGAAGCGGGCGGCGGATCGAGCCAGGAGAAGGAACTGGATGAATTCCTGAAGGCAGCACAGGGTAAAGGGAGTGGGATCTATGATGCGATCTTTCTATTCAGCGGCGGGAAGGACAGCACTTATATCCTCCACAGATTGACGACCCATTACAAACAGTTACGTGTCCTGGCCCTGACCGTCGATAATGGCTTCAGGAGCCCCATCGGCAAACAGAACGCCGAGAAGATCTGTGCGCACCTCGATGTGGATCATATGGAAATAAGGCCGTATCGCATGTTCAGTAAGTTATATAGATACGGCTTCGAAAACTTCAGCCATTATGGTTTTGTATGCACCGATTTCTGGGAGGGCGAATTGTTCCAGGATATCGGACGCAACCTTGCCGCCGATATGGATATCCCCCTGGTGATGTTGGGGTATACCCCGGAGCAAGTCGCTTTTATCCCCAAGCAGTTGGACGACTATGATCTGTATAGCCGCGAGGATTTCGAATTCAACCAGATCTGGAAATTTACCCGTGAGAAATTTCTCGGTATGGACCTGAAGGATATCTTTACCCCCGACGAGATGCGCTATTGGTGGGATGCCTCGAAACGGCCCGCCGATAGAATCCCTACCATGGTCTTTCCCTTTCAGGCATGGGGATACAATAAAACCAATATCATCAACGAGGTCGTTTCCCTATTGCACGGTGTCCTCGATGAACAGGATACCAATCTCATGCTGACCAATGATATTTATGTCACCCTGGGCATCTACCTGGACTACAAGATATTCGGATACTCTCCCATGTATGAAGAGGAATTTTCGAGATATGTTCGCACCGGCAGGGACGATGCCAGGCAGAACAGAGATCTCTGGGAGTCCGTCGAGTATCTCTGTTTGAAATACAAAAAGATGCTCGACTCCGTGGACATGGAGGTGTGCTTGGATAAACTCGGCCTGACCAAGGCGGACATCGATAAAATCATCGAAAAATCCGTCGCTCTCCTTGATCATGGTCATCCCCCTTCGATTTCCGGTTAACAACCCATTTATTGCGCCAATGACTCCGACCAATCATCTATTCCAGGCCGCCACCAAAGAAACCATTGATTTACTGGCGGGATTGAACCAGCAGAAGAAACCGATCTTCGTCGTTCCAACCAAATTCATTTCGGTGGAGGCGGCGCAGGTCGGTTATCTGTTGAATACTATTTATCACTTCAATCGTGCCGATAAAGATGCCGACGATTATAAGAGTTTCTTTTGTAACTCCCGCTTCGAAGCCCTGCAAGGCGCCATCAAGATAGCGCGGCATCGCCAGTCGAATCGCTATAAGCATCATGGTGGAAGGGTGCTGATCTGTGATCCCACGAAGGCCATCGATGAGTATTTTCTGTTCCAGCCAGGGCAATCCGAGAATTTTATTTTGCCGGGCGTCGAGGTATTCCACTCCATGGAAGACATGGAGCAACGGCTCGGTTCCGTACCGGTTGCCGCCTGCTTCGTCAGGATCGATAAGACCATCGACTCGAAAGCGCTGTACCCGATCCGAGAGCAATGTTCCCGAAGCAACATCCGATTCGGAATAGACCTCTCCGAGATGGGACTCCCTGAAATTAACGGTTTCCTCCAGGATTCCGGGGGCGATCTGCCTGCAGACCTGTACGTTTGGGGGGAACAACTAACGAATCGGGAGATTCCCTTCGGCGTATTTTCCATGTCCAACGACACCTACAAGCCTTGGAATAATCTGCAAAACTGCCTGTTGCATTCTTCCACCTATAGCGGAAACCTGCTGGCGTTGAGCAAGGCCAAACAGATACTTGCGGACAATTTCCAGTGGTCCGCCGAGGTATCGAAGACCTGTTCCGACATGGAAGCTTCCCAGGAGACCAAGAAGAAATATTTTTCGGCCCATGTCAATCCCAATCTGGAAAAGCTATATGCCCTGGCCGGCTATGACCTCGAGGTCCAGAAAGCGTCCGGTTGTTACCTTACCGTGAGAAAGGACGGCGAAAAAGAGCCCAGGGTCCTACTGGATTGCTTGAGTGGGGGGGCATTGGGCATCTTTGGCCACAATCCACCAGATCTATCTTCATCCGTCCTCCCGAACCATGAACCCTTCTATGATTATTGGCACGATTTGACGCTGGAACTCAATCGATTGACTGGATTCGAGTTCGCCTTCCCCGCGGTAAGCGGCGCAACCGCAGTGGAAAATGGACTATTCACCGCCTTATTGGCCATGGGAGACAAAAGCAAGATCATCGTCTTCGATAACAACTATTCCGGGAAGCTCCTGCTACCGCTCATCGCCAGCCCCTCCAAGATACAGCCGAGCCTCCCATTCGCGCCCCTTTATAAAGAAGTCGTGGTCATCGACGCCTTTGCCGGGGATGCCGAGGATCGACTCTCCTCCGAGATACGTTCCGGAGAAGTCGGTCTCATCTGGTTCGAGTACATACGCGGCTCCGATGGAAAAAAGATCCCCGACCCCTTGATCGAACTCATCAATCGGCATCGGGAGGAATACGGTTACTACATTGGCATCGACGAGATCCTCATGGGCCTGTATCGCAGTGGACCCCTGTTCAGCCATCATCGCACGGAGCTTCGCCCCGATATCGTCACTTTGTCCAAGGGACTCACTTATATGAGCTTCCCCATCGGGGTGACGCTGGTCCGGGCAGACCTCTATCATCGGGCAGAAAACAATGCGCCACATTTCATTGCCGGAATGAAGACCAGGTACCTCAATCAACTGGGGGCCCATATCGCCTTGCACTGCCTCAAGAGGCTGCAAGAGGAAGACATCGCCGGTAACGTCGAGAAACAGTCCCGTTATCTCCATGACCAGCTGGAGGAACTCGCCGATGAATATGGTCTCGTGGAGGGAATCGAGATGACCGGATTGTTCTTCCGCATCTATCCGAAAACCCCCTGGTGGGTAAGGGCGGGGGGACGAATGGGGCAAGCCACCTATCTCCTGTTCCTGACCAAATGCTGGAGAATGGCCGGCGTATTTTCATTTTTCGATACCCGATTGATGCCTTCCCTATGCCTGTCGGAAAAAGAGATCGAAAGACTTCTCGACAGTGCTCGGAAGGTACTGAAGATGCGTCCCTTGGCCGTGCTCCGTACGGGATTGAGCCGAAAGAAGTGATTTTCCAATCTCTGTCCAGGCCTTGGGGTCCAGCTCATCTCGACTGGAGACCACCATGACAAACGGAAAATCGTATGCCTCCAACGGCGGCGGTGCTGCGGTGCTACCCACCAAAATAGCCACTATCCGTAAGGAATCGGCTTTTCAGGTTTTGAGGTTGCTTCTGGTGCTTTCTCTGACAGTAGCGCCATTCCTGTTCACCAAGACTCTCGCTCAACCTAATCCAAAGGACTGCACCGGGTGGTTTTGCCCAGAAGGTAAAGAGTCGGTTTGTCCGGGAAAGCCGACCGAGGATCGGCAAATAATGTTCACAATGTATGATGTTGAAACTGGGGAATGGGTAGAGGGCGAGAACCTTCCTGAAGGACAGGAACGTCCTGTTTTTCGATTTAGCGAGAGAGGAACTTGGATATGCTATGGTGTCAAGCCTGCGGAAAATCGAAGTGGCGCCCTTAGTATCAGAGTATCCAGGTATTTTGAGGGCATGCCTCACAATACTGTGAGGCTCTATCGTAATCGGAATTTTTTCAAGAAGGAGAATTGTAAGAATAGCGCGGTCACCGACGATGGTAAGGAAACTTATGAGAATAGAGTGTCAGAGCCGTACTTATTCTGATTTCCACGAAGAAGGAAGCACTGCTCCCATACTTAAGGAAGAATTCCACGCCTGTTGGCGTAAGTTCGGCAAGACAACATTCACGGATTCTCCTGAGGAGCGAAGAAAAAGTTTTCGCTTCCAAAAGAAACCTGAATGTAAAGGCTGGTTTCCTGACTCCGAGAAATGCTTTCCGGCGCGTACAACCTACATGCTTCGTTACAAGACGACTTCGGAATACGGCAGTTGGATTCCTTTCCAGATCTTTAGCGGTAGCCAGGAAAAAGGTAAATCAAGCGCAGATGCAGAAAGACTTACACGCATTGAGATCAGCATCACCGATCTGGCGTCCAGAGATAAAACTACAATAACGCGGGCTCTGTATCGGAAGGAGAATAGCCATGTCACCGAGGAATAACATGAGTAATACAAGATTTATGCAACTCCTTGACGCATTCGCAAAGACGAGCCTTATCTTCTGGAAGGACAAAAATCCTCTCACTTTGGATCAGGCGATTACCCTCTTCCTATCGACAGCCGTTTTTTTTATGCCAGCTCGGCTGCCTTTTGCCGGCGGTAGCACGTTGCCCAGCCTGGAAAATATCATCATTGGTCTTCAAATGTTGGTGATCTTCATTCTCGTAGTTACAGCCGGCAGGTTGGGGCGACATGAGATATGGGTGCCGAATCTCGTTCGTCTGATTACGTTTTACCTTGTTTTGGTGATGATAATTCTCTCTACGAGTAATCTACCTTTCCTGGATTGGATAGAGGAAGTGAGCTCCAAGCTTGATACTATCTCCAACCTTCGTATTACCCCTGACCTTCATACTGACTTCAAACTTTATACTGCAAGTCTATCGACGTTTGTTTCCACGCTGATGCTTGCCTGGTATTCCGTTAAGCGACACCCCAAAGGCTGGAGGATCCTCAAGTGTTGGAGCTTCTATGGCTCGATGTGCCTTACCACGATAGTGACGGGGTTCATCACGTATTATTCGGTAATCCCCCGATGACCATAAAGACAAACGCACACGCACGAGAGAAATAACATGCCCATCCCAACCCCCGAAAGATTCGAGTCCCGCAAGGACCGCATTAGACAACTGGTCATCATCGGCCACACCACCGGCACCACCGCGAAGATCTGGATAAAGACGCCGACCGAGGGAAAATGGGCGCTGGTCTTGTCCCAAAAGCCTTTTCGCGGCGATCTCGACACTATGAACGGGAAATCGATCCGGGACTGGTTGAGCGCCCAACCCGCTCTCTCCGACTCGATGCTTTTTAGCCACAAGATGAAAAAGTCCGAAGGGCTTTGTCATTGTTTCGAAATCGACGGGCTTCAACAAGGTACCCGCTACTACTACATCCTGACGGCGGGAAAGAACACGCCGATTACCGAGGATGGACGCACCGTCATCGGGGATGTCACCGATGAATTTTTCACTACGGCGAACGTTTCTCCGAAATCGGTGAAATTCGCCGCCTTCAGCTGCCACGATCCATTCAGCTGGGAACATCCCAACGATGGCGCCTGGCCGGAGCTGTATAAAACGGTTCTGCGGGAAGAATTGGACTTGGCTATTGCCGGTGGCGATCAGGTGTACCTGGACACCAACGACAAGCGGATGGCGGATCTCTGGAAATGGCTGAAGCGTTACAAGAACGAACTGAAGGGTCTTGATGACGACCGGATAAAGGGGTATCTCGTCAATCTAATTCGGCAGTATTACCGGATCTACTGGAACTTCGAGTCCTTCGCGGAGGTTGTGGGACGCATCCCGACCTACATGATCTGGGATGACCATGAAATCATGGATGGCTGGGGGTCGCGCACCAAGGAGGAACGCAGGAAATTGCTCAACCACGTGTGGCAGGGCGATGACGAGGCGTTCAACAGCAGAATCGTCGAACTGACATGGCGGGCGGCGGCGCAGGTTTATTACGAATACCAGCATTCCCATAACCCGACTACCGATGCGCATGGCAAGGATATCGGTACGCTGGACCCGAGAGAAGCCACGTGGGACTATGCCTTCGAACGCGGCGGGTGCCATTTCTATGTATTGGACGTGCGAGCCCATCATAACTGTGAAAATCCCTCCGATCGTTTGCTGGGGAAGGCGCAGCATCAGCGCCTCGATAGTTGGCTGGCGTCGCTGTCCGGCGCAAAGGCGGCTTTCATCGTCTCCCCCGTTCCCGTGGTGCACTGGAGCGGCTTGGTGAATATCGCGGACTTCTCGCTCACTGGCATGAAGGACGACCTCATGGACGAGTGGTCCCACAAGACCAACCACGAGGAGCGCAACCTCTTCCTCGATGCAGTCATGAAGGTTTCGGATAAGCACAAGGTACCGATTACTATCATCAGCGGAGATGTCCATTGCGCCAGCGCCTATCGGCTGGTGAATACGAAAAGGTATCCCGACGCAAGGGTCGGTCAGGTTACCAGTAGCCCCATATCCCGCAAGCCCAATCCGTCGATTGCGAACGCGCTCGTGGCGAAATCCGGCGATGTGGTGACCGTGGACATCGGCGATGGTAAGAAGGAAAAAGAGAGAAAAGGGCCTGTTTATCAGAAGCGCCTGTTCGCCAAATCCGGTATCAATAACTACGCCGTTTTCGGTGTTGGCCGGGCTCAGGATGACGATGCCCGGATAATGGTGGATTTCTATTGGCCTGGAGAGGACGATGGAGAAGTTGTTCGGCGGACAATCGAATTGTAGCGATTTACTGTTTCCAAAGGGGAGAAAGGCCCTCGCCTTTAGTCCCTTACCTGGAAAATCTTCGACAGGACGCATAAAAGATTTTGGGCTGTCCCCAAAGGAAGAATACAAGTCGGACATAAATCCGAACGCCACGCGTTCGCATATGTCATTTGTCAGCGCTTCGTGCCAGAACCAAAAACGGGATGGGCTCGGATTTCGGTGCCGGATTTCCCAGGATTTCGTTTTCCGATACGTGAACTTCCCGGTCCGGTCTCGATGATGATTATTGGCGAATTGGGGTTCGCACATGAAAGGCGAACCCCAATAATAAGGATGTCCAGCGGGGATATTGCGGCCTTCGGCCCCAATCCGGCTTTATATTTATATATATAGGCTACTGCTACTGAAGGACGGGAGAAGCGACTTTTGTAATTACGGGGCAATTACCGCGTTTATTTTCCGCTCAGCTTCGCAAACGCTAATGTTGATCTGCTAATGCCAATTTACGCTTCGGAGGCGAAACTTCGCTGGTCATAGGGCCTGCGAGGTCTTTTTCGCGAGGATAAGCAGGAGCGCGCCCGTCCCTACAAGCAAAATCGACTCTGCAGAAATAAGCCAGCTTGCCAATGGCGATCCGTACCATATATTCAATGGAGAATAAAAAAGACCGACGCATATCTGTCCGTACCCGGCAAATGGCAGCATGACACCATATCCGAAGGGATTACGAGCAAGGATCAAGAAGAATATTCCTGCCAACCCGAATCCCACACCGCTCATTCGGGTCCAAAGCAGGGTGAATGGGTCCATGGCACCAGGAAGGTCGCTTCCTGCTGTATTAAGAAGGTCGCTCCCTGTGGATATTGGGAGAAATGCAAGAACAAGTCCAAGCAGGTAAATTACGGCGTAGATATACAGGATAACCTTTATGCCTTTCATCATTACCTATGTCTCCTTAGATTTGATTATTCGGAAGATTTAATTTGTTTATTTCCCGCCCAGCTTCGCGAAAGTCGAATTTTACGAAAAACGCTGGTTTTGTTTTACCGATGGTAAATCATGCCTTGCTGGGTTCGAGCACAAGCTTCGCTGGTTATTCAGAACATGATGCCCCTTTCGGGCAAATTCATGGGGAGTATTTCCGATGAACATGTTAGCGCTTCGCGCCAGGACTGAAGCGGGATGGGTCTTGGCATACGCACCGATTCTCTCGGAATCTTTGTTTTTCCGATACCTAAATACGAGGTCCGAAGGGAGCGGATCTTCCTCCTTGGGATTTCCTCCGAGCGCATTGTCTCCCTTCGGGAGAGATGACGATCCCATGTCGGATGGAAAATTTCTGGAAACCTTACTTATGGATCGATTGGTTTCGAAGAGGAGCATCCGTAAAACATCCGGCGAACTCGATCATTCGATTCCAATCCGCAATCCCTTTTGCAAATGGTTTCGTCCGAGTCAGCATGCCATGGACAGCAGAAGGCGTTTGTGCAACAAGATATTTCCTGGCGAGTCGACCAAGCGCGCGTATAGATATCTTATCTTCTTCCTTGAGTAAAGTTCTCCCTCGAGTAAAGTGATTTCGATCAGAATTGACGTGGCGGGCAATTTTTATAATTCACCGCCTATTTTGTTTATTTCCCGCCCATCATTCCCAAATGAGTCAGCTTTTATGAAACGCTGGTTTTGTTTTACCAATGCCGGGTCATACATGTCGGTTCGAGCACGAGCTTTGCTAGCCATGGAAGACCAATATGGGCCCGACTGCGTTTCCAGGCAGGCGCGTGTGAACAAGACGATTGGCGATTGTCGATTTCATGGGTGCGAAAATGACACGTGAGGAAGAGATTCGTCATCTGCTGCGGGATATATTTATCGAGGAGCGGAGCCGTTTGACCGGATACAAGGTAATCTTGTTCGGATCACGAGCCAGGGGTAATGCCGGGCCGCGCTCCGATTTCGATATTGGCGTGATTGGTGCCAACCCTATGCCGCTTGTAGACTTCTATCATCTTGCCGATCGGATCGACAATCTGCCAACGCTATATCGAATCGATTGGGTAGACCTTACCAAGACGAGTGATGGATTTCACCGCAATGCCCTAACGGATAGCGAGGTAATCTATGCACCCTGAAGCATTGTTGGCGGATCTTTCTCGGGCACTGGCACAGTTTGGCGATGCCATGGAAGTCAGGCCTGGGCACGACGTCATCAGGGCCGGTTGTATTCAATACTTCGAATTTACCTTCGAGCTTGCCTGGAAGGCAATCAAGGCCTTTGCCGAAGAAGAAGGATTGAATCCAGGCGGCTCGCCGAGATCCTGTCTGAGGGCTGCTTTTGCCCAGGGATGGATCGAAGGGGAAACGATTTGGCTGGAAATGTTGGATGCCCGAAACCGTATGTCACACACCTATAACGCCGAAAACGCCATGACCCTATACGAACGTTTGCCGGAATTTATTGGACCGCTGGGAAACCTTCTCGGAAATTTGGAGGATCTCGTTGAGTAATCGTTCGGGCCCCTGGTGCTTTTATCATCCATGGCGCTGATTCGTGGCACTGATCCATGGCTTTGGGCCTATCGTCGCGAAGGCGGGAATTCGGTAGCCCTTGGTGGGATGGACAGGTTGGGTTATTGTTGCCTTGGTGATTTGTTTATTTCCCACTCGTCATTCCCAAATGAGTCAGGTTTTATAAAACGCCTGTTTTGCTCTACTACGACCAAATCCCCCTCCATCGGTTCGAGACGAACCTTCGCCAGTCATTGGTAATGGACAGAAGGCAAAACGAAGATATTACCGATGGTAAGGGTATTGAACCCGAGTTACGGCGTGAAGTTAATGTATTTTCTCTTGTAATTCCCTTAAGCGGATACCGTTTCGAAAGAAACCACCGTTATCCACAAATTCTGTGGATAACTCTGTGGAATACTTTGGGAAAGCCAGCGAAAATACCCGTAATCAAGGTAGTTTTCGTTAAACTGACGATATTGTGACCAACAAGAATAATTCTTTGTTTTTCAGTAAGTTATGTTTCCAGAATGGCTCGACTGTGAAAAGACGGTATCCTGTTGCACGAAGGTGGGAGAATAAATTCGAGACTGTGGATTATCTTGTTGACGAAGCTTGGTTTTCCGGCCAATGGGCTGGCGAAGCTTCGCTAGTCATGCAATCTCCCTTCAGGAATCGATATGAAAGCGCCAATGTTTGCGAACAATGAGGATTTCCGAAATTTCTTGCGTTCGATTTGGTTGCGGCTATCGGTCGTGCCGGGTATTTCCGTTCCGGGCTACTCGGCCCCTGGTTTTTCCAACGAACCGACGACTACCGAATATGCAAATTCTCGACGAAACAATCTCTACCATTTCACCCCAATCCGACACTTGGCGGGCACGAGCCAGGGAGCGCCTCGGTCAACTTACCATGCCTCATTGGGCGTTGGGGAAAATCCTGGATCTCGCCGTGGACCTGGCCGGCATGACCCGCTCCCTGCAATTTGCCACTCTGCGCAAGGTGGTCATCGTCATGGCCGCGGACCACGGGGTAGTTGTGGAAGGGGTGAGCAAATACCCCCAGGAGGTTACCTGGCAGATGGTGGCCAACTTCGTCCATGGGGGTGCCGGAATCAACGCCCTGGCAGGCCAATCGGGCGCGGATGTCCGGGTCGTGGATATGGGCGTGGCACGGGACCTGGACCATCTCGCCCGCACTAATGCCATCCTATCCCTGCCGGTAGCCCCCGGAACCGCCAACATCGCCGAAGGGCCCGCCATGACCCGCGAACAGGCTGTTATCGCCGTCCAAAATGGCATCCAGGTAGCCCGGCGATTCATCGATGACGAAAAATACGACCTCATCGGCGTCGGGGAAATGGGTATCGGCAACACCACCCCCAGTTCTGCCATTATCACGGCCCTCTCCGGGGAATCCGCGGAGGCGACCACTGGATACGGGACCGGTATCGACGACGAGCAGCGACACCATAAGATTGCGGTGATCGAAAGGGCGCTGCGCGTCAATCGCCCGGATCCGCGGGATGGCCTGGATGTACTGGCCAAACTCGGCGGCTTCGAGATCGGTGGTATCGCCGGGGTAATCCTCGGCGCGGCGGCCCGGAAACGGCCGGTGCTCGTGGATGGTCTCATCTCCAGCGCGGGCGCACTCATCGCGCAACAACTGGCGCCCCATGCCACCGATTATCTCATTGCGGCTCATCGTGGCGTGGAGAAGGGACATGGGATCGCCCTGGGTCGGCTGGGAAAGGAACCGCTGTTGGATCTGCGGCTTCGCCTGGGAGAGGGGACCGGCGCGGCACTCGCCATGAATCTGGTGGAGGCAGCGGGGTGTGTACTCAAGGAAGTCAGGACCTTTGCGGAGGCGGAGGTGTCGTCGGATGCTTGAGTCCTGCCGGAAGCCTCAACAGTCGGTGGCTTCAACAGTCGGTGGCTTCAACAGTCGGGGGTTCGAATGTTTGTTATTTCAATTGGAAATCGATTTTATTTTGACGGTCTGACTTTTTGCTCACGAACCTGGGGGGGGGATTGGGGAGTTTGATCCGTTCGATTCTCTTATTTCCCGCTCGACTTCGCAAATGATTCAAGTTTTACAGAACAGCAATCTTGCTTTACCGGCGCCAAATCATGCTTCGTCGGTTCGAGCACAAGCTTCCCCAGGTCGTCGATCAGTCGCTCATTCCCCGTTCCCGCAATCTTTGCATAAACCCCTCGTATATTTGCGATATGCGCATCCCCGGATGCCATGGCGAGTCGTAATCTTGTCAAGCGTTCCTCGATACCGTCGGGATAATCGTGGGTGAATTCGTTGCGAATTTGCCGCAATTCGCTCCACTCTTCGGCGGATTCGAGCCAGCCGAGCTGTTCCATTCTGTTCAGTCGATCGACGGTGGGCATTGCGGCGACGTCTTCACCCAGGGCGCGCAGGATGCCGGGGATGAGTCTCGTGCCCATGTCGTCTTGCAGGCGCGTATAACGGTAGGCAAATTGGTCGAGAAGGCGACGGTCGGCCTTGTCGAGCCTGGCCGGATCGGAAAGCTCGATCCGGCGTCCCTCGAGGTCGACCAGGGCATCCTGGAGTGCTTCTCGATGCGTCCGGCAGACCTGGATGCTTTGCATGAGCGCGAACTTGCTGGCCGCGGGATTGTCAACGGCGGTAGTTATCAAAGGAGAATCCCCTGCTGGTGGGCGATGCGAACAATGGGGCGTGTATCGTCCGGGGTTTCGATGATGATGTCGATTTTGCGTTCACCGAGCCGCTGTTCCAGCCGTGCAAGGAGGCGTACCTTTTTCAGCAGTGCCTGTTTGCCATCGCATGCGGGCGGGCGGATCAGTAGATCGATGTCACCGCCACGCCTGTGATCATCGGTTCTGGAGCCGAATAGCCAAACCTCGGTGGTTTCACCGAAGGTTTCAAGGGTGGTTTGTTTGATGGTATCGATTTGCCGAGAGGTCAGGCGCATGTCGGGCGGGTATCGAGGTCTCGGTTGCCAACTCGAGGAGGAACCGTGGCGAAGGTGGATCTTTCCCTGAACTGCCGGGCTAGTGAAGCTTCGCTGGTTGTCGGTGGAAAATATAGGAACATCCTTGATTTTGGCCATATCGGGCCAGGGGTACGATATGGCCGTTCAACGACGCCCGTACACCTCGATTGCACGGGCGCAAAAGGCATCGACCAATGTATTGGCGATCTCGGTGAATTTGGCTCCAATGAGCATTTTCATGATTAGGTTGGAAAATTCGAAATTCATGTCGAGACATACCTTGCAACCCTCCCCATTCAAGGGTTCGAATCGCCACCTGCCTTCCAGAAAGCTGAAGGGGCCATCCAGCAGGTGCATCTCGATGGCCTTATCCTTGTCCATTCGATTCAGGGTCGCGAATGCCTTGCGTACCTTCCCGTGCGATATCTCGATCCTTGCCTGAACCTCGTTGTCGGTGAGCGACTCGGCGCTTGCCATGCCGCACCAGGGGAGGAATTCGGGATAAGAGGGCACATCCGCCACCAGGGCGTACATGTCCGCGGCGCTATAGGGCACCAGGGCGTTTCTATGAATGATGGTCATGGTGGTCCTGGATTTCGGTTGTTATTTTGTTTGTTTCCCGCTCGGCTTCGCAGATGAGTCAGACCTTGCAAAAGCTGATTTTGCTCTACGAATACCGAATCATGCTTCATCGGTGTGGGACGAAGCTGCACTGGCAGAATGGTAAAAAGTAACCCATGGTATCAGCATATATGGCACATCAGCTTTGTATTTAGCGTAGCTATCACCTAAATTCTCCACGAGAACCTTTTCTTCTTCCCTTGCCATTAGGAAAAAACCAACGATCTGAGCGGGTAATCCAATCCATGCTAACCAATTATTCATGATGATACAGAGGCCAAAGAATCCGCATATATTGCCTAAGTATATGGGATGTCTTACAAAACGATACGGACCTTCTGTGATCAATGCATGGTATTGTTTGATCTCTATTTCTAGGGAGTAATTCGATCCTAAGAAATATAATGATAGTATATTAAACGCTAATGCAATAGATATCACGGTTATACCAATCGATAAGCTAAAAGAGAGCTCATATGCATCCCAGTCCAGTGTCCAGATAGATATCGCTAAATAGTACAATGATATACTGAGGATATAGATTTGTGTCCCCCATGTGAACCATGGAGACCGTCTCCGAATAAGAGAAGTTTTTTCTTTCCTAGAAGTTAGTATTCTAAGTAAGAACCAAAGCAGCCAATATCCTGCAACACTAGCAATACCAATCATCTAATTTAGTTCCTTAGTTAGTTACTATGAAACAGCAGGCGCTCTTTCATTATCCGGGGTGCCGGAACTCACTACATGACCGTTAGTTTAGAATGCGGGCAATACCATAACTAGCATTGTAGGAACACCGAGCACACGCAACGTACACAGTTGGCTGTTATTCCTGGATAGAATGGTAAACGCGGCAAAGACTGTCGATAGCAATGCGAGGAATATCAGCGAATCATCTTTATCTTGTAGAAAGGGAATCCATTCGTGAATAATAATCAAGCCCAGGATTGGTATACACTGGCATGCGGCCAGGATGTATTTAGCCGTTCTCTCTCCAAGCGCTACTGCGAATGTGTTTTCACCGTTAGCATGGTCTTGCTCTCGGTCGGTAAGATGTGCGATCCCTTCGAAGCCGAGGAAAATAAGAGATAAGAAACCAGCGTATACCAAACAGTCAGTCGTCAATATTCGGTCACTGGTTACCCACCCCGCTGAAAAGCTAACAATACCGTATGCCATCACAATTACAGCTAGCCCAACAATGCCTCTCTCCTTCAATCGGACTGGTCTGATAGAGTATGCTAGACCAATAATTAGAAATAATAACGCCAGTCCAAAGAAAACCATGCCAAACGTGGTGGAAATAGCCAAACCAATCGTCGCCAGAATAACAATATAGGTGGTAACGGC
Organism: uncultured Thiotrichales bacterium; assembly: GCA_964610175.1. Classification (GTDB taxonomy): domain Bacteria; phylum Pseudomonadota; class Gammaproteobacteria; order HK1; family HK1; genus CAZSVE01. The sequence continues at coordinate 28,031 of CAZSVE010000015.1, forward strand.
TCTTTGCGAGAGTGACTCTCCGGAAATCAGTTGTGTTCCTCCAGAAACATAAAGGCCCCATAGCTCCTTCTTCGAGCCTTTCATATCTGATGCTTGATCAGTAATCTCATTTGCTGTCCAGGAAGACATTCCTAGCAACAAGAAAACCGCACATATCTGGGTAATGATCATCCACGATACGTCACCATTATCGCTACTTACATAGCCAGCTATGGCAGCTGCTATTGGCGGTAATACGTAATACGGTCTTCCCAGGCGAATGAAGTTAAATATTGTGCTTACTGTTTCTACTATCATAATTTTTACCGATTGACTACTTCTTCCTTAAAGCCAAATGAGCAACGACCAATATTAACAGGCTAACCAAAAAACCTGGAGCAAATGCCGTATCGGGCATCCAAGGTATCAGCACAATCGTAACGGAGATTCCCGATATCATGCTAGCAATTGATGATTTTGGATGTAATTTTTTGGCAAAAAGCGTCCAGATAATAGCAGGACACATTGGCATCATAATAAATGCCCCCATCAATAAAAGCCTTACTAGATCCGGAAGCAGAAAGGCAAGGCAAAGAGCACAAGCTCCGAACGCAATCGTTAAAAAACGAACCCATCGCAAACGCACATCCCCATTTTGGTATAGGTTGTTTGTCGTAAGCATGTTTGTAAACAGCGCACTGCCTCCGACCAGAACCAAACTGTTTACAGTGCTCATCAAGATCGCTAATACCGCTACAAGCCCGAAACCCAAGATGCCAGAAGGGAGGAAATCAACCATCACCTGAAAGAGGCCAGCGCTCTTGTCAATATCTTTGTACAAGATCGAAGCCACAAGCCCAAGAATGATTCCCGAGCCGATCAGAGGTGGTTGCAGTACGGCACTGATCAGAAATGCACACTGAGCAACTTTGTAATCTTTAGCCGAAAAAATCCGCTGCCATAGTTCCATAAACATAAACGCTGAGACAATGCTCAACAGAATGCTCAGAAAGAAAAAGGGCACACCGGAAAACGCAAACACATCAAGATGTGTCGGTGGAAGTTTTGATAAATCTATTTCCTCACTGGTAATGATAAGAGTAATAATAATCACCAATACTATGACCATTATTAAAAAAGACAAAGCATCAGCGAAAAGATTACTTCTCAAGCCGCCGATAGCCGTATACGCAATAGTTGTTATCCCTGCAATTATTAAAATAATCTTGAAATCATATCCAGATATGACAGAACCGATAGCCCCGATCCCCACAAATTGGAGGGCGGTAACAAACAGATAGCCAAAAACGGTGATAAGTGCTGCCACGAAACCTACGGTACGAGATTGATATCGAATCGATAAAAATTCAGGGACAGTAGAAGAATTATCATTATCCGAAAGGTACTTGATCTTCCTTGAGATGGCTGCAAGCGTTAAAGATGCCGCTATTGACACCATGATCATCGTAAAACCAAAGCTGATTCCACTTTCATAACCCTCGGCGGCTACTGAGAGAAAAAATCCTGCACCCACGGTTGTACTGACAATGCTCACCACAAGAAATGGAAGCCTTGTAGCCCTACTATTGACGAGGAATCCTTCGAGCCCCTGGCCTATAGAGAAAAACGTGGCTATGCCAAATACGGCGATCAAATATCCAATGATTATGCTAAGATCAAGGGTGGTGATCATAGCTTTGTCCTGTGCCAACTATAGAAGCTATAGCTGGAACCGTAGTAGTTATAGGCTCTTTTGGCTCAAAGTACTTCATCATAAGGAAGTTGACAGCGATTTGTTGGAATACGACAACTAAAACCAAGTACTTCGCAGGACAAGCCAAGTAAAGCAGTACTACAGATGACACAAAAAATAGAATTCCTCTCCCTTCAGCAGAAAGGAATAAAGATAGAATTATTCTTTCTTTCTGGTTGTTCTGGGTACTTTGAATGTGGTATGCGAAAGAAAAACACGCGGCTAACAATAAGAATATTGCCACACGTATTACAACAGCCATGATCTCCAAAGAGGACGGATTGTAAGCACTTAATATGCTTCCGCCACCGTATTCTGAGACAGAAATGAAAATCATGAGCCCCAGCAGGAGGTTAAGAGAAATAAGATGTAAAGTTAAAAAATAGGGCAGCAAAAGATGATGTGGCTTTGTCATTGTTTTCCGAAAAAAAGTCTTGCCCCATTCCCATGCTAGTTTTAGCATTCCCCTCCATATGCTTCGTAGCTTCTGCTCATCTTCGCTTGAAATGATCTCATTCATACTTTTTCTATGTGGCTCCATAGTCCTATGAAAGTCATCTCGCCACTTTTCTACACTGGGAAATAAGATCATAACATTATCGTCCAGATGCCCAATAAGAAAGTATTTTCGCGCCAATTTTCCAGTTTTCACCTGAGGTGACATTATCATTATGACTAAATTCCACAGGCCCGAGCAAGCAGCGTATGCGGCAAATTTATAAGCAAGATTGTTATCAAACTCAGAATCAATAACCCCCCCCCAACCATTCTCATTCTGGACTACCAGATCGAGAAGCTGGATAGCGCAAATGAATAAGAAATAAACGATCGCCAAATCTAGAAATATTTTAATGAAGTTAACAGTTGAACGAGGACTATCAGTCGATATTCTCCGATAACCCTCAGCCCTGACCGCCCAGTCATGCGCGAAGAATACAATTAGAGAAAAAACAAGTAGAACAGATAGTATGGTGTCAAGAAGATCAAATTTGTGGGCAATTCGCAGAATTAAAGAAATAGTTGCCGCGTAGATAAACCCAATAAAAATACTTATAGGATTGGGTGAATATAAGGTATAAAATTGCTCCTTTGACATATTCTTTGCCTATGTTTCTCTATTGAATCTTATAATGAGGTGCTTACTCTTTGACTCAGAAGCTCTGCACAATTCGAACGACGTCGCTGATCCTTCACCGCATCTTGATCCATAATATCAAGAGTAATCGGATGAGGTTCACATAGTTATTAGATGAAGCCGTTACGTGGCAGAATTATTCTCCCCAGCTTACACGCTTTGAATTTTTGGCTCTTCAAAAAATCTGTGGGTAGATGCTTGTTAACCCATAATGTTCAGGTAGCGAAGAGGGTAGGTAAATCATCTGATTGAGAAGAGCCCTGTGGACTTGTGGACAGCACGTGGACAACGTTCCTGTTGCTCACCGCCCGACCACACTCTAAGGCCTCTCGCCCACAGGGTCCACAGTGCCTACAACAACTAAATATTTTTGATATTCAGAAAATGCATCTCGGTCCCCCAGTAGTTTTACCTGAGGCAAAAAATTGCGTTTTTCACTGCCCTGCTAGGTGATGAGTTGGGATTTTTTGACCATGGCCTCGGCTTGTTTGATGGAGACGATATCGATCATGCGGCCGTCCAGTGCTACCGCGCCCTTGCCTTCTTTTTGTGCCTGCTCCATGGCCGCGAGAACCCGTTTTGCCCTGTCGATTTCCGCTTCGGTGGGGGTGAATAATTCATTGATGATGGCCACTTGGTTGGGATGTATGGCCCACATGCCCTCGCACCCCAGTATTGCCGATCGCTGGGCGTATACGCGCAGCCCTTCGGGGTCGGAGAAGTCTCCGAAGGGACCATTGACGGGCCGCAGTCCATTGGCGCGCGCCGCCACGATCATGCGGGCGGTGGGATAGTGCCACATGTCGTCCCAATGAAAATGGCGCGTCCCTTCCTGGTCGGGATCGGTGAGTACGCCGTAATCCGGGTGTGGGGTACCGATGTTCACGGTGCGCATCCGGGTGGAGGCGGCGTAGTCGCCGGCGCCGAGATGGAGGGATTCGTTGCGGGGGCTTGCCGCGGCGATCTCATCGATGTTCTTCATGCCGAGTGCGGTTTCGATGAGGAGCTCGATCCCGAGGCGTTTCTCGAAGCCTCGGGCGGTCTCGATTTGGGTGAGCAGCATGTCCACGGCGTACACGTCGGCGGCGGTCCCTACTTTGGGGATCATGACCATATCCAGCTTGTCTCCGGCCTGCTCGATGACGTCCACGATATCCCGATACATGTACGGGGTATCGAGCCCGTTGATGCGCACGGACAGGCTGCGGTGGCCCCAGTCCTTCTCGGAGAGGGCCTCGATGAGCGTGCGGCGGGCCTCGGCTTTTTCATCGGGGGCGACGGAGTCTTCGAGATCGAACAAGATGATATCGGCGGGGCTTTGGGTGGATTTGTCGATGAATCGTGGGTTGGAGGCGGGGACGGCCATTTCGGAACGATTGAGTCGCACCGTGCATTGTTCGATGATCGTAAAGCTCATGATGGTTATCTCCTGAGGTGATTGGGTGAAATTCTGGCGTCGGATGAACTGGCGAAGCTTGTGCTCGAACCGACAAAACATGGCCCGGCATTGGTAAATAGAAATTGTCGCTTCGTAAAACTTGATTTGTTTATTTCCCGCTCATCTTCACAAATGAGTTTTACAAAGCACTAATTTTGCTTTACCGATGCATGAATCACGCCTTGTCGGTTCGAGCACGAGCTTCGCTGGATCTTGACTCATTTGCAAAGATGAGCGGGAAATAAACAAACTGGTTATTCCCGTTTCTCTCGGTATTTTTCTCGGTTTCGTGCGGAATGGATTCCTCGATGGGGGTGTTGCGTGATATTTCCCGGACGAGAGGCCAGTAGATCCCGAAGAAACGGGATGGTCACTCGTCTTTTTTCCACCAATGTTTCGTGATCGATTTGTTCCAATAATGCGAATAGGGAATGCATGTCTCGTTGGTGGCGACGCAAAAGGAAGGCGACGATCCTGTCGGGGAGCGTGAATCCCCATTCCCCGGCGCGGCATTCGAGTGCCATCCGCCTGCCGTCATCATCGAGAGTGCGAAGCCGCAGTACCAGACCGGCGGCAAGTCGGGAACCCAAATCCGCTAGAGAGAAATCGGCTCCCATGGGATTTTGTTGGCCGGCGACCAGTAGTCTGGTTCCGCTGGCCTCCGCCGCGTTGTATAGAGAAAAGAGCGCCTCTTCCCAGTCCCTGTTTTCCGCCTGGCTGTCTATGTCGTCGATACAGACGAGATCCGCTTCGTCGAGATCCGTTTCGCGAACCTGACCCGGGGTGTTGGCCGAGGCTGGATTCGGGGCACGACACGAAAGAGACACGACCCTTTGGCCTTGTCGAGCAGCGTCGTCATGGGCCGCCCGCAACAGATGGCTCTTGCCCGCGCCCTTCTCGCCCCACAAGTAGATGACCCGTTCCCCTTTGCTCACTACAAGGTCGCTGACCACCTTTTTGGCCTCCTGGTTCGGACCGACAATGAAATTGGTGAGCGATGGTCCAGTCCGTTCGCCAAATGGCAGCGGGATTTGTTTGGGGCCACCAGGCATGATCGTGGGCACGGTTGCTTTCATGGGGAGCGGAAAAATAGCATTATCCATGCGAGGTGCATCCTGGGGATTGTTATGAGGGGTGCCATGATAGTTTGCTTATTTCCCGTTCATCTTGGCAAATGAGTCGAGTTTTATAGAACGGCAGTTTTGCTTTGGCGATGCCGTGTCATGCCTTGTCGATTCGAGCACAAGCTTCGCTGGTGTTCGATGCGGTTCCATGAGTCGGGGGTAAAGATTCCCAAACGTGGCTGTTGCATAACGAATATTGCTGGAATGATGGATTTATATCCGGTCCGCTTTTTCGTTCGGAAATGACGCGGGGTACTCGATGTGCTTTGTTGCCATGAACGGCCACTTCATTTTGTATGAAAATTTACGGTAAGAGTCGATATCTCGATGCATCATCGGGGTCGATGGTTGTCGTCATCTTGACCAACGTCGATCCATGTCCAATCATCTCGTCGAACTTCGTCTGGCCGCCAGGCATCGATAGTCGGAAAGTCATGCTATCGATGTCCGCCTCCGTTACGTAGACGTTGATCCTCGGTTGCAGGCCCTCGAGATAGCGCTGCACCCTGGCATAGTCGCCGACGGTCCTGATGTCGAGAATCGTCACGGTTATCGGATCATATACGGCATCAGCGGTACTTTCCTCCCTGGAGCGGGCGTATCGGGCCACGAGAATATCGATGGCTTCGTCGACGCCTTTTCGTAAGGCCCCCTCGGGTTTCTCGGCGCGGGTTGTCCAGTTATCGATTAGATCGCCGCCCAAGAGCTCCCAGTGTGCCAGCCAGCGGGTCGGCGAGGTATGGGAAGGGAGCACCCGTCCTACCAACACGGTGTCTATGGTATATCGTTTGGACGCCTCGATAATCCGCTCACGGGACCCGCTCCACACATCGGTTTCACTGATACGGGATAGATCGTCGAGATCCAGGAGGGGAAGTACGATGGATACGCTGCGCTCGGTGGCACGGGTGTGCAATACATCCTGCAAATCATTATTGTCTCCAGCGCCAAGCAGCGTGCGCCCTTCTTCCCTTTTTACGGCAAGCCAAATCAGTATCGATGGCTTGATCTGTCCCCAGGGTTGGATATTCGCCTTCCGCAAAACTTTATCCACGGATGCGGGATCGAACTGCACCCAGAATGCAAGTCTGTCGGCAGGGGAGGGAGATTCATCGGATGTGGCGCCCGGTTCGGTTCGATACCGAAATTGCTGCACATGCCGCTCGGCATGTCGAAGGATCCGATTTATCATGGGGTGATTGCTCAGTTTTCGTTGGCCAGTCAACCGAATCATTACCTGCAACAGCGCCGCCCGCATCGCTTTATTGCGGGCCGGTTTGCTCTCATCGGCGATGGGCACTTCTATTTCGTATAACCCATGGGTTTCCATCGAAGAGGCAACCCCCATGGTCAGCATGGACATCATGCCGACAAGAAAGACCAGACTTGCTGGAATCAAGCGCATCTGTCGGCAAGGAGCGTTTATCATGGTTTATGACTCGTGATTTATATTCGTTCCCAAGGCAAAACGAGGATACGTTTGCTACCTTCCCATAATATTGGTGACGTATTCGATTTCAGTCGATTGTCCGACGGTTCCAATCGGCGGCATCGAATTCCGAGAATAATTCTTCTTCATTTCATATTCCAGTCACAGTCACCGTTGCTGTCGATGAACATGTTAGCGCTTCGCGCCAGGACTGAAGCGGGATGGGCCTTGGCATATGCACCGATTCTCTCGGAAGCTTTGTTTTTCCGATACCTGAATCCAATGCTTCGGATACCCAGGGTGTCGATCTCGATGTCGGGATGATTCTCTGGGTCCATCGATAACATCCCGGATCCTTGGCGGAAGGAATGCCAGATCGCCGGGGCGATCGATATCCCGTCGCGCGGGGGCTTCCCACCATCGCCAACCGAGCACATGCAATCGCTGCCGGGTCTCGGACAGTACCCGATCCGATCCCCAGGAAATCCCATCGAACAGCCAGCGATGAATGCGGTTCAGACCCAACAGATAATAGCCGCCATCCAGGGCAGGACCCAACACGGCATCATTGCCATTTTCCAATCTTGCCGATGTCTCGCGGAGTTCCTCCGCCGTCAAATCCGGGCAATCGGTGCCAATCAGTATTACGGGAGCGGTGGCCAGTGCCGATTCGGCTCCATGGCGCATGCGTGCCCCCAAATCCGCGCCGTCCTGGGGGTGGAGGGCAATGGTAAACCTGCGGGCGCATGTGGAAAACAAAGGGTGATCGCAGTCGGGATGGCACCATAATTCGACGCCAAGGCCGCTTTGCGCAGTAGTGGCCAGAGTATGGGAGATCAGGGTCGCCTGCAGTGTCGCCGCGCGCCGCGCGCCCAGCGCCGGGATAAGGCGTGTCTTTACCTTCCCTGGCACCGGCGCCTTGGCGAAGACCAAGACACGGGCGTGTCGTGAGGGTTTCGTCATCGGTGATTTGCCGCCTGGTACGTTCCTGCCAATCGAATTCCACCTTACTGTGGTTTTCGAGCCGAGTTCGGATTTCTATCGGTGTGATGCGGTACGATTCCATTCGATACAATCGATGTGATTCGATCGATGCGATTATTTTGTTTTTTTCCGCTCGGCCTCACCTCGAATCGATGAAGCGTGGTTTGGTCGTAGTAGAGTAAAACCAGCGTTTTGGAACATAAATCCGAACGCTACGCGTTCGGATATGTCTTTTATTAGTTAGCGCTTCGCGCCAGGACTCAAACGGGATGGGCCTTGATACAGGCACCGGTTTCTCGGAATTTTTATTTTTCCGATACGTGAACATGTTAGCGCTTCGCGCCGGGACTGAAGCGGGATGGGTCTTGGCATACGCACCGATTCTCTCGGAATCTTTGTTTTTCCGATACCTTGAAACTTGACTTATTTGTGAAGACGAGTAGGAAATAGACAAACTACAATCATGAAGGTACAAGGGTTTTTCGAAAAATTCCAATTTTGCTTTGACTGAATGTCGAATCACGCTTCATTGGTTTGAGGCGAAGCTTCGCTAGACAAACGAAAGGTGGTGTTCCGAATGGCAGAGAAACAGTTATCGATTTTCGAGCGTTATTTGACCGGTTGGGTGTTGCTTTGTATCGCGGGTGGTATTTTTCTGGGAAAAGTGAATCCCGATATCGCCACAACGCTCGATGATTTTTCATTTCACCAAGTATCGATCCCCATTGCAGTTTGTCTATTTTTCATGATGTACCCCATCATGGTAAAGATCGATTTCAGTCAAGTGGTGAGATCGGCAAAGACACCGAAACCGGTTCTTCTTACCCTGTTTATCAATTGGGCCCTCAAGCCATTTACCATGTTTGCCGTGGCCTATTTCTTTTTGGGCTATTTGTTCAAGGATTTTTTGCCGGGAACCGAGATCCTTGCCAATGGCGAGGAGGTGGAGTTATGGAGAAGCTATGTTGCGGGGGCGATTCTGCTGGGAATCGCGCCATGCACCGCAATGGTCCTGATGTGGGGACATCTGTCGAAGGGGAACGATGGTCTGACCTTGGTGATGGTGGCCATCAACTCTTTGATCATGTTGTTTCTCTATGGTCCGTTGGGCGGGTGGTTGCTCGGTGTGAATTCCATGCCCGTGCCTTGGGAAACAATGTTGCTTTCGGTTTCGATTTATGTGGCGTTACCGCTGGTCGCTGGTTTTTTTTCCAGAAAATGGATCATCGAGTACAAGGGGATGTCGTGGTTCAATGAAAAGTTTTTGCATTGGCTTACCCCCATCAGTATCGCGGCGCTACTTTTTACGTTGGTTCTTTTATTCTCATTCAAGGGGGAAATCATCATAAACAATCCATTGACCATTTTATGGATTGCCATTCCCCTTTCCTTACAAACGGTTTTTATTTTCGTTATCGGTTATTTCGTCTTGGCAAGGTGGTTGAAACTGTCGTATCACGATGCCGCGCCAGCGGCGATGATTGGGGCGTCGAATCATTTCGAGGTCGCCATCGCCACGGCGGTGATTCTTTTTGGTCTATCGTCGGGTGCCGCGTTGGCTACCGTGGTCGGCGTACTGATAGAGGTTCCCTTGATGCTGATGTTGGTGTCGGTATGCCTGCGTACTTGTCATCTATTCACGGAGTGCCATCTGGATCATCCTCGCTGTCGACGTAAAGGGATGCCTTTGGGTAGCGAAACAACCGGCTGAATGCAATGATTCTGTTTCGAGGTGGAGATGGGATGGCTCGACCGGCTTGAAAAGGACGCTCAGCCACTAGCGAGGCTTCGCCAGGGGTAAATATGATGGAGTTGGCCTGGATGCATACTTCGATCTTTGCAAGTAGGAAACCACGCGGGATTTTTGATAGCATTTTTGTATGGCTGATTTCATGGGGAAAAAATGACATGCTGGAAAACGATATTTTCAATGAGTGGTTGAATGCCGAGGCCGATCGGGTGCTTACCAAACTGAAGGGGAATGAGTTGCTAACGCAAGACGATAAGCTAATCATCGTTCTCGAGGGACAGATGAATCACTTTCAGCACCTCGATGTGGAATTGCGCCAGGAGATGGTGACCCTGCGCACCGACATGGATCGACGCTTCGAGCAGGTTTATAAGCGTTTCGAGCAGGTGGATAAGCATTTCGAGCAAGTGGACAAACGTTTCGAACAGGTGGACAAGCGTTTCGAACAGTTCGACAAGCGCTTCGAGGTTATTACCGATGAGATCAAACAGCTCTATCGAACCGTCAATGCCCAGACCTGGAAGATGATCGGTGCCGTGGGGGTGATTGTATTGTTGGCCAGGTTGATCGAGGTTTCCAATTGATCTTTTGCCGCGTGCATGAACATGGACCATATGGAAGAGGGCCGAAATATTTCCTACCGGTTTCACGCATAAACCAGTACATTGTCGTCGTCTATGTGAAATTCGACCCACGAATTCTTTCGAGGAGGCGATTTTCCGGTGTATCCAAAAACCGAATTCTTCGAAAACCTGCCCCGAAGGGGTATCTTGTCCTCGGTCTTTTGAGCGTCGCCAGGGAGAGTCGCCAGGGAGAGTAGCCGTCAAGGTGGCGTGCCAGAGCGATTTTTCGGCAGGGCCTTGGATGAATCGAAAAACGTTTGGAAAATAATGGAAAAATCACATTTTTCCAATTCCGTGAGTGAAAAAGCGGACTTTTTCACCATCCTCTCGATGGACAGTCATACCAATCCTGGAGATGAAACCATGCCATTGCCCACGACGACAGCTCCGGAGTCCGAATACGATGTTTCGGTATTTCAGGGATTGATCCTTGCGTTGCAACGATTTTGGGCAGATCGGGGCTGCGTGTTGCTTCAACCCTATGATATGGAGGTAGGCGCCGGCACCTTTCACCCTGCCACCTTCTTGCGCGCCATTGGACCCGAGCCCTGGGCGGCGGCATATGTGCAACCCTCCCGCCGACCCACGGATGGCCGTTACGGAGAAAATCCGAACCGAATGCAGCATTACTACCAGTATCAGGTGGTCATAAAACCTTCACCGCTCGATGTTCAGGCCCTTTATCTTCAGTCCCTGACGGCATTGGGGCTCGATCTCCTGGAGCATGATATCCGTTTTGTGGAGGATAACTGGGAATCCCCGACCCTGGGTGCTTGGGGACTCGGTTGGGAGGTTTGGTTGAATGGCATGGAAGTAACCCAGTTTACCTATTTCCAACAAGTGGGTGGCCTGGATTGTCGCCCGGTTACCTCGGAGATTACCTACGGGCTGGAGCGGATCGCCATGTATTTGCAGGGAGTGGACAATGTCTTCGATCTGGTATGGAATCAAGGCCCCCTCGGGCGCGTCACCTACGGGGATGTATTCCTGCAAAACGAAAAGGAGATGTCGGCCTATAATTTCGAGCATGCCGATACCAGGGCATTGTTCGATTGGTTCGATACCTGCGAGCGGGAGAGCCGACGGCTCGTGGAGCAGGGGCTGTCCTTGCCTGCCTATGAACAGACCCTCAAGGCGTCGCACACCTTCAATCTATTGGATGCCCGCCATGCCCTCTCCGTCACCGAGCGCCAGCGCTTCATTCTGCGAGTACGTACATTGGCAAGCACTGTGGCGGAGGGTTTTTACCGAAGTCGGGAATTACTGGGATTCCCCATGCTGTCGTGAAACGAATAGCCCGGCGGGGGGGCAGGGGCGGCCATGCAATACTGGTTTGTCGCCTTCAAGGTTCATATTCTCCGCCATCGGGCAAGGCATGCGCGATTCCCTTGTGACAGTCGATACAGGTCTTGCCCCGCTTCAATCCAGAAATATGCTTATTTCTGCTGATTTTCGCTTGTTTGAGGTAGTCCATGGACTCGCTGTCGTGACAACCACGACATTCACGGGAATCGGTCTCCTTCATCGTCTTCCATACCCTGCGCGCCAACAGGAGGCGTCTTGCTTCGAATTTTTCCGGGGTATCGATGGTCCCGGCAACGTGTTGGTATAGGTCATTGACGGCTCGTACCTTGCGCGCGAGTTTTGGGAAAAGCGGCCTTGGTATGTGACAGTCCGGGCAGGTAGCACGCACACCGGTTCGATTGAAGTGATGGATGGTGCCGAGGTATTCCTGGTACACGGTATCTCGTAATTCGTGGCAGGAGATACAATAGGCCTCTGCATCGGCGGTTTTCCCCGTCAACATGGCATCGAAGCTACACCCTCCAAGAACGGTTCCTATCACAGTAGCCAATATCAACCATGGGATCCCGGTTTTGTGAGCACAAAGCCTGGCGAAGCTTCGCCTCGAGCCGACAACGCATGACCCGGATATTGGTAAAGCAAGATTGACGCCTTGTAAGGCTCGATCCAATCGTGAAGCTGAGCGGGAAATAAATAAAATATCCTCCCCCCCCCTTCTCCTTGATCGATTTGTTTGTTTCCCGCTTATCTTCCTAAATAGGTCGACTTTTACAAAACGCTGGCAAAGCTTCACTGGGGAACCTCTGAAAAACAGAGTTTTCCTGGACGATTTTCTGGCTCATCGAAAATTCGGAATGTGAGAACGTTACCGAGACCGAGATTGTCCGGTGTGTGAAAGTTGCATTGCTTCGAGATAGCGACCAATAAGCTCGGCTGTTATCGGTGGGCATTCGATCCCACTTTCCGAAAGCGCCTGGATGGTTCGGTCGCATTCCAATTCCTGGATCTCTCCCTCGATGAATGAGCCCTCGTCACCGATGGTGTAATCCAGAAGGTGTTCCAACAGGCCTTTGCCCTTGCGATCGACTTCCTCGCGCCATTCTTTGTACGGGAGTTGACGCATCTCGAAACCGTTGGCGCGTAAATGGCTCGCAATTCGATTCGATGGTAGCGAGTGTGAATTCGCCAGGTGATATGCGCGACCAAGGGCTTGCTCCCGAAGTGACAGCCACACGAGCGCTTTTGCGCAGTAATCCACCGGGGCTACGTTTTCCACGTAGTCCCAATCCGGGAAGATACCCCACTCGATGCACGCCAACAGCATTTGGTAGAAGGTATCCTTGTCGTTCCACTTTCCTGTTTTGCTGTGTCCTCCGATGCGATCCGGTCGATATACCGCCACCGGCAAACCACGGTTACCGGCTTCCCATATCAGGTTCTCTGCCACCCATTTGCTCTGGATGTAGCCATTTTCGACCAATCCATCGGAAATCAGCCTGGAATCTTCCCGGATGGGTTGTCCCGTTCCCGTAAATACCCCCGCGGTGGAGACATAGTGCACGGGCTTTTTCCGCCCGGTGCAGGCGAGCTTCAAGACCTCTTTGGTGCCCTCCACGTTTGCCTTGCGGAGTTCATGATACGGATACATGTGATTTACTTCGGTGCCATTGTGATAGATGACATCGATCTTGTCGCTGAATTCCCGGAATGTCTCTTCGGTGAGACCGAGCCGCTGTTGTTTCAGGTCGCCGGTTACCACCTTCACCCGTTGTTGCCAGCCGTCGATTGCCTGGTCGTGTTCGACAAGGGCGGTCTCAAGCCTTTTTTCGGCTTCCTGGTGATTTTCGCCGCGAACGAGGCACCAGATTACGGCCTTTGTCTGTTTTAGCAATTCTCCAATCAGGTATACCCCCAGGAATCCCGTGGCACCGGTTATCAAGGCATGTCCGGGATTTTCCACCTGGGAGGCGATAAGCATTCCATCTTGCGGGTGAATGTCGTCTTCGAGGCGTGCTTCGGCATCGAGATCCAGTCGTTTTTTGTCTTCCTCCGTCTGGGTACGACCGATTTCCCTGAGGAGGCCCAATACGGTTGGGTCTTCGAACAAGGCGCGTATCGGGACCTCGACACCGAGCTGCTCTTTGATCTGGGAGGTGAGTTGGATTGCGAGGACCGAATGACCGCCAAGGTCGAAGAAATTATCATGAAGGCCCACCTTGTCCACGCCGAGCACTTCGGCCCAGAGCCTTGCCATTTCGGCTTCGGCTTCGGTCCGTGGCGCGATGTACTCGGTGGTGGAACCGAGGTCTCCCGCATCCGGGTCCGGTAATGCCTGCCGGTGGATTTTTCCGTTTGGGGTCAGGGGGAACGAGTCCATGAATACGAAAATGGACGGCACCATCCAATCGGGCAGGCTTTGGCGTAGGTGCGCTCGCAACGCATCCCGCAGGGTGGCCCGATCTTCGGTTTGTGCAACCAACCATGCCACGAGTCGTTTGTCGGTCCCTTCCCCACGGGGATCCACCACCACCTCCCGGACATCGGGATGGAGCAATAGCGCACTTTCCACCTCGCCGCATTCGATACGGAATCCCCTGACCTTCACCTGGGTGTCGATCCGACCCAGGAAATCGATGGTGCCGTCGGGGAGCCAACGGCAGGCATCACCGGTTCGGTACAGGCGTGCTCCCGGTTCCTTGTCGAAGGGATCGGGAATGAATTTTTCCGCAGTCAACTCGGGGCGATTCAGATAACCGCGTGCTACCCCCACGCCGCCGGTGTACAGTTCACCGGTGACTCCCACGGGGACGAGCTGCATCCGGTCATCGAGGACATAGATCCGGGTATTGGAGATAGGGCCACCGATGGGCATGGGACGACCCGTATCCACATCCGTGGAGACGGTATGGAAAGTGGTGTAGGTTGTGTTTTCCGTTGGACCATAACAATGGAGAAGCTTCCCTCGTGTAAGGAGTTGCGCCGCCTTCTTCATGTTTTCCGGGGAACCTACCTCTCCCCCGCATAACAGGAACCTGAGATTGGCGATATCGCCGGGTCTTTCCTGGACGATGAGATTGAACAGTGCCGTTGTCAAAAACAGGGTCGTAACGTTGTATTCTCCGAGGTATCGGCCAAGTTCTTCCAGGGATAGATGTCCCGGTAACGGAATGACCAATTTTGCCCCATTGACAAGACTGCCCCATACCTCGAAGGTCGAGGCATCGAAGGCTATCGGGGCCGATTGCAGGAAAACCTGGGTCTCGTCGAACTCCATATAGTTGGTATTGCGCACCAGCCTGACGACGCTTCTATGATCGACACAGACCCCTTTGGGGACGCCGGTGCTTCCGGAGGTGTATATGACATAGGCAAGGTTGTCGGGATTGGCGAGCTTTGCGAGATTATTGGAATCCCCTTCAGCGGCCTTGAGGGTCTCTTCTTCATCCAGATCGAGAATTTGCGCCGCGCATTCCGGCAGCCTGTCCCTGGTCGCCCCATGGCACAGCAATGCCTTCAGATCGGCATCCTCGGCCATGAAGGCAAGACGCTCCCTGGGATACTCCAGATCCAGCGGCACATAGGCCCCACCGGACTTCAGAATGGCCAGGATGCCCACGATCATCTCCACGGATCGCTCCACGAAGACACCCACCAGGATCTCCGGCCCGACGCCGAGCGCCCGCAGCCGGTGGGCCAGGCGGTTGGCACGGGTGTTCAATTCCCCATAGCTTACTTCTCTATCGGCGAATACCAGGGCTACCGCGTCGGGATTTTCGCGTACCTGTTGCTCGAAGAGTTCATGGACGCATTCGTCTTGCGGGTAGGGGACCCTTGTATCATTCCATTCCACCAGGATGCGTTGCCTTTCTTGCCCGGTGAGCAGCGGCAATTCCGAAACCCGCGTGGAGGGATCCGCCACAATTCCCTCCAGCAGACTTTGGAAATGGCCGACCATCCGAATCATGGTCTCGGCCTCGAAGAGGTCCGGGTTGTACAGGAAGGCGTTGGACAGCGACTGTTCGGCTTCGATTATCTCCAGGGTAAGATCGAATTGGCCTTCCTGTTGCGGCATTTTGAAAGGCGCCAGTGAAAGCCCGCCTCTGTCCACCCTGACATGCTCATCGCCTGCGGCATCCATCACGAAAGCGGACAGCTCATCGTCGTTTTGGATCTTCTGCATGACCAGCAAGGCCTGGAAGATGGGAGAAATGCTGGCATCCCGCTGGGGTTGCAGACGTTCGACCAGAAGAGGAAAGGGGTAATCCTGATGACCCAATCCGTTCACCATGGTCTCGCGTACCTGGTTCAGAAAGGCATCGAAGGGTGGGTCCTCCGAGAAGTCGGCGCGCATGGGGAGGGTATTGACGAAGTATCCCACGATGTCCTGGAATTCAGCCCGGCTACGGCCCACGGTGGGCGAACCCACGATAATATCGTTTTGACCCGTGTAACGGTGCAACAGCACCTGGAAGGCGGCCATGACCATCATGTAGAGCGTGACGTTCGATGCCTGCGTCCGGTTATTGAGTTGCCTCGTCAACTCCGCTGGCAGATTGAAGGTAAGGGTCGCGCCATTATAGGATTGCACCGCCGGACGTGGTCGATCGGTGGGTAGATCGAGCACCGGCAACTCACCTGCCAGGTTTTCTCGCCAATATTCCCATGACCGTTTCCCTTCGGGACCTGCCAGCAATTCGGTTTGCCAGCGGACGAAATCCTGATATTGCCACTTCATGGGGGGTAACGTCGCCGCGTGATCGGCCTTTGGGACCGAATACAGCGACAATAACTCCGACACCAATATCCAGGTGGACCATCCGTCGTAAGCGATATGAGGCGACGCCATCAACAGGACATGATCTTTCGGTGCGCGTGTGAACAGGCGGACACGAAACGGCGAATCCTTCTCCAGATGGAACGGAGACCGATAGGCCGCCCGTACTCGCTCATGGAGTTCCGTATCGGTATCCTTCGACACATCGATTTCCTCGAAATCGAACTCCTGGACGCCATGAACGATCTGGACGGGTTGATTATCTTGTAGCGAAAATGTGCTGCGCAGGGCTGGATGGCGGGCAATCAATGTCCGACACGCATCCCGCAAGGCCCGTATGTCGACAAGAGAAACGATGCGGCAAACCCCGGCCACGTTGTAAGCGGCGCTCCCTGGAGCACTTCGGTATAAAAACCACAGCGCTTTCTGTCCGTAGGATAAGGGATGCGAGGTCTTTTTCCGGGCTGCTTTATCCCGTAGCAACTTCTTCAAAAGTATGCGCTTTTCTTCAGCGGAAAGATTCTCTTTCATTTCGGGAAAGTCATTCATCATTAGTCTCCTGGCGAAGCTTCGCCCCGAACCGACAAAGCATGCTTTAGCATCGGTAAAGCAAAATTGGCGTCCTGTAAAATCTGTCTCACTTGCGATGAGCCGGAAATAAACAAATCGATTACCGGGATCTTCGACAAAACGATCGGAATTCCTCGGGATGGCGCAACGACCGTTCCCTACAACGAGCCAATGAACAGGGTGATTTCGATGCCCCCGGACATGTTAGCGCTTCGCGCCAAGACTGAAGCGGGATGGGTCTTGGCGCACGCACCGGTTTTCTCGATATCTTTGTTTTTCCGATACCTCAAGGGAGCACCCCGTGGCTCTCCAGGGATCGAGACAACCTTACGGCGCGCCGGAAAAGGCATCCCTGCAAGTCATTGCCAGTCATGAAACGACTTACGTTATGGCCAACGGAATATAGTACCGGGATTATCCCCTCCGCGCATTTGAAATGCCAAAGGAGAAACATGCCAAAGGAGAAACCAAGGGAGCAAATCCACTGAAATCGCTCCCCTTCGATGGGGCTTTTCCCCCGTGAGGGTGGAAAAGCTTTTGGCGAAGCTTGTGCTCGAACCGGCAAGGCACTACCCGGCATTGGTAAAGCAAAACCGGCGTTTCGTAAAACCTAGCTCATTTGCGATGAGTCGGAAATAAACAAAATAGTCCCAACCACCATCCGTGCATATAATGCGTTCCCTGTCGCCGACGGCCCCATGGCTATCGTGGCCGAGACCCGCCGGCACCGGACCACGATAAAACGATCGAAAAACTTTTAATCTGTCATTTCGAGCGTAGCGAGAAATCTTCTGGCTTGAAAAACTCCAAATGCACAAGATCTCTCCCTTCGGTCGAGATGACATATCCTTCAAGGTATC